>JANXAJ010000015.1 GCA_025062295.1 Bacteroidia bacterium | reverse complement strand
GGCAGCCACCAAAGGTGGCTGCCGCCGCCGCACCCCTCCCTCTGACTCATCCCAGCACCTCTTGCTTCAAGAGTCTAAGAGTGATTCACTCCCCCTTGTACTCTTAGGACTCTATCTTTGCCCCAGTGCAAAGGCAAACCTGGATCGGACTTTTTCTGATTACGCTTTTGATGTTTCTGTGGACCTTGTGGATAGCTCGCAGTTCCGCTCCTTCTTCCCCATCCCAGCCAGATACTGTACAGACCTCTTCCTCTTTCCCCCGAGATACTGTTTCTTCCGCACCAGCTTTGGATTCAGCGACACGAGCAGCTCGCTTTGGGATTTATGCCCAATTCACACAGGGTAGAGATAGTATCTTCTTTGTTGAAACCCGTTCCATGCGATTAGGATTTGGGACTCGCGGGGCACGCCTCTACAATCAGAATCTGAAAGGTTTCACTACCTCCTCTCAGAAACCTATTCAGCTTTGGGACTCCCTTCAGCAATACCAATTCATTTTTGCTGAAGGAAGAAGCATCGTCAGCAGTAAAGAGCTCTTTTTTTCGCTTGTTCATGCTCCAGGTCCTCTTATAGAAAGAGGTGAGGACAGTGTAGTCTTCAGGTTAGAGCTTGCAAAAGACACATTTATCCAAGTGTCTTATCACATTCCCGCAGATGGATACCATTTAGATTGGAAAGTTGATTTTCGTGGGCTTCGGGAAAGGCTTCGCAATCCCTACATCTTATGTACAATCCAATACCAGACCCCTCAAACAGAGCCCTCCTCAGAGCTAATGCAGCCTCATTGCATGCTTTACTATCGCCAAGGTGAAGATATAGAAGCCCTCACGCCTGATGAGGAAGAGACTGAGCAGAAGGTTCTTCAAGGTCGGATCCAGTGGGTTTCAGCGAAAGGACAGTTTTTTTGCTTTATCCTTCAAGCTAAGAGCGCCTTTTCTGGGGCGACTCTGACCAGTCTACCATACACTACCCTTCCTCGCTATCAGCTTCAGCTTCAGCTTCCTCTGGAAGGAGAGAAGGCTCAGCAGCGCTGGTATCTCGGCCCCACCCGTTATACACTTTTGAAATCTTATGGAGAATCTTATGAAAAGCAGCTCAACTTAGGCTGGAGCTTCATACGATATATCAACACTCTCTTCATTATCCCCCTATTCAACTTCATGGAAAAATACATTCCCTCTTATGGCATTATTATTACCATATTGGCTCTGGTTGTCAAAATTATCCTTTCGCCACTCACATGGCGCAGTTACATGATAGGGGTTCGGATGCAGATCGTGAATGAACTTCCAGAGGTCAAGGCATTGGAAGAGAAATATAAGGATCAGCCAGACAAACTTATGGTAGAACGCACTCTTTTATATCGCCAACTGGGAGTGAATCCTCTAAGCGGGTGCATTCCTCTTCTCCTTCAGATACCTATATTTTTCGCAATGACGAGCTTCTTTCCGAATGCATTTGAACTTCGGCAGCAGGGATTTCTTTGGACGAGAGACCTTTCTTCTTATGATAATCTCATTTCATGGGGCATAGATCTACCTCTCATTGGAGACCACTTGAGCCTATTTGCTCTGCTAACGGCCCTTTCTACTCTGGCCTTCACTTACTTCACTCAGCAAAGCCAGACTTCTTTAGACCCTCGCCTGAGGTGGTTACCATACCTAACACCTGTGATATTTTTTATTTTTCTCAATGATTATTCCTCTGCTCTGAGCTGGTACTACTTTGTGCTGAATGTTTTGACGATTGCACAGACGCTTATCATGAAAAGATTTGTAGATAGGGAGTCTCTTATTCGCAAGCTGCGTGAAGCTCAGAAGAGGAAACAAGTAAAGGTCCAAATGAAGGAGGAGCGGGCTCGGATGCGGCGATGGTTGAAGCGGTAGTGATCGGCTTGATGTGGGCACAGACTCTTACTGCGCGTTATTCGCAAGCTCAGCTGTATACCCGTCAGAGGGCATGGGATAGTGCATTGGCGGTATGGCGGACTCTTTTGCTGATAGAAAGAGACTCTTCTCGGCGAGCCCTGATTTATCAGCAGTTAGGTTATATTGCTGTACAGCGAGGAGATAGTGGAGAAGCTCTCCGCCTATGGCGTGAGAGCCTTCGGTATAAGCCGGATTATCTTCCGGCTCTGAGGAATTATCAATGGCTTTTTCTTAGGCTTCGTCGTCCGCCTCCCCCCTCTCCCCCGCTTCGGTCTCTCTATGAGCCTCCCCTTTTCCCTTCTGAGCAGCAGCCTCCCTCGCTGGGCAATCAGCCTTTTGAAAAAGGACGAAAACCTCGCTGGCTTCCAGTGGAGCGATTGAGCAAGTAGAGGGACTTCTTCTTTATATTTGCGTCATGTACCGCTTCATTACCCTTGTCATCGTATGCCTTCTTCTGAGCTGGCAGCCCCTCCCCATTCGTATGGAAGTCTCTACTTCCTATTTCCCTTGGGAACCCGTCGGCCCGACAAATCTCGGGAACATTCTCACCAGGGGCATTCGAGTAGGAAATAAAATCTTCGTAGGCTCAGCCTTTGGAGGATTATATGAATCATCGGATGGAGGACGCAGTTGGCAAGTGGTCCCAGCATTTACGCTCAATCAAAATGGAGAAGCAGTGTACCGAAATCTTTCCATCTCAGCCTTGGCTGCCTCAGGAGACACTCTCTATGTGGGCACTGGGAATATTACTCGGTTTGACAATACTCGTCTGAATTTTCGGGCGGTAGATACGGTGGTGAAGTTTTTAGATACCCTGCGAGGGTGGCTCATCGGTGCTACAGGACTGCCAGGCATGGGAGTCTTTATCTCTGTAGATGGGGGGCAAACCTTCTCTAACCAAAATGCCACATGGAGATTGAGCTATCCAAACCTATCTTATGCCTCTAACTATAGGAGTAACTCTGCCCTCACAAACATTGTGGATATAGCGGTAGTGGAGGGAAGAGTCTGTGTCATTACTCAGGACAGCATATTTCTTTCGAATGATGGACTTCAGAGCATGCGAAAGCGGGGTCTTCCAGTGCGTCGGCCTTTGTGTAGCGTGGAATGGGGCGCTGAGAATGTCTTATTCGTATCCACGACTGAAAAGCTCTACCGCTCTACCGACGGCGGCAATACTTTCACAGAAGTGCAAGGATTTCGACTTCCTCCTGAAACTCAATTCTCAGCTGCAAACATTGTAGGGATTGGAGGGGGGAATGTAGTTGTACGCGCAGCTCCTTCTAACCGGAACATTCTCTATGTAGCCAGTGCAAACTTAAGGGGAGAGCTTGTCGGCATATGGGCCTCTTCTGATAATGGCTCCACATGGACGCTTCTTTCCTCTGCTCAGAGTGGCTCATTTAATGTGCTTGGTCAAGTGGGGCTCTCAGCTCTTGCCCTTAGAGTGGATCCGACGGACCCTTCTCATATCCTCATCGGCGGCAACGAAGTTTGGGATTTCTCGCCTGCGACGGGCTGGCAGCGAGTCAGCCCTGCAAATCAAGACCCTTTTGTTCTTCGTTTCCCTAATCCTATTCGGGATTTTGTATTTCTGGATGGGGGGGAGTATTTAGTGATTGGAAATGGACGGCTCGTCCGAGTCACTCAGCGAGGAGCCCGACTGGAAGATGCAAACCGAGGTATTCGGGCTGCCGCTGTCCTATCAGTAGCTGTAGCCCCTAACGGAGACATTCACGCTTCTGGCCTTTCCCCGCTCAATATTTCCTCTCACTACTCTCAAAAAGATCCGGCTGAGATTTTCCGACTCGTGAATTTCCCCCCTGGTGTAGCTTTCAATCCTGTACGCGACCCTGTAGGGAATGTGGTGGTCAGTTCCCGCCTTCCTGAAGTCGTAGGCCTAGCTTATCAGTGGGGACGATTTCGCCTTTCTGTAGACAGAGGCCTGCGATATAACTCTGTCTATAATCCACCCGCACCGTATGCTTTTTACAGGAGTGGTCGTAATGACTCTATTCAACCGCCCTCTGCGCCAGCCCCTGAAAGACAACCTCCATTTACCATCCAGCAGGATCGCCCGCTCAACTACGGTCCTATCTATCCTCCAATCGCCCTTGTGGAGAGCTTTCCAGAGATTGTTCGGGATCGCAACCGCAACCTGAATGGTACCACCCATCTCTTTATTGCTACTTCTCAGCATTTGTGGTATGTCTCCAATATCGTATCACTCTCTCCTGATTCCCTTCAATATTGGAGCCGTGTCAGTCCGACAGAGATTAGTAACCTAGCGGATGCGCCGACCTATGCGAGTTACTTCAGTCCATCCCTCACTATCCCAACGGCAATGGGCGTGGCAGCTATGCCAGGGGAAGATTACACTGTCTGGATAGGGACATCCAATGGTCGTCTCCTTCGCATACAAAAAGCCCAAGATATTGGAAGAAACCGTTCAGAAGGATTCGATTTTGAGGAGATAACGCCAGCGATTCAGGACCTAGTGAGAGGACGACTCATTAGTGCGATTGCTGTTCATCCCAAGAACCCAAACCTTCTCGCTATATCTGTTGGCTCCTATGCCTCCCCTGCCGAACGCATCTTTCTCACTACGAACGCCACCGCTGAAAATCCCACTTTCACTTCTATCCATGCAAACCTCCCTAATATACCTGTGTTTAGTCTCTTTTTCCATCCTGACTCGAGCGAATTGCTTTTAGCAGGAACGGCATGGGGACTCTGGCGCTGTCCCAGAGTCAGTACGCCCCTATGGGAGGAGATGACAGGTGAGGTTATCGGACGAGTTCCCGTTACTTGCATCACTTGGAAGCCTTACCGATATCAAATAGACACTGTAGATCGGAGTAATCCCGATGATCCCCTCTGGGAGGCTCGCCTCTTGCCCGATCCCGAACGTCCTGTATATATTGCCACTTGGGGACGGGGCATATGGAAGCTCAATAGCCGATCGGTTACAAGTCTCCCTTCCGCTATCTCTGGCAGGCCTCTCCGAGTAGAAGCTTTCCCAAATCCCTTTTCTGACGAGTTAACAATTCGCGTGTCTCTCCCCTCTGGCTGCAGACGAATGAATTGGCGGCTCCTCACCCTCTCAGGTCAATACCTTGCCCATCATGAAGAGCAGAACCCTCTCAGTTCAGGTGAATACACCTTCCGCTGGAGGCTTCCTTCCCTTGCTCATGGCACCTACCTCCTTCAAGTAGAGATGATAGACAAGCAAGGAAAATCACACACAGAGACTATCAAGCTCCTGCGCTGGTAAGACAACTCCTGAGGACTACTTATCTTTGTTGGACTTATGTATGCCATCATAGAACTGGGTGGACAGCAATGGAAGGTCTCTCCTGGCATGCACCTTGTCACTAACCGTCTGCCTTATCCTCCCGGAGCCGAATTCACTATAGACAAAGCCCTCCTAATAGAAAAAGATGGAAAGCTTCAAATTGGAAAGCCCTACATTCCCGCTTCTATTCAAGCCAAAGTTGAAGCCCACATCCGCGCACCAAAGGTGATTGTATTCAAGAAAAAGCGCCGAAAGGGCTATAAACGTAAGAAAGGACACAGGCAAGAAATGACCCTTGTCTCTATTCAATCTATATAATAATAGTATATGGCACACAAAAAGGGACTTGGAAGTACAAGAAATGGACGAGAATCTGAAAGCAAGCGATTAGGGGTCAAACTCTTTGGAGGCGAAAGAGCTCAACCAGGGAACATTATCGTACGTCAGCGCGGAACGAAATTCTGGCCTGGCAGAGGTGTAGGTATGGGAAGAGATCATACTCTCTTCGCGCTGGTGGAAGGTATGATTCGCTTTCGGGAGCGGAAAGGTCGCACCTACGTAGAAGTGCAACCTCTCTAATCCCGCCAAAAGCGCAGCCGAGCCTCTTCTGAGTGGATTTGAAGGTGGCTCCAGGCTCCTATAGGAAGGGCATAGTGGTCTGAATCATGGCTTACGGGAAGCCCCATCGCTAAGGGTAAGTAGGGCTCACAGCTTTGCTCTACTAAGGCTTTGAGTGAAAAACCAAAAGGGTTATCCTCGTCATCATGCAATGCAGTCAACCCTCCAACAAGGAGGGCAGCTGCTTGTTTATACCAGTCTGCATTCCGAAGATGCCAGCTCATACGATCTAAGCGATAGTAGTACTCTCCCACTTCTTCCCAAAACAGGATAGGCGCTGAATCCCAGTTCTTGATATCTAAGGGCGTACCACATAGGGTCTCTAATAGGCTAAGGTTACCGCCTAAAAGAGGACCAAACGCTGTGCCCACGCGCCATCCGTGCCAGGATTGACGCTTCCAACTCAAAACACAATCAAAGCGTTCTTTCTGAAGGAGAGAAAGAAGATGATCCAGCGCTGAGAGGGTGAGGCGCTGAGGGACATGGACTGCCACGGGAGCATGAAGAGCCACAATCCCAGCTTGTGCAGCTCCCCATAAAAGCGGCGTTATATCGCTAAAGCCAATGAGCCATTTGGGATAGCGTTGAAAGCCTTCCCACCGAAGGAATCGCCAAAGCCGAGAAACTCCATACCCTCCCCGAACAAACCAGATAGCCCGAAGATCAGGTGCCTCTAAAGCTGCCTGTAGCCGTTTGAGCCGATGTTCATCACTGCCAGCTAGTATCCCTTCTTTTGCAAAAAGCCCTTCATCGTACTCCACTCGCCAGCCTTGCCGGCGGGCAAACTGAAAAAAACCTTGAATATCGGAATAAGAAAGGCTGCGAGAAGGGGCTATCAGAGCTACTTTGTCCCCCGGCTGAAGCGGAGGGGGCCAGCGCACCCTGTAAAGATAAGAGCATTGTACTTTTGTCAAGTGCTTTTATGGGAGTGGGTATTCGCAATTTCAGCTGCTCTTCTCCTGTATCCATATCTTATCTATCCAGCTCTGATTGTCCCAATAGGATGGGTGAAACGTCGACTCTACCCCCTTCCCCTTGGAGAGCCAAAGGAATGGCCTGAGGTTACCATCGTTATCCCTGCCTACAGAGAGGCTCAGTCCGTAAGACCAAAGATGGAATCCATTCGCCGCCTTGATTATCCCCGAGAGAAACTGCGAGTTCTGTGGGTAGTGGCTACTCATGAAGGCGATGACAGCTTTGATCCGACAATACAGGCCCTGAGTGCTTACCCAGAGGCGGAAGTGCTGGTAGTCCCCCATCGGGGGAAGATTTATTCCCTAAATGAAGCTCGGGCTCATCTTCACACTCCATATGCCCTTCTCACAGATGCAGACATCCCTCTCTCTGAGAGATCTCTCCGTCAGGCGGTGTGCCGAGCCGAAAGCGATCCCCGAATAGCCTTAGTGGGAGGCATTCGCCGCATCCGTCCAGAAAGCCAGAGTCACTCTGTTGCTCCCCATGAGGCTCTATATTTGAGTTATGATGAACAGATTGCCTTGGCAGAAAGCGCTTGGGGATATGCTTTAGGTGTAGGAGGTGGATTTCTCCTTATCCGAGATGCATACTGGAAGCGAATGCCCCTCGGTGTAGCTGATGACCTGTATCTGAATTTGGAGGTAGGGTTTAGCGGCGCCAAGAGTGTGATTGAACCTCAAGCTCAAGGCTATGAGTCTCCGCCCCTTCACATCCGAACTGAGTTTAAGCGGAAAGTCCGCATCGCTTATACCGCTTTTCAGACCCTTCACCATCGCTTTCGCTGGAAAGAAGCCCTTCGCTATCCCCTCTTTAGCTACTTCCTCTTCTCTCATAAAGTCTGCCGATATTTTATCGCCCCCATGGCCTTAATCCTTCTGCTGATAAGTACAAGTATATTAGGGGTTAAGATGCCCTTTTCAGCATATGGCATTGCTTTGACTCTCCAAGCCGGAGCATGGATACAAGCGTTTTTATCTTGGAACTTCCCAAAGCTGCGGTGGCCATGGAAGATAGGCCTTCCTGGCTACTTCGTACTTGCTCACTTAGCTCAGCTAAGCGGCTTGTGGAGGTACCTTCGCAAGGATGACCCCATGCGCGTATGGCTACGCTTTGAACGCATGGAACCTCAATTCACGCCCTCATGAAGTGGAGCCCTGAGATTCATGCTGCGCCTCCTCGGCCCCAGCCTTTGATATGGGAACAGCTCCCTTTTGGACGAGTCTTTAGTCGGCATTTAGCTGTGGCTCGGTATGAAGAAGGAACTTGGCATCGTCCACGAATCCAACCGATGGCTGAATTACCTCTCCACCCTGGGACTTCCGCTCTCCATTATGGTCAAGCCCTTTTTGAAGGACTGAAAGCCTACATCCGCCCAGACGGGACTCGCTTTGCCTTTAGGGTAAAAGACCACTGGCAGCGTCTCAATCACTCAGCAGAGCGTCTCGCTATGCCCCCAGTTCCCTATGAGCTCTTCATGGAGATGCTTCTAACGCTCTTCCGGATGGAAGAAGACCTTTCTCCCCCAGACCTTTCCTATGCTCTCTACATTCGTCCAGTATATTTTGCTACAGACCCCTGGCTGGGCGTGCGTCCTTCTGAAAGTTATTTACTACTGATTTATTTAACTCCTGTTGGTCCCTATTACACTGGAAAAGTCAGAGCCTATGTAGAGACTGAAATGAGTCGCGCCGCTCCTGGCGGTACAGGACACATCAAGATGGCGGGCAACTACGCTGGCGCCCTCTTGAGCGGGAAAAAGGCTCAACAAGTAGGATGTCAGGTCTCCTTATGGCTTGATGCCCAGCACCGAGAATATATAGAAGAATTTAGCACTATGAATGTCTTTGTGGTGATGAAGGGTCCCCGCTTGATCACTCCCCCATTGAAGCGAGGTACAATTTTACCCGGGATTACCCGTGATACCGTCATCTATTTAGCTCAGACCTTAGGTATAGCTGTAGAGGAGCAAGAAATCTCTATTTACGAACTGATTGAGGGTATCGTCCATGGAAAGGTAAGGGAAGTCTTTGGAACAGGTACAGCAGCCACGATTACACCTCTTCAGGCACTTCACCATGAGGGAAAACTTTGGGAGCTACCCCCCACCCATCCAATCGCGGAGGAGCTCCTAAAAGCGTATAGGGAAGTGTTGAGAGGTCAGCAAAAGCCAGCACAATCTGACTGGATATGGCCGATATAGACTTAGCGAAAATCCGCCGAGAATACCTACAGGCGGAATTGGACGAGGAGAAAGCCCCCTCAGACCCTTACATCCTTCTGCGTCAGTGGTTAGAGGAGGCTATTACTGCTCGCCTTCTAGAACCAACTGCCTTTGTTTTGGCTACAGCCGATACGACAGGTCAGCCCCATGCTCGAGTTATCCTTTTGAAGGGGCTAGAACCGCCATATCTTTATTTTTATTCAAATTATGAAAGTGCAAAGGCACAGGAAATTGCGGCTAATTCACGAGTAGCTGCGACCTTTTGGTGGGATGCATTAGAGAGACAGGTGAGGATAGAAGGGCGAGTAGAAAAAGCGCCGACCTCTATCTCCGATGCCTACTTTGCGGGACGACCCTATGGCAGCCAAATAGCAGCTTGGGCTTCCCCTCAGAGCCAGCCAGTTACAATAGGGGAGCTACGAGCTCGGTGGGCGACTTATGCTCAACAGTTTCCCGAGGGTTC
Organism: Bacteroidia bacterium; assembly: GCA_025062295.1. GTDB lineage: Bacteria > Bacteroidota > Bacteroidia > SpSt-205 > SpSt-205 > SpSt-205. Next base: position 38,576 of record JANXAJ010000015.1, on the reverse strand, counting down.
AGTTCCTCGTCCCCCTTTTTGGGGAGGCTACCGAATCATTGCTCATCGGATGGAATTCTGGCAGGGACGCCCAGACCGACTGCATGACCGCATTCTTTACATCCGAGAAGGGAACCAATGGAAGAAAACACGCCTCGCCCCGTAAGTAGGCTTCTAAGACTTTTTAGAAGAGCCCTCTAAACCCTACCCTCTAATAATAAAAGTGCTTTCAGGATAGTAATATCTCGTTTGGTGTCTCTGTCTTCAAACCTCCTACCCCCTCATCAGCTTCTCTCCCCCACAATGCCTCCATAAGCTTTATCTTCTTTAGAGAAGCAGTGTTTAGCCAGCTCTTATAGTAACACAGGCGCCTTACAAGGGATAATTCCACTTCCTCCACACTAAACCACTCTTACCAGACAAAGCCTATTTGCAGAGTCCATTCCGAGCCTCGGACAAATCGGAATACTACATCCTCTTGGCTTGATATTCGCCCGTTTTGATCTGTATCTTGCCGATAATAAAAGGGCTGATTTAAGATATCTTGAGCTTGGAGCTCTATGAAGAATTTCCGAAAAGTCTGGCGCCAGTGGAGGTCCAATAAAAGCCGGGGCATTTCATAGACGCTCGGATTGAAGTTATCGCCAACCCACCAGAGCCGAGGACCGTTGACCTGAAAACAGCTGGTAAATTCCCAGCCCTTATCGGGTGGGGCAAGGATAGCAATCAAATTCACAAGATAGGGAGCTTGACTCTGAAGGGGTCTAAAGCGGGCCTGGGTCGGAGCTGTTCCAGGCGTAAAACCATAGACACGCCGACCCATATCCACCTCGCTCCATACATATGAGAGATTGGCTAAACAAAAGAAAGCAGGAGAGATTTGAAGTCGAGCCTCTACCTCCGTACCCATGAGCCATCCCCATTCGGCATTCCCAAAGCGAATAATAGGTTGATCTGCACCCCGAAGAATATAGGTCTCAATCGGATTCAAAAGATGTTTGTAAAACACCCCCACAGCTATAATTTGATTCAGAGTGGGAATCCATTCGTATCGGAGGTCTAGATTATGGAGGCGAGCGGGACGCAATTCGGGGGTACCAGCTTGTTCCACATTGAGCGCAAAGTCATAGTAAAGGAAAGGAGCAAGTTCTCGGAGCTCTGGACGATTGAGAGTTCGGTTATAAGCAATACGAATTTGATGAACAGGACTAAAGTTATGAGTTACATTAAAGAAAGGAAGCCATAGAGGAAACGGAATAAATTGGTTAATATCTTCAATCGCTGTAGCCGAGAGAAGCCTTTGATAGCTGTACTCGTAACGAATGCCAGTATGAATGCGCCAGCGGCTGAAAGTTCTTTCAAGTGACATAAACGGAGCTATGTATAATTGCTCCGCCCGATATCGGTCAGTTGGATTTGTACCCTCACGCAGCCGAAGAAAAGGAAGGTATTCTCTAGAAAAAGCCTCTGAAGGTGGAAGGGCACTCCACTCTTCCAAAAAGGCAGGATCTCCTGTTGGTGGAAAGGTATAAGAAAACCAGCGAGCCCAAAACCGACGGAACCGATACTCCGACTGCAAACCGCCTTTCACTTGCCATGAAGCAACCGTGGTCTGAAGGACGAGATTAGAAGCCAATCCAGACTGACGCATTTCACTATAGAAACGGGCAGCATCAAACGTCGTTGCGCCCGGGGGAAGGATAATCCTATAGACGGAGTCTTGGGGAATTTTCACGCTCCGTATGCGCCGGAAGTCGGGCTCATCCCGCTGACTGAAGTTACTACCTATATCCCAGCGCAGCGTCCAGAACGGAGAAAAAGCATGAGTGCCCCCTATCTGCACCATTCCTAATGTTCGTACGAGGTATTGCCAGCTATAGTTTCGGAACCGAGCATCCGCTCGCTGATAAAAAGAATAGCCCTCTCGGAGGATTGTCTCATCGTCTGAAAGGCGAAGGATAAGAGCATTAAGCTCTATGGAATGCCTACGAGAGGGCATCCATATCCAATTCTGGAAAAAGAGGGAGCGAATGCGTCGGGTAGTCTGCCAATCCTCATAGGCAAAAAGGTAGGGATTGGCACCTACCTTAGGCACAAGCATCTCATAGCGATAGCGCTGCACTCGGAGCGTCTGAAAGCTCAAGCCGTATGAAGCCGTCCAAGTAGTCCATATGGTACGTCCTATGGGTGTGCCAAAATGGAAACCCACCTGACTATTTGGTGGGACGCTGGCAAAAGTCCTCAAAGAGAAATCTGGGATAAGACGAAGGTTCCATTCATTCACCTCTCGCAGGGAGAGAGTATTCAAGTCTTTTGGAAAATTTGCTGGCAGGCCTCGTCCAGCCAAGCCCCCCATCCACCCCTCAGCAAATGAAAGGGTACCTTGGAGCCCATTCCGGCCAGTGGTGCCATAAAGGTAGCCAAACTGTGTTTTGAAGCTGGCGTGGAATTTCTCTTCGCTTTTCCGAGTAACGATATTTACAATCCCTCCTCCAAAGTCTGCCGTCTGTTCTGCACTAGCACTCTTATAGACAAGAACCTGATCAATCAAGCTTGCGGGTATGAGCGTTAGGTCAAACCCCCGACTATCAGGTTCTGTTTGAGGAGCTGGCAAATTATTTAAGAAGACTGCATTGTAGCGCTGTCCCATCCCCCGAATGTTGAGAAACTTTCCATCATAGACTGACACTCCCGCTACACGAGATAAAACCTGCGCTAAGCTGCGGTCAGGAGTTCTTTCTATCACTTGACCTGAGAGCCCGGTGGCTATTTGAGGGGTTTCGCGCAAAGCAGCAAGAAGAGAAACCTCTGTCCTATAGACTCGCAATCTCACAATTACCACTTCAGCTTGCTGGATTCCTTCTGGCAAAAGCCAAAGCTGTTGCTGGGCAGAATTTCTAAGCGTGAGAGGAATTCGCTGCTTTTCGTATCCCACATACCGCACTTCCATCCACACCGTATCCTGCCGAAAAGAAATAGCTACTTCCGCTACTCCCATACTATCCGTGAGATAGCCCGTACTATCGGTAAGATTGATAATGTAGGCCCCAGGAAGAGCTTCTTGCGTCTGGGCATCCAAAACAATAAATCGGTAGAAGCGTTGGGGATAGGTGAAGGAGGACAAGTTAGGAGCAGAGACTGAAGGAAGGGGAATCTGCCTCTCTTCCTGAGCCCATACAAGCCCTATAAGTAGAAAAAGCCTCCCAGCCACGCCCCAAGCTTAGGAATGAACTGTTAAGGGGAGATAAAAGCAATTGCGCTATACTCTTCAAGTTCTCTTGCTTTCACTGTCCCATCCTAACCTTAGTAATCCCCTTATTTCATCTACGAAGGGATTCTCTAATCGGAGGCCCCCTTTCATGTCCAGGCTCTCATCAGAAGATTTATCTAAGCTGCGCAGAAGATTTCATTCACTTCCTTGCTACTGCTCACCTTTGCCCCTCTTGCTTGAAGCAACAGCTAATCAAAAGTGGGTGTCCTGATTGGAGAACAGCTGCTTATTAGCCTTTTGAACCCCGATTCCCTGTCTTAGCCTTTTTATCACCTTAGGGATAAGCTCAAATTGGAGAGATTCTCATAAACCACCTCTTCACTTGCTCTGCTGTACTTCTTCCTCGAGCGTGAGAGCAATCGTTTTCTGACAGAGTTTTTCTCATCTTTGGGAGGAGATTTGATACCATACGGAAGCCCTTAGCGATCTGCGAGCCAGCCTAAGCCATATGAGCTTGAGTGCGTACCGCTACTGACTTCAGAAAAAGAGGCCTTGCTCAGGTGAATTGAAGAAGATAGCTTTTCAGAAAAGGTTCTATGTCTCCATCTAAGACGCTCTGAGCATCACTGGTCTCGTAATCTGTGCGTAAGTCTTTCACCAGCTTGTAAGGATGAAGCACATAGCTCCGAATCTGTGATCCCCATTCAATTGGACGCTTCTGAGCTTCTAATTTCGCTCGCTCCTCCTGACGCTTTTGAAGCTCCAATTGGTAGAGGCGACTCTTTAGGATTTTGAGTGCTTTCTCTCGGTTTTGATGCTGAGAACGCTCTTGCTGACAGCTTACCACAATACCCGTGGGAAGGTGTCGCACCCGAACCGCTGTCTCTACTTTATTCACATTCTGCCCGCCGTGCCCGCCCGCTCGGAAGGTCTCCCATTCTAAGTCATTAGGATCAATCTTGATCTCTATACGATCATCTACGAGCGGATAAACAGAGACCCCTGCGAAGGAAGTATGCCTTCGGGCGTTTGCATCAAAGGGGGAAATGCGCACTAAGCGATGAACACCACTCTCGCCCTTCAAATACCCATAGGCGTAGGGAGCATCTATCTCTAAGGTAATGTTTCGATATCCCGCCCCTTCTCCCAGCAGTTCATCCACGATGACGACAGGCCAGCCTTTTTTCTGGGCATACATCATGTACATACGAGCCAGCATAGCTACCCAATCCTGAGCTTCAGTCCCCCCTGCTCCTGCATTAATCTCTATGATGCACCCATAGGCATCTTCTGGATGAGAGAGCATTTTCTGCCACTCTAACTCCGTAAGCAGCCGCTCCGCTTCAACAAAAGCGCGTTTGAGTTCCTCTTCTTCCACATCTGAGCTTTTGTACAGCTCCAAAGCTACCTCTGCTAACTCCACGGCAAAGGCAACTTCTTTATACTTCTCAACCCACTCTTTTTCTGCTTTGAGGCGAGCTAAGACCTGACGAGCGCGATCAGGCTCTTCCCAGAACTTAGGGCTCTGGCTCTCCGCTTCTAAATCAGCCACGAGGGCTTCTCGTTGAGGAATGTCAAAGAAACCTCCTTAGAGCCGACAACCGCTCTTTGAGCAAGCGAATGGCTTCTATGGTCATGCTGCAAAGATACACAGCTCCTCAGTCTCTCCCCTGAAGGTTATATCTCAGCTTTTCCTTGAAGAAAGTCTCTATACCAGAGGGCGGAACTCTTCGGACGGCGCTCCAATGTAGCCCTATCCACATATACAATCCCAAATTGAGGACGATAGCCCTCTGCCCATTCAAAATTGTCCAAAAAGGTCCAAATAAAGTATCCCCGAACAGGCACCCCTTCTTGCTTAGCTCGATAAACCTGACGAAGTGCCGCTTGCAGATAAGCTAAGCGAGCAGGATCCTCCGTTGCTTCTTTCTCCGCTGCATATCCATTCTCGGTGATGACAAGGGGAAGGGTTGGATCATATTGAGCGAACTGTTTGAGAGCGAGATATAGACTTTCTGGATACACTTCCCATCCCATCGCCTGATAAGGGACGCCCCGACGCTTGGGAGGGATGGGTCGTCCTTTGATGCGTGGAATCAGCACATGATGTTTGACAGTTTCTCGGGTATAATTTTGAATTCCGAGAAAGTCAGGACGAGCGGATAAGCGCTCCTCATCACCCGGCTGAGCATGCCTGCGAGGAATCTCTCGAAGCTCTGGAAAGGCATCTATGGGGTAGCCCCGTCCTAAAAGCGGTTCTACGAATAGCCGATTAAGAAGCGCATCGTATCGGCGAGCTGCCGCCTGATCCTGAGCTTTGTGAGGACGGTAAGGGAAAGTAGGCGAGGTAGAAAAGGTCGTACCTACGACTGCCTTTGGAAGGAGCCGCTTGAGAAGCCGAATACCCTCTGCTTGAGCAAGAGCAGCATGATGGACAGCAGGAAAGAAATTCTTAAGGCCCCGCCGACCTGGAGCATGAATGCCCAGAAGATACCCTGCTGCCGTAAAAGCCAGCGGTTCATTGAGTACCATCCAGTACTTCACCTTACCGCCATACTCCTGGGCACACACCTCCACATATGCAAGAAAGTCCTCTACCACCTTCCGATTCGTCCATCCTCCATACCCTTCCTCTAAAGCGAGAGGAAGGTCCCAGTGGTACAAGGTTATCCACGGCTCTATCCCTCCCGCTAAGCAGGCATCTATGACTTGATGGTAAAATGCGATCCCCGCTGGATTTTTTCTACCGCGACCCTCCGGTAAAATCCTCGGCCATGACAGAGAAAATCGGAAAGCCGGAATGCTTAATGAGCGCAGAAGCTGAATATCCTCCAAATACCGATTATAAAAGTCGCAGGCTACATCTCCTGTCTCGCGGCGATCTATCTTACCCGGACGACGAACAAATGCATCCCAGATGGAAGGTCCTTTGCCATCGGCATTCCACCCTCCCTCTATTTGATAAGCTGACACCGCCACCCCCCAGTGAAAATCCTCCCCAAAGTCTGCGCGTCGGATAGGTAAAAGGCTCATATCCTACAAAGTAAAGCACAGAAAAGCCCATACCTTACCTTTGCTGCTGGATGCAAGGGTGTGGAATAGTAATTCTGATAATCCTGGGAGGAGGGGCATACCTTTTAGCTCAGAAGCCTTACTTCCAGCAGCGAGTAGAATACTTTATCAAGGTACGATTAGAGCCCCAGCGACATCTACTGCACGGCTACCTTCGCCTGCGCTATCAAAATAATAGTCCTGATACGCTCTCAGGACTGTATTTCCATCTCTGGCCTAATGCTTACAAGAGACGCGGTACACCTTTTGACCGCCAGCAGCGCATTGCAGGAAAAACCCGGTTCTATTTTGCTACACAAGCAGAACGGGGCTTTATGGACAGCTTAGCCTTTCAGGTGGATGGGCAAGCTGTGCGCCCCCTCCCCGCTCATCAAGGACCAAAGCCTGCGGAAGGACATAGCCAGGCTCTCCTTCGGCGTGCCCCTGACGTAGTATGGCTGCCCTTTCCTAAGCCGCTCCCATCAGGACAAAGCTGCCTCATAGAAACTCCTTTCCGTGTAAGGGTGCCGGTTACCTTCTCACGCATGGGACGCTCAAAGGTGCAATACGCCATAACCCAATGGTACCCTAAGCCCGCTGTATACGACCGACACGGATGGCATCCCCTCCCTTATTTAGACCAGGGAGAATATTACAGCGAATGGGGACGCTACGAGGTGGAAATAGAGGTCCCTGATAACTTCATCGTTGCAGCTACGGGCATCTTGCAGACCCCAGAAGAGATAGAGCGTCTGCGCCAGCGAGAGGAGGCAACCCGAACTTGGATAGCTCAGCAGTCCTCCAAGGATACGATCAGAAGTCTAAGGATTCGCCGACTCCTTTTCCTCAACCTTACCTTAGCAGGAGAGGCGAAAACACCCCCTAACCTACCCGCTTGGGCTTCCGACACGACTGTCAGCCCAACCTACAAAGTCCTGCGATTTACCCAAGACAGTGTCCATGATTTCGCTTGGTTTGCGGACCCACGGTATGGCATCGTAAGCGATACAATGGAGCTTCCGAATGGACATAAGGTAGCCTGCGTAAGTGTTTTTCATCTGCCGTATTATCAGGCTTGGCAATATACCCCTCAGTACATCGCAGAGGCTATAAGAAAACTCAGTCAATCGGTAGGACCTTATCCCTATGCCCATGCCACGGCTGTAGAAGGCGGCTTAGAAGCAGGTGGAGGGATGGAATACCCAATGATTACAATAATCATCCCTACGACAGATACAAGCACCCTTCGGCAAATCGTCGTACATGAGGTAGGACATAACTGGTTTCAAGGGCTTCTGGCATCTAACGAAAGACTCTCCCCTTGGCAGGATGAAGGTGTGAATACCTATTACGAGAAGCGTATCCTAACGGAAAGCCCTACATTTACAATCGATCCATCTCAAAGGGTTCGGGCGGCAGGCGCTCAGAGTGCAACTAATATATCGCTGGAAATCGCTGCTTATCATCATCTCAATGCTGATATAGCTCTTGCCCGACCCTCGCATGAGCACAGTCCTCTCTCATATGCCTTAGGCGTATATCAGCAGACTGGGACCGTTTTGCGTTCAGCGGTGTTTGCCTTCACGCCTGAACGCTGGGATGCCGCCATGCAGCGCTATTTTCAGCAGTGGGCGTTTCGTCATCCTTACCCTGAGGACTGGGCCGAGAGTTTAGAGCAGGAGGGTCTGCCAGGAAAAGGGCTCCTGCGCTATCTGCGCACCGATGCTGAGGTGGATATTCGTCTGCGCGCGCGCCGCCTCTCGGATACAACCTATCAAATCCGATTGGAGGAGCCTAAAAAGTATCTGCCTCGTCCTTTCTGGGTAGAAGGGGTAGCCGTGGATAAAGAGGAGTTTATTCTGCAAGACTATCGCCTCCCCTTAGATAGCAGCCTCACAATCACTGTGCCGAAGGAGACCCGAGCCTTCCTTGTCAATCCCCAGCTCACGCTCTACGAACGGCGAGTGGGGAATAACTTCTTATACCATCGGCGACTTTTCCCTCAGTGGCGCAATCTAAGGGTGGCTCTCGGTGCTCCTCTCCGACTGCCGCAGGTGCACACGACTTATCTTGGACTCTTTCCAGCTCTGGGGTATAACTACCGAGATGGACTGATAGTAGGCTTAGGCGCATACCACGGTCTTTTCCCGAAGCGTATAGGGGAGTTTCACCTCCTTCCGATGTACAGTGTGCTGCGACGCGACCTGCGGGGGAGCGTGGGCTTCACGCTGCGAGCTTTTCCTGCTGACAGCCGCATTCAGCTTATAGAGCTGCGCTTGCGCAGTGCCAGCTTTGCGGGCTTTTGGCGTACCAAAGCCAGCTTAGAAGCTACGCTGCGACGAGCGTATGACCGGTTTGGTTGGCGCCATATCCTGCGACTGCGCACTCATCATTTGGCGTTTCAGGACTTAGAGAACCGCGCTTATGACTGGGTGAGTGAAGGACGACCAGCCTATGTAGCTCTGGACTGGGAGGCGCGCCGAGAGGAGCCCATCCTCACGCTATATGGCATGCTCTCGGTAGGGCACGACCTACAAGGACATGCTCGCGCTGAGGCGGAGGGGCGACTAATGTGGCGCCCTCTCAAGCAGTGGCGACCTTGGGCGCGGGTGTATGCTGGCTGGACGGCTGAGGGCTCTCCCAGCTATCTACAGTTCCGAGCAGCTGGATTTGATCCTTTTGGAGAAGCTGTGCTTTTAGATCGCTTTCGGGAGAGCCCAGCTCGCTTTCTGCGGCAGCAGATGGTAGAGACGCAAGGGGCAGCCCGCTTTTCAAGCGATACCTTGACAGCTCCTGCTCTCCTTGCTGTGAATGTAGAGATTCCCCTGCCCGCTTTTTCCTTTATAGCTCTGCGTGCCGACGTGGGCTATCTCCCCTCAGATGGCCGATCCTACTGGGGCTTGAGCGTGGGACTTCCAGTCATTCGCTTCCGAGACCGATTTATAGTAGGGGGGTACTTTCCCTTTTTAGGCGATGCCTTTCCAGATAGGCGTCCTGAGAGTTTCCAAGCTATATTGCGCCGCTTCGTGTGGAGCATACAGGTGCCTTTAGACTTGCGATGGGCTTTGCCTTGGTAAGCTTTATCGGTCGTCCATGCTCAGCCAAATATCCCTACAGAAGAAGCCTTTTCTTCCTGCTGAAGGAGCACCCACTCAAGGAAAAGGAGAGTTTGAATGAAATTCCTTTTAGTGCGTCTCAGCAGCATGGGCGATGTGATCCTTACTACACCAGCAATCCGAGCCCTTCATAACTCTTACCCCCAAGCGGAGATTCACTTCCTCACGAAGAAGGCATATGAGCCTCTTCTTCTGTATCACCCCCTTTTGCAAGCTGTTCATTCCTGGCCTCCTTCTACCTTCGTCTGCAAGCAGAAGTGGGAAGGAGTGATTGACCTTCAGCGAAGTTTGCGGACTCTTCCGCTCCGATGGCGCCTGCGATACATGCGCTACACAACCTTCCCCAAAAAAAATGTCCTGAAATGGATTATGGTTCGACAAAAGCGACTCATCCCCCTACCCCATGTAGTGAAGCGCTATGGAGAAGCTCTTCGCCCCTTCGGAGTGAGCCAAGAGGAACTAGGCCCCATAGAAGTCTATTTTCCTCCCTCCATTATAGAGAAAGTAGAGAAAGACCTCCGAAGTCTCAACTCTGAAGGGGGATGGCTTGCTGTAGGGATAGGAGGAACGTATGCCACGAAACGATGGCCGATTCCTTACTATGAGACCCTTCTCAATCGTCTGGAAATGCCCGTGATCCTTTTAGGAGGAGCGACTGAAGCGCCCCAGTGCTTTCTCTTAGCAAAGAGGCTGAAAGTTCCAGCAGTCATAGGGGCTGGACGATATTCTCTCCTTGAAACTGCAGCCGCTATTAAGCTTGCTTCTCTTTTGCTTACCCATGACACTGGCACGGCTCACTTGGGTGCAGCCATGCAGACGCCTACTCTTGTGCTTTGGGGAAATACCGTGCCAGAGTTTGGTATGACCCCCTGGCATGTCCCTTATGCGAATATAGAAACGAGGCATCTGCGATGCCGTCCCTGTAGCAAGCTTGGATTTTCAGCCTGCCCGCAAGGTCATCATGACTGCATGCGAAGCCTTACCCCTGATTACGTAGAGAAGCGAATTCGATCATTTTACTCGGCTCTCTCTAAAGGCAAAGCTTATAAGATACCATAGTAGCCATCTCAAGAACCTCACTCCCGCCACCAAAACACCTCTTATCTATCTCAAGAGTCTTTGAAAGCAGAAATTCTTGATGGAAGGTCGCTTGTATCTTCCTATGGCACCCGAATCCCCACTACCAAAATGTCATCCGTCTGTCGGGCATTCCCCATCCATCGCTGAAGCTCTGACTCCAGCAAAATCGCTTGCTGACGAGATGATTGTTCAGAGATAATTTCCAAGAACTCATAAAAGCGACGCAATTGATACTTTTTGCCTTCGGCGTTGAACTGGTCTGAAAAGCCATCCGAGAATAGATAAATCATATCTCCTTTCTCTAAATCAAGCGTGTGCAAAGAAAATTCCGGGGCATCTCCTTCGTAAGGGGCACCGATAGTAATACGATCTGGACGGATTTCCTCTCCCTTACCACTGCGCACAAGAAAGAGAGGACGACCAGCCCCTGCATACAAGAGCTTATGACGCTTAGGGTCTATCTGAACTAGAGCAAGCTCCATTCCCTCACGAAACCGCTGATACATCTCTTCCTCGTGTTGGAGGGCAGCCCTCATGCGCAGGTTCAAGAGATAGAGGATTTCTGAGGGCTTGAAGACGCCTTCTAACTCTACAATTTGCTTGAGGAGAGTATTAGCAATAATGGTCATAAAAGCACCAGGAATCCCATGTCCCGTACAGTCGCCAGCAGCTACAATCACCTTACTCAGCCGCTGAGCAAACCAGTAAAAGTCTCCCCCTACTATCTCTCGTGGCTGATAGAAGAGAAAGCTATCAGGAAGGGTTTTTTGGAGCTCACCCCACGGAGGAAAGATGGCACGCTGCACTCGCTGTGCATACCGCAGACTCGCTAAGATGTCTTCATTCTGCTGGCGCAAAAGAGTACTCTGCCGTTCTATCTCTTCCTTCTGCCGGATCACCTCTTGTGTGCGTTCTCGGACACGAGCTTCCATCTCAGCGTATAGCTGAGCATTTTGGAGCGCAATCGCTGCTGGTGCCGTAAAGAGCTTAAGAAATTCCATCTTATGAGGTTGGGATTGAAGCTCAGGCAAGGGATTATGGATATACACAATACCGATGAGCCGCCCTTGATAAATGAGGGGAAGCACAAGGATAGTATGGGCTTGAAGCCGATCCCAGTCAGGGTGATGATGAAGAAAGCCTGTAGGCGTCTGGTCAGATACAAAGAGATTTTCTCGCATGCGAGCCCCATGTAAGAGCAAGGGCAAAAAGAGCCGATCCTCCGATTCCACAGGTCGGGGAGGATAATGCTGGGGTTCTCGGTGATGACGTTCAGCATAGCCGACAACCTGAAGTTTCTCTAAATGACCCTCATGCGGCACTACGAGAAATGCCGACTCTGCCTCGCTATTCTCCAAAGCAATTTTGAGCAGTTTGAATATGAGTCTTTCTAATCGTACCTCTCCTGTGAGGGAGAGTGAGACCCGATGCAGCTCGCTCAAGATTTGCTGCTGTCTCTCTCTCTCCTGCCGTTCCAAGTACCGATGCCGCAGCTCCTGTAAGTAGCTTGTGAGCACCGGCGCTTCCGTATGGAGAGGGACAAGAAAATAAGGAGCTCCTTTTTCAGTGTAGGAAGCATCCGTAGCTAAACCCAGCCCATAAGCGAGCGGCCACCGACGCAGCGCTTCCTCTAAAAAAACTTTGCCTTCTGGCACAGGCGCAAGAAAGAGGAAAAATTCTAACCCCTCTAAAATGCCTTTCTCCAAGAAGGACTGGGCTTGCTGCATGTGAGAAAATATTCGCCACTCCATCTCCCCGAGAGCCGCCTGAAGCGTGGGCAAAACCTCTTCCCACTGCTCTGGAATCCATGCCACTACTATGGGCGCCTTCATTGGATTCAAAGGTACAAGAGAGAAGCCCGTCTTCCAAGACCCGAGAAAAATTGTTATTTCCTTATATGCGAAGCCGCATCCTCTGGATAGATGACGAAATAGAGCATTTAGAGCCTCAGGTTATTCATCTGAGTCAGAAAGGCTTTGAAGTCCTTACTTCTCGGCATCCGAGTGAAGCGATGGAACTTTTGCGCCAACAGCCCATAGACTTGCTGATTTTAGATGAGCACATGCCTGGAATCCAAGGCATTGAACTGGCTCGCCAACTCAAAAGGTTATATCCCCACCTTCCTATCGTCATGGTAACAAAAGATGAAGAAGAAAGCCTAATTGAGGAAGCAGTAGGAGTGGAGATAGCCGATTTTCTAATCAAGCCTGTCAAACCCCAACAGCTTTTCTCTACGTGTAAGCGTCTATTGAGTGGAGGAACTCTACTCCAGCGCCAGGCTTCCTTAGATTACCAGAGAGAATTTCGACGCTTGAGTGCTCAAATCGCCTTTGGACCCAGCCTCCAAGAGTGGTGGCAAATCTATCGAGACCTCGTCCACTGGGACATTGCCTTAGAAAAAGTGGATGCTCCTGAGCTACGAGAGATTTTAGAAGGACAAAAAGCAGAAGCTAATCTCATGTTTGGAAGATTCTTTACAGAGAATTACTTGGAATGGGTCAATAGTACGCAGCGCCCCCCTCTTTCCCCTGATGTTCTTGAGAGTTTATTCCTTCCCCATATTGGCGGTCGTCGAAATGAACCCACTGTGCTTCTTCTGATAGATGGCATGAGATATGATCAGTGGAAGGTACTGGAAGCCCTTTGTACTCCTTATTATCATACTGCTGAAGAGCATCTTTTCTTCTCTATTCTGCCTACCGCCACCCAGTACGCTCGAAACAGCCTTTTTTCCGGGCTTTTCCCCGTTGAGATTGCCCAGCGCTTCCCTCGCTATTGGGCAGATGATGATGAAGAAGGGGGAAAAAACCTCTTTGAGGAGGAATTCTTTATAGATTTTCTCCATCGTCACAAAATCCCAGCTAAAACTGGGTATGTAAAGGTCCTGCGTCCAGAAGAAGGAAAGGGGCTAATGCAACAGCTTCCTCAGCTTTTGAAACAGAACGAGGTTGTGCTTCTTATCTTCAACTTCTTAGACCTAATGGCCCATACACGAGTTCAGATGAATGTTCTCAAGGAGTTAGCAGCAAACGATATCGCCCTGCGCGCAACAACAAGGGCATGGTTAGAAAGTTCCACTTTTTTCCAAGTGATCAAGACTCTCCCTCAGTACGTGTCACAGGTCTTTATTACTACGGATCATGGATTCGTTCAAGTACGACGACCGATTCGGGTTCTTGGTGACCGCGAAACCACAACAAATCTACGCTATAAACAAGGTCGGAATCTTAGCTATGATAAAGGGGAGAAAGGCGTGTACCATATCCGAAAGCCAGAAGAAGCTCGTCTGCCTCGAGCAACCGCTAGTGCCACTTACCTTTTCGCCTTGGAAGACCACTTCTTAGTCTATCCCACAAACTATAACGAGTATGTGCGTCTCTACCGAGACTCTTACCAGCATGGCGGCATAAGCATGGAAGAAATCATAGTCCCCTTTGTCCGATTAGAAGCAAAAGTGTAAAAGCCGTATTTGCTTGGTCTAAGGGCATAGACCTGAGTTCAAATCAAAGAGGGAGGTGGAAAGAATAAGCCCCTCTACAGAGATGGAAGCAGTTTTATAGTGTAAATAAGGGAGAATGCCTCTTACACTACTGCTCCTTCCAGGAGGCGAGCTTCCAATCCTTCCATTGCGAATGCCAAGAGCGAAGAGATGTCTGAGAAATACACGAGCGACAATCCTTGGAGAAGCTCAGAGGGGATCTCGGACACATCTTTACGATTGGCTTCGGGCAGGGCGACTATCTGCAGTCCCGCACGAAGGGCAGCTAAGAGCTTCTCTTTTACCCCCCCAACGGGAAGGATTTTTCCCCTAAGGGTGATCTCTCCTGTCATCGCCAAATACGGACGAATGGGCTGTCCTGTGACTAATGAAGCGAGCGCTGCCAGCAATACTACACCCGCTGAGGGTCCATCCTTAGGCACAGCTCCAGCAGGGATATGAATATGAATATCATGAGTCTTAAACCACTCAGGCGAAGCTAACCGATATGCCCTTATCAAGTGATACGCCAAAGTGGCGGATTCCTTCATTACCTCGCCCAGCTGTCCAGACAGAGAGAGTTTGCCCTCTCCTGGCATGGCTATGGTCTCAACATAAAGAACATCACCACCATAAGGCGTCCATGCTAAGCCAATCCCAACCCCTGGGCGTAGGTCTTTTTCATACTCTTCTTTTTCAAATCGAGGAACTCCCAATATCTCTTCCACTTCTTCCTCAGTAAGAATGATATCTTGAGCTTTTTTCTTTTTCTCCACACTTTGAAGTGCCAGCCAGCGAGCCAGTCCTGCTAATTCACGCTGGAGCTGTCGCACGCCGGATTCACGCGTGTAGCGTTCAATCACATGGAGCAGAAGGGAATCTGAGACCTTGAACTGGTTGGCTTTAAGTCCATGATCCGCAGCCACCCGAGGAAGGAGATATCGCCGAGCTATCTGTAGCTTCTCTGGAACGCTGTAGCCAGAGAGTTCTATGACTTCCATACGATCCCTGAGCGCTGGATGAATAGTCTCCAAGGTATTCGCCGTCGCAATGAAAAGGACTCGGGAAAGATCGTATGGCACCTCTAAGTAGTGGTCTTGAAAGGTGGAATTCTGCTCGGGGTCCAAAACCTCCAAGAGCGCATAAGCAGGATCGCCGCGAAAGTCATGCCCGATTTTGTCTATCTCATCTAAAACAAACACAGGATTGCTGGTACCTGCCCGCCGCAGAAGTTGGAGGATTCGCCCTGGCATAGCTCCAATGTAAGTGCGTCGATGGCCCCGAATTTCAGCTTCATCGTGGAGCCCACCGAGGGACATCCGTATGTATTTGCGTCCGAGTGCTCTGGCAATGGAGCGAGCGAGAGAAGTCTTACCTACCCCCGGAGGACCCTGCAGGCAGAGAATCGGACCCTTCATGTCCTGCCTCAACTTGAGGACAGAGAGATACTCCAGCACGCGCCTTTTGACTTTCTGCATCCCATAATGATCCTCATCTAAGATTCTTTTGGCTTTTTCTAAATCAAAGCGATCCTTTGTATAGGTAGCCCAAGGAAGCTCAACAAGCCATTCAATATAGGCAGTTATTACTCCATACTCAGGGGAAAAAGGCGGGATTCGTTCTAGGCGGGCCATTTCTCTTTCAAAAGCTTGCTGGGCTTCGGCGCTCCACTTCTTGTTTTTGGCGGCTTCTCTGTAGCGAGTCAGATCAGACTGCTCAGGCGATTCGCCCAGCTCATCTTGAATCGCTTTTATTTGCTGCCGCAGAATGTAGTCCCGCTGCTGCCGCTCCAGGGTACTGCGAACTCGATTGAGAATGTCTTCGGTTACTTCTAAGATATTGAGCTGATTTTGCAGTTGAGCTAAAACCTTTTCTGCCCGTTCCCCTAAGTCATCAATCTCTAAAAGAGCCTGCCGTTCAGCTAGACTCATGGGAAGGTTGTTTGCCAGAAAGTTGGTCATGAAGGGAAGACCTTGAATATTCTGAAGGAGCACCCGAGCTTCCTGAGGGCTCTCTGGGAGATGCTCAAGGGCCTTAAGCGCATTTTCTCGTAGGGCAAGAAGTAGC
Organism: Bacteroidia bacterium; assembly: GCA_025062295.1. Taxonomy (GTDB): domain Bacteria; phylum Bacteroidota; class Bacteroidia; order SpSt-205; family SpSt-205; genus SpSt-205. Next base: position 22,594 of record JANXAJ010000015.1, on the reverse strand, counting down.
CCTTTCTGATGAGTTTCATCTGGCAAACTCTCAGGGGCATAGAGGTAACGAGCTCGGAGAAATGGCTCTGTTTGCACAAACTCTGTCAGACGAATCCGATGGCGTCCCTGAATCATAAGGGTGATATGTCCTTCAGGCGTAGGCTGAGCCCGTAAAATTTTGGCAAGCGTAGCCACAGTATAGACATTCTCTGGCAAAACTTCATCCCGCTCAGGATCTTTCTGAGCAGTGATGGCTAAATAGGGAGTTTTTTCAGCCTTGAGATGCTCTAAAAGCTGAATAGAGCTGGGGCGAGCGACAGAAATAGGTAGGATTACCCCCGGAAATAGCACGGTATTCCGCAGAGGCAGGACACTAATAACCTCCAGCTCCACAAGCGGAAACTCTGGCACACCCTGCGCTCGCAAGACATATGCCAGCGTGTCCATCTCTTCAGCAAAAGGGCTTTGCTCTTCTCGCATAGTAGGAAAGTGGGCAAAACCTATTCCTAACGAAGATAGGGATTTTGTCGCTGTACATTTGTCAGGTGCGCATCGGCATACTTTTCGGTGGGGCTTCTCGGGAGCGCGAGGTATCCTACGCTGGAGGACGCACCGTCTTTGACCTTATTGACAGAAGAAAATTTGATCCAATACCGATCTTTTTAGATGCTTTTCATAGAATGGTTCGCCTAAGAACTGATTTTCTATACTATGGAATGATTTGTGATTTTTTCCCACCTCCTGAAGATGTGCCTCGGGAGATTCGCTTTCCTATATACGCAGAGCAGTTGTATTATCCCGAAAGCTCAGCCTACATGCGAGCTTTGAGTCGTCTGGGTCCGCTGCTTTCTTTGGAAAGCCTCACGAGAGAGATTGATTTTGCTTTTTTGGTTCTTCACGGGGTAGGAGGAGAGGATGGTAGCATCCAAGGACTTCTGGAACAGCTGGGCATCCCCTATGTAGGGAGTGGGGTAGGTGGAAGTGCTTGGGGCCTAGATAAGTCCGCTCAGCGGCAGTGGCTTGAGAGGCATGGATTTGAAGTGCCCCGCTACTGTATTCTCCAGAGGGACCTTTTATGGAAAGAGCCGAATGCTATTTCAGCTCAAGTAGCGGAGCTCGTGGGTTTTCCTTGTGTTGTTAAGCATCCATGGCAGGGTTCTACTATCGGTGTAGCTGTGTGTTACGACCCTTCCTCCTTAGTGGAGGCATGTATGCGGTGCAGTTTTACTTTTCCTGCTCGCAGACTGACAGAGATACCTTTGGCAAGTCTTTTAGACCTTACAGAAGGTATAGGGCTACCCTTTCTTTACCGAGATAGGGAAGGCTCTCCTCAGGAGCTTGTTACTGATTGGACAGAGCTGATGCATTTCCTTCGGCGATGTCCCCAGCACGGCTTCGTAGAGGCGTGGGATAGCCCTCCTTTTTTGCTGATAGAGGAGTTCGTAGAGGGAGAAGAATTCTCTGTAATCGTCATAGAGACGCCAAATGGGACGATGGTCGCCCTTCCGCCTACTCATATTCAGAAGCCGACTCGTCTATATGACTATCGCGCAAAGTACCTTTCAGGTATCAGTTCCAAGAAGACACCCTCTCCCACCTTGCCGAATGAAGAGATTCAACGCGAGGCAGAACGGCTTGCTCTCACTGCTCGGCTGAACGTGTATGCCAGATTAGATGGGATTGTGAGCCGAAAGGGTCGGGTTTTTTTCAATGATCCGAATACGACCTCTGGGATGCTACCTGCTTCTCTTCTTTTTCATCAGGCGGCTGAGATAGGCTTCACGCCGACCGACTTTCTTAGCTATCTCATAGAGCTTTCGCTTCGGCAGCCTCGGACAGGTCCGATACCAGCATTTTTACGACGACATCGCCTCACTCTCTCAGAAGACAAGCGGTTTTCCTCCTCTAAAAAACTGCGGGTAGGTGTCATTTTTGGCGGTCCTTCTTCTGAACGGCACATCTCCTTAGAAAGCGGACGAAACGTCATAGAAAAGCTTTCCAGCACTTATGAGGTGATTCCTCTGTTTCTTCTTGTGAAGGAAGACGCCTTAGAACTTTGGCGGGTTCCTCCTCGTCTCCTTTTCAAAGATAATGCAGATGATGTGGCGGCAGCCCTCAGCCACACGGAGATACCGCTCCCTGTGAAGGCTGCACGTCAGCGTTTAGAGGCAGAAAAGCTCTTCTCTCTCTATTTGCTTCCTAGCTACTTCGCCGAGCGGATAGCATGGGACACACTTGCCCAAGAGGTAGATTTTGTATTCTTAGCCCTTCATGGACGACCAGGCGAAGATGGGACAGTTCAAAGAAAAGTAGAAACATTAGGGCTCCCTTACAATGGAAGTCCTCCCCCAGTATGTGCCCTTCTTATGGATAAGTATGCAACTTACAAGTATCTTCAGAAAAGTGGATTCAAAGTTCCTCCTCATTTCAGAGTGAAAAAAGAGGAGTGGAAGACTAATCCTGCTGGAGTCTTTCAAGGTGTTGAGAGCCTTATAGGCAGCTATCCAGTTATTGCAAAACCTGTGGATGAAGGATGTAGCATGGGCGTTCGGCTACTCACTCAGCCTCGGCAGCTAAAGACCTATCTGAATGCTCTCTTTCGGGAAGAGGAGTCTCTTCCATTGAGCTTTCAGCAAGAGCTGGGTTTGAAAGAGAATGAGTTTTTTCCAAGAAAGACGGAAGCGCTCATTGAGAAATACCTTCAGGGTCCTCAGTGGGTAGAGGTTACGGTCGGAGTTATCACTCACACCGAGGGGAAGAAGGTTCGATATCAGGCTTTCCTTCCTAGTGAGACAGTCAAGGAAGGGAACATTTTAGGTTTGGAAGAGAAATTTTTAGCGGGTGCTGGACAAAACGTCACGCCAGCCCGACTCTACCCTGAGGATCCAGGCCTCAACGCCAGAGCTTTGGCTACAATCCAGCGGAAAGTAGAGGCTATTGCTGCTTCGCTGGGGATTCACGGTTATGCTCGGATAGACGGATTTGTAGAGATTAGGGGAGAAGGTGAAGTAGAATTCTGGACACTGGAGGTGAATGCTTTACCCGGGCTCACGCCTGCAACTGTCTTCTTTCATCAAGCAATCTTAGCTGGATATACGCCGCTACAGATTCTGGAGCACATTATGGACGAGGGACGCAAGAGGCGAGATGAGGCTGGCTTTTAGTGTGATTTGGCGCACTTGGCTGCCATTAGCGTTGAACTGGCTGCTGATGGCGCTGGAAGGACCTATTGTAGTAGCTCTAATAGCTCGGCTTCCTTCACCGACGGAAAACTTAGCTGCTTTCAGCATAGCCTTTTCTATCGCTCTTATGGTAGAGGCGCCGGTGATGATGCTTCTGAGCACCTCTGCCGCACTGACGACAGATCGGCTGAGCTACGAGCAGCTCTGGAGATTCACCTCAGCCTTAGCTCTACCTCTATCTGGACTAATGGGAGCGATGGGGACACCTTTGGTTTTTTCTTATATCAATGAACTTGTCTGGCAGCTTCCTGAAGCTATGGCTGAGGAGGTAGCTGGAGCCGTGCGGCTACTGATCCCCTGGCCAGCAGCTATTGCTTATCGGCGGCTTTGGCAAGGCATCTTGATTCGTTTTGGACAGGCCCAATTAGTGGCAGCAGGCACGGTCTTGCGGCTTTGTGGAATGGCAGGCGGAGCTCTTATCGCTCTCTCTCTTTGCTCATGGGAAGGAGAATGGATAGGTGCCTTCGCCCTCTCCACCGGCGTATGTACAGAAATGCTGGCAGTGCGATGGTGGGCCGCCCCTACTCTCAAAAAGTTACCTACTTACCCCTATCCCCCCATCTCTCAGAGAAAAATCCTCTCGTTTTACCTCCCCCTCCTTCTTACTTCCATTCTTAGTGTAGGGCTTACCCCTCTCCTGACGACCTTCATCGCTCATGGACGAGAACCAATCCCCTCTTTGGCGGCTTATTCTCCCACGACAAGCACCGTCTTCCTTTTTAGCTGCTTTGGAGTGGCTTATCAAGAAGTAGTCATTGTCTTAGCGGGGACTCGTGTAGGACAGAAACTCTTGGATTTTGCCCATCGGATTGCCCTGTTTACAATCAGCAGTATGTCGCTTCTGACACTACCGCAAGTATATAGGTGGTGGTTTGGATATCTCTTTTCTCTTCCTTACCCGCTTCAATCCCTTGCTCGCGAAGCGCTCTGGTGGGCGCTTCCTATGCCGGCGGTTATCGCTTATCTCTCTTATCTCAAAGGCACCTTCATTTGGGCCCGTCATACCCGCCTCAATCTGCTGGCTGCCCTAACAGAACTTGTCATGGTGGCGGTCTTTGCTTCACTCTTTCTATTTCTTGCAAGGATGAATGCCCTAAAGGGTGCCATGGCAGGCCTAGTTACTGCCCGAATCATCACCTTAATAGCATTTGCTTTTGTATTTCTCTACCTCTTCCGCTCTAAGTCCTTTTTTTCAGGTAGAGCCATTCTATCGCCATTGCGCATACAAAAAGCTGGAGCCACTCCACATCTAAACGATAGCGGATATTCAGCACATGATTCAGAGCATAGAAAATCGTGAAAAAGAGGCTGGTACCTAAAATAAAAAGCGTCAGATCAGGATAGTGCTTGAGCCCATACAAAAGACCCAAGATGAAAAGGATATTGATAAAAATTACGGGCAGCTTCCTTCCAATCCAAATGAAGATAGAGTGATCATGCCAGTAGCGAGGTGGTATCCACCAGAAGATACCAGCATGAACAAAAGTGCGTTCAATCACTTTGTATATTCCCTCCTGCTGTAAGATGAGGCTACCGAGCTTAGCAAAAGCAGGCCCCCCTACCTTCTCTGGAAGAAGAAAAAGAGAATCCATCACGATTGCAAGACTCTCTGAGACGGCATAGCGAGGGGATACAGCCATTTTTGGGTGCCAAGAATAGGCGAAAGTATGCTGACCAGCGTAAGTCTTCGTCCATGTGAGGTATCCAAAAGTATAGTAGCCTCGCAAGCTCCACAGTACAATGGGAAAGAGCGCAGGAAGAAGAAGTGGGATCCACCTTTTCCAGGGAAGAAGCCGAAGAAGAACTATCGTCATTGGCACCCACGCCACTGGCTTCTCTATCCACATGAGACCCCACCATCCGCCGATAAGCAAAGCTTGACCCCATCGCCAGCATTCTTTCAGCTGCAAAACCCCGACCGTCCAGAGAACGCTCCCAAAGATGAAAATAGAAGTATTCTCTAAGACAGTTGGATAGTAGAGAAAAGAAGGATGAAGGGCAAATAAGAAACCAGCATACAAGCCAATGGAGGGAAGATGAAGCAAGACACCGATGCGGTACAATAGAAGCGGTATCCATGAAAGAAGGAAGTGCTGAAGTAGGACGACCCCCTTTAGAGGATCAGGAAGCACCCCAATCTTGATGAAAGCAGCCAGCATAAGAGGATAAAGGGGACCTTTCGCAGTTGTGGGGCCGCGATCGTAAATGCAAAATCCTTCCCCTGCTGCCAAGTGCCGAGCAATATCTAAGTCTTCAGCCCCATGAATTTTTGGTTGAAAGAGAAGCTGGAAAGCCAATCGTCCGAGGAAATGAAGAACCCCTACAATCAGAAAGATACGCTCAGGCGGAAACTGCTGCCTGTCCAGAATACACTTCACAGAGGACGATTTGCATGACGAGAGGCGTCTCGATGGGTCTTTTGCTCCAGCTTCTCCAGGAAAGCGGTTGTTAGGTCTACACCTGTTTGATTAGCTAAGCAGGTCAAAACGAAAAGTATGTCAGCAAACTCCTCGGCGAGGGCTTTAGGAGAGGCGTCCTCTCCTACTTTGAAGGTTTGCTCTCCATAGTGGCGAGCAAGCAGCCGAGCCAGCTCTCCGACCTCCTCCATCAGAAGGGCTACATTCGTAAGCACTCCGTAATAACCCTTTCCAACAGATTGAATCCACTCTTCCACAATGGACTGAAGGGGGGCAAGGTCAAGTGCTTTACTCTCGGAGGGCATCATTGTACCAGTAGGAAACGCTCATGAGAAAACCGTAACTATTCCAGCGCTGGAAAGCCCCACCCGCAAGGTTATTGATCCCATGCCAAAAGCGAAGACCAAAACTCAAGTAGCCTGGTCCCATTAGGTACGCAGCATTCATTCCTAAGTTGAGAGCAATCTCTCCCCGCCGTACATCTCGTTCGCCCCCTCGCCCAAAATTTACTCGCCTTGTATTTTCTTCTCCATTTAGGTTATCTCTTTGCCAATATCGCCCTGTCAAAAGAATACTGGAAGAGGGGCCCGCTTCAATCATGAGAATCTCAAATTTGCGCAGCCAGCGAAAAACCCCTATGACTCCCACATCGCTGCTCCAGAGAGTATATCTGTAGTCGGAGAGGAGAGTGCGCTCAGTAGAGCGTCGTTGGGTAATCCCAAGCTCTCCTTGAAGGGCAAATCTCCCCTTCTGATCTAGCTGGTGTTGAAGAGCAAGAGCACCATGAAAGCCACCCCCCCATGTTGAGCGAGAGGTAATATCCTCAGCTTTCGTATAATACTGTCCCCAGTTAGTACCTAAACGAGCTCCAAACCAGGTCTGGCGCTCATTCTGAGCTGCTAAAAAGGCACATCCTAAAAAGAAAAGCCGAGTCATGGATCAAAGGTAGAGAAAGAGAAGAATATAGCGCGCTGTTCCCAAGTCTTTAGGCTACTCTCCATGGAACGACTTAGATTAGGCCTCAGCTATGAAGTTTTATAGAAGCGCCTTTACTGCTTCCAGAGCCGCCTCGTAGTTAGGCTCTTGACTAATCTCTGGGACAAGCTCGGTATAGGCAACCTTTCCACTCTTGTCAATAACGAAGACAGCTCGAGCCAACAGACCTTTGAGAGGTCCTTCTGCAATCACTACTCCATATTTCTCTAAATCCCTATACCGATAGTCAGAAGCAATTATAAGGCCCTCCACCTTATAGCTTTCGCAGTACCGATTCTGAGCGAAAGGAAGGTCCATAGAGACTACGGCTGCCCGTACCTGCTCTTGGAACGCTTTGAGGGCTTCGCTGAACTTTTTAGCTTCGGTGGCACAGACGGGGGTATCCAGCGAAGGGACAGTAATGAGTAATTGAGGCTTATCTGAAGGACCGCCTACGAAGACTTCCTGGTTATCCCGCTGTACGAGACAAACCTGAGGAGCTGTCGCCCCGACCTGGAGGGGCATGCCTGCAAGGGCAAAGGGGTTGCCTTTTAGAGTAACGGTAGCCGCCATGTTGCAAAGGTAGCTCATCTTAATGACATTTCTGTTTATTTGCAAAATATGGCTATCCAGATTCGCACTGCCTCACCAGATGAGCGCCGACTCACCTGGTGGGATCGGCTTTACTTACCTGCTGTATTCTCAGGGCTTGCTTACACTTTTCGGCGCCTTTTCATGAAGCCATTCACTGTCCAGTATCCAGAAGAGCCGATTGAGCTAGGTCCAGAATTTCGGGGTCGTCCTGTATTAGTGGCTGAAAATGGCAAAGAACGCTGCGTAGCCTGTGGGCTGTGCGCTCGTGTCTGTCCGCCCTTTGCTATTCATATGCAAGCGGCCGAAACGGATGACCCAAAGGAGCGATATCCCGCCATTTTTGAAATAAACATGCTTCGCTGTATCTACTGTGGTCTCTGTGAGGATGTCTGCCCCGAAGAAGCAATCGTTATGAGCCCTGAATATGATTTTGTCTTCAGGACTCGGGAAGAAGCCATTTATACCAAGGAGAAACTTTTGGTAGACAAAAAAGACTTAGAGCATCGGCTTCGCTGGCTAAAGAAAATGCGCAATACCCAATTTGGCAAGCGCTTTCGCTTTCGTGTTGCAAATAATATCCATAGTGTCAAGGCTCGCAGCATGATGAAGGAAGGAGAAGAAGTGGTCTCATGAAAGAAACCCTCTGGGATCCAGTGCGTCGGCGGATGATACGTGCTACCCCTGAGGAGGCTATACGACAGCGGCTTATTCAGCTTCTTCTGAAGGAAGGATATCCTCTTTCCGCAATCCAAGTAGAGTATCAAATAGGACAGGCAGGGCGCTTTGATGTCGCTGTGAGTGCGCCAGATGGGACGCTCTGGCTTTTAGCAGAATGCAAAGCCCCGACTTCAGATGTGGAAGCGGCGTGGCAGCAAGCGTGGACTCAGCTCCGACGATATAAGCGGAACCTCCCTTCCCCTCGGTATTTAGCAGTCGCTGTAGGGGAGCTACTCTGGTGCTGGGAAGCAGCTACAGGAACCCTCCTCCAAGGGTTACCTCCCTATCCCCGAAAGGATGCTTGAGCTGTATTTTCTCTTAGAGACCCCAATTCCAGGATCGGTACCTCAACCCCTTCCCCCTGAGGTGCGACGCCAAACAATTGATTCCAGTCTCTGGAGTCAAGAAGAAAAAGCAAGCCTTCTCCAACACCGAGCCTATCTTATCCAGCGATTTCCAATCAAAGACGACGTGCCTAAAACCTTTATTGAAATCTATCGTCAAGCTGTAACAATTCCTTCTGTCATTGGGATTGCGAACCCCATCGCTCGCACTGCTCATCATATCCGCTGGGCCCAGAAGATTTTTACAGATGGACTAGAATCGATTGCTTTGAAGACTCCTCCCCTTCATCTCTGGACAGGACTTGGCTTGATTCAAGTGGAACTCTCTTTGAATGACCTTCTTCAAGGACGCACAGCTCAAACATGGCTACGAACCCATGGTTATGAGCAATTTGCCCTTCCAAACTTAGCTCATCCCTTGCAGGAGATCCGAGAAGTGGGGTGGATTCATTCTCTCTTTGAAGTGCTTTTTGACTGGATGTACTTTGAGAAACGAATCCTCCGTGGAGGTGAGGCGATAGAAGTGCCTGAGCGGGGTCGCTACCTTGTCCAAGACCTTGGGGAGAGCCTTTTGGCCCTAATTGAATGGAAGGAGCCGATGAATGGGGACACTTGAGCTGCCCTTTCATCAGCCCTCACTCTCAGCTCTGGAGTCTCAATACCTTTTAGAGGCCTTAGAAGACCAGTATTGGGGAGGCGGTCAGTGGGTAGAGAGGGTAGAGGCAGCACTTGAGCAGCTTTACCAGCGTCATGTGGTAGTAGTGAATTCAGGGACTTCAGCTCTCCACTTACTCCTTACTCTCTTAGTGGAAAGAGGGGACGAAGTAATAGTGCCTACTTGGACCTTTACAGCGACCGCATCAGCAGTAGTCCATGCAGGTGGAGTTCCTGTTTTAGCAGATGTGAATCCTTCTCTTCATCTCTCAGCTGAGGCGATAGAAGCGCTAATCACTCCCCAAACCCGAGGGGTGATCGTCGTGCATTATGGAGGAGTACCAGCCCCCTTGGAGGAGATTCAAAAGATATGTGAGCATTACCATCTTTGGCTCGTAGAAGATGCATGCCATGCGGTACCCGCTTGGTATAAAGGGAAGCTTTGTGGCACCTTTGGTATAGCGGCAACCCTGAGTTTCCATGCTACGAAGCCGATTGCCGCTGGACAGGGAGGAGCTATCATTTTCTCCGAAAAGGACTATGCCGAACGGGCACGCCTTTTGCGCCGCAATGGAATTAGACGACTTTCCAACCAGCCCTGGCTTTATGAAGTAGAAGCGCTGGGATGGAACTACATGCTCTCAGACTTTCAAGCTGCGGTAGCTTTGGCTCAGATAGAGCGAATGCAGGAGACATGGTCTCAACGGCTTCGCTTGGCTCTCCAATATACTGAAGCTTTAGCTACATTTCCTGAGTTAGAGCCTTATCCCTGTCATGATCCGAATACAGTCGCTTGGCATCTCTATCCTGTTTTTTGGCGAGGGACTACGGCTGATCGTCGCGACCTTCTTCTTCAGCGTCTCTGGAGGCGAGGGATTCGTCTGGGCGTACATTACAAGCCCCTCCACCTTCACCCTGCTTATAAGCCCTACATTCGGGAAAAGCAGCAGTTTCCCACCGCCAATCAAGCCTTTCAGGAGATATTCAGTCTGCCTCTCTGGCCCGACATGCCCCTTGATGCAGTAGATCAGCTTTTATGCCTCCTCCGAGAAGAGATAAAGAGTATATAGGCGTTATTTTTGTCCAATATGGATCGCCGGACATTCCTAGCTACGCTCGGTGCCTTGGCACTGAATGGAATAAGCTGGGCTCGCCGTCAGCGAAAGTATGAATGGACCGATTCCTCTCTCGTGGGGGGATATCCTTACAAGCTTCCTGACCTGCCCTACCCCTATGAGGCATTAGAACCAAGCATTGACAGTCAAACTATGAAAGTTCATCACCAGGGGCACCATCAGACCTATGTGAATACCCTAAATAAGGCCCTATCAGAGCTTCCAGCCTTTCAGGAGTTATCGCTGGAGGAGCTGCTCTCGGGATTAGACAAAATCCCTACTTCTCATCGGACCCTAGTCCGAAATCATGGAGGCGGACATTGGAACCATACCTTCTGGTGGCAGATTCTCTCACCGAACCGCCGAGAGCCTTCCCTAGCTCTTCAAAAGAGACTGGCTTCTACCTTTGGAAGCTGGGATAATTTTCGTTCTCAGTTTTTAGAAGCGGCAATGAAGCTTTTTGGTTCGGGATGGACTTGGCTCGTGTTAACCCCTGAAGGGCGCCTCAAGATAGTTTTGACACCGAATCAAGACAATCCTCTTATGCCTTTCGCTGAAGAGCGCGGCAAGCCTCTCTTGGGAATAGATGTGTGGGAGCACGCTTACTATCTCAAGTATCAGAATCGTCGAGCTGAATACCTTTCTGCTGTGTGGAGCCTAATCAATTGGGAACGGGTAGAAGCGCTTTTAGGTTAGGATGCGCCGATTCATTATCGGTGTAGGGCTGCTCTTAATCTTAGGAGCGGGCAGCCTCTGGATGTATCAGCGATTTATTCACCCTCCTCGCATGCCAGCCCTCTGGCAGAATGTTCCTAAGAATTACTCCCTGGTGGCCTACACTCCTTCATTCAGTCAGAGCTGGCGAGTCCTACGGCACAGTCGTCTGAACGAAACCTGGCTAAGAAGCCCTTCTTTTCAATCCGCCTATGAGCTAGGGCGAGTCTGGGATTCTCTCCTCCACAGTAGCGAGCAGATAGAGCGATGGCTCCTCGGACATGCCCTACTCATAGCAGTGTATCCTGAGGGCACTCTCTACCTGATAGAAGCGCCCTTTCTCTCAAAGATAGGGGATTGGCGAGGTGAAATGCAGCAGCTAGCCCGACAATACAAGTGGCACATAGAGTCTACTCAGACAAAGGGAGGCTATATGCTATGGAAACTCCATCAGGGCTACTTAGTACCCGCTGGATCCATTTTAGTTTATTCCACCCAACCTCTTCTTATTCAGCGTTTCCTCAGTGGCGAGGATCTGTCTCCCCTGCCTTTCCAAAGGGAGAGCTTTTTCGGAGAGGATAAAGTATGGCTGACCCTTCTAACAACAGGTAAAGCCCTCTCCAGCTTGTTCTCTCATCCTTTGCTTGAGTTTTTGAAGGGATGGGACACCCTTCAGTTGCGAATCCAGCTTTTTGAGGAGGAAGTGCGGATAGAGGGACAATGCCGCTGGATAGACCCCGTCTGGGGAGCTCTGGCAAGAGGACCTGCTTCATTAGCAGACCTGTGCCCTCCCTCTACCACTGCCCTTGTAAGCTGGCGATTTCTCAATCCCCTTGCCTATTTCTTCGCCCACTTGAAAGAAGCTCCTCTGCCTGAAGGCAGTCTATCCTTCTCCTCCACAGAAACTTTTTTCAGTTCCCTAGCAGGTGAGATTGGTATAGTTCATGACAGAGAAGCTCCTTATCTTATTTGTCGTCTAAAGAGCGACTCCCCTTTCTCTCTCTTTCCAAGGCTTCAAAGCATAGAGCACCGAGGATATGAGGTTCGGCAGGTCCGTTCAGAGGGGCTCCTAAGATGGGCATTTGGGAAGGGATTCAGCGGATGGGAGCGTCCCTGGGTGCTTCAGGTAGGTGAATGGCTTCTCATTGCCCGCAGTCCCACGCCTCTACAAAGGTGGATAGATGCTTTCATAGCTCGCAAAAGCCTCTATAGCCGAAAAGACTTTCTTGACCCAACCTCAGAGAGAACCTTAGTAGGAGGCTATTTAGATTGTCGCCATTCTTCATGGTTGAGAACTTGGCTTCCAGACCAGTCGGCTGAGCAGTGGCAAGAAGAGCTCAAGCCTTATGAAGCAGCCTATTTTACGGTGGAGCCGACAGACTCGCTTCACCTGCGCATAACTGTGCGCCTCTTATGGCGAGAAGATTCCCTTCCTTCTTCGGCTCAGTCTGACACTCTCAAGCCCATTCGCCTCCCCTTCTCCTCTGAAACGGATACGCTACTTCAAGACGGCCCCCAGGAAGAATACTATCCAAACGGGGTCGTAAAGCGACGCTATATCCTCATGGATGGAAATCTTGAGGGAGAATATACCGAATATCATCCAAATGGACTAGTGAAAGTGCAAGGTTTTTATGAACAGGGGCAAAAGGTAGGGAAGTGGCGATACTATAACTCAAAAGGGGAACTCTTACGAGAAGAAGTGTGGAGTAGCGAATCTACGGACAGCGCAAGCGGGCCCTAAGCTTTTCTCTATAGGCTTTTTCTATGGGGGTGAGAATAGCTCTTTCACTGCGAGCTAGCCATTCACAAGCCGAATCCCCTTCCAGCTGAGCTAAAAAGAGATAAGGAGTACCACAAGTAGAATCCATTTGTATCGCTTCTCGCAAATAAAGGCGAGCCTTTTCGGTTTGTCCCGTATGAGCAGCAAGACGTCCCAAGAAGGCTCGCACAATAGGCACCTCCCGAAGCTGCTGAAGGCGTTGAACATAGAGCATAGGTGGTCCAGATAAGTGTTCAGTTCCATATATAAGAAGCCATCCAACGGCAAAACTGTAGGGTCTGTATGCTGTGTCTGGGATTTGGCTAAGGAGAGCGGAGAGGTGGCGCTGTTCAGCGGGGGAGAGAGAGTCGCCAACTTCCAATCGCCAGAAAGCACTCTCTATTTCATCTTCAGGGCTAAGGGGAGAAGAGAGGGTTACTCTCTGCTCACCTATCCAAAAAAGTCCTGCGACAGCGATTAGGGCTGTCAGAAGCCAGAAGAGCAGTCGAAGTCGCTCACTTTGGAGCAAATCGTTCTACAAGTTCTTTTCTTTGGGCGACAGCATCCTGAAGGATATCCGAAGGCTCAAAGTAGATGCGTACACGGGGGGGAATGAGGACCTCTTGTCCTGTGCGGATAAGTCGTCCTTTCCTAGCTCGCTGATAACGCAAACCAAACGTACCGAATCCACGCAGGATAATAGGCTCACCTGCCAATAGACTTTCTCGGATAGTGGCAATGAGGGCGGCTACCGCTGCTTCAGCATCTTTTCTGGGAAGTCCTGTCTTTTCGCTGATGGCTTTAGCGAGTTCTTTCCGAGTCATTTCTCACAAAGCTACGATAGCGTAGCCATACAGCATTTAGCACATGTGCGGGTATAGCAAACGTAATCCCCTCATACCTGTCTGTAAGCGTAGCAATATCAGAGATCATCCCCACGACATACCCTCGCTGATCCACTATAGGGCTTCCTGAGCTACCTGGCTGCGCAGGAAGCGAAAGCTGAAGGAAAGGCAGTGTATCTCTGTCTGCCCCCACCTCTATAAAGCGGAGAGGAGCCGAGACAAATCCTTCACTGAGCGTACCCAGAAGTCCAAATGGAGCCCCAATCGCAAATACCGTTTCTCCTACCCGAGGAAGAGTGTCGGTTCGTAGTTTCAATCCTCCTTTCTCTCCTTCTTTTATCCTTAGAAGGGCTACATCTGCAATAGAATCTATCCACACAATCTGAGCTTCCTGACAGCTTCCATCGGCACCCCATGCCTCTATCTCCAGTTTCCCCCCTTGAGGAAAAATGTGGCTACAGGTGTAGATGACTCCTTGATCGCTTCTCCACCCCGTGCCTCGCTGTTTTTCCGTTCGGTAAGGATACCGAACCGACACCTCAAGAAGATACGTTTTCGGAGAAAGCTCACTCGCAATCCTATATCGCAGCAGGGTGATCTCATCTATAGTTAGAGTTGCTGATGTACTCTTGAGGAGAGTGGAAAGCGTATCTTTTGAACCCGAAGCTTGGTGAAGCTCGGACTCACACGCTATCACGAAAAGAAAGCATACGCTCCTCTTATAAAAGCCTCTCAGCCAGCCGTTGAGCCATCTCATACTCTTCCTGAGTATCTATGCCAGGTCCTCGGTAGGGGGTCTCCTGAAGGTAAATAGAGTAGCCGTGATACAGCCATCGGAGCTGTTCTAACTGTTCAACTTCCTCCAAAGGTGCAGGCGAAAGCATCACTATCTCCATTAGGACCGAGCGATGGTAGCCATAAATCCCTATATGTCGGAAGTACTTATAGCGAGTCAAAATCTCCGAACTTGTGAGGGGAAAGTCCCTCGGATGAGGCACAAGCGAGCGAGAAAAATATAAAGCCTTTCCCTCTTTATTGACAACAACTTTTACAACAGAGGGACTGAGAAGCTCTTCCAATTTGTGAAGGCGACTCATCAAGCTTACAAGTGGATATTTCTGCAGAAGTCGTAAAATAGCTCTAAGCTGCTCTTGATCAATGAAAGGCTCATCTGCTTGGATATTGACATAAGCATCGTAAATAAATTTTTCTGCTACTTCTCCTACGCGTTCTGTCCCTGAGAGGTGGGTGGAGCGAGTCATTACCGCTCGTCCTCCGAATGCCTCTACGGCTTCAACCACGCGCATGTCATCCGTAGCGACAAGAAGGTCTGAACCAAAGACAGGCTGAGCCTGCTCATATACGTGTTGAACGATAGGCTTGCCGCGAAGAGGCAAAAGTACCTTACCTGGTAGGCGCTGTGAGTGATAGCGAGCAGGAATTACCCCTAAGACACGCATACACAGATTACTACAAACCTAATGCCGAAAGGGGATACCTTTGTAAAGATGCGGCTGCTCTGGGCAGACGAGCGCGGTACTATCTACGATGAGCCTCGCTGGCAGGCAGCGGGACGAAGTGGCTTCTGGACTTATCCATGGTATGAATATCCTTGCTGGAAACCCTTACCCCCTGGAAGTACTCTTTTTCACTTAGTAGGACGACGACCTGTAGGTATCACTCCAGAGGGACGACTGCGTCCATATCCTAAAGGATGGGCTGTGGCTGCCTTTGTAGCTCCTGCTCATACCCAGCTTGCCTCAGCTGCTTATGAAAGAGAACCCGATGCACCCACCCTCCCTCTCTACGCCTATACCGCTGTTGGATGGAAAGAAGGGCGATTTTTTGTCCCTGTAGTCCGAGTCGATCCTCAACCCCGACAGGATGCCAAGCGTTTTTTCCCACCAGCTATCGCAGAGGGAGCTCGAACGCTTCGCCGTCGCTTCCCACACAATCGGCTCGTTCAGCACTTGATGGAGAATTGTGTAGAACGGTACTGCTGCCCAGCTGCTCGGAATTTAGCTCTCGGACGATGGGAATGTCCCCTCCCTGTCTCCCCTGGCTGCAATGCCGCCTGCATCGGCTGTATTTCCCTTCAACTCCCTCAAGAATCCCCCATACCAAGTGCCCAAGAGCGTCTCACATTCATGCCTACTCCAGAGGAGATCGCTGAACTGGCAGTATATCATCTAGAACGTGCGCCACAGCCTATCGTAAGTTTTGGGCAAGGATGTGAGGGGGAGCCCCTTCTCGCCTGGAAGGTCATTGAGACGGCGGTTCGCCTCATCCGAAAAAAAACTCAGAGAGGCATCATCAATATCAATACAAATGGGTGCTGGCCTGACATCGTAGAGCGTCTAGCCCAGAGCGGTGTAGATAGCTTCCGTATCAGCCTCAATAGTGCGCAGCCCCTATGGTATGAGCGCTACTACCGCCCGCGCAACTACAACTTCGCGATGGTCAAAGAGTCCATCCAACGAGCTATACAAGTCCGAAAGTGGGTCTCTATCAATTATTTTACCCTCCCGGGCTTCACCGACCAGCCAGCAGAAATAAAAGCTCTCTGTCAACTCATCTCCGAGACCCACCTCCACATGATTCAGTGGCGAAACTTCAACATTGACCCCGATTGGTACATAGAACGGATGGGTTTTAAGCCTGAAACTTTTGCTCCTCCTGTTGGGATTTATACCCTTATGCGGCTTCTTAAGCGGCGTTTCCCCCATCTGAGCTATGGGTACTTCAATCCTCACAAGGCCTTTATCGCTCGTCGCCTCTCTCTGGCTTCAATCCACAACGAGAAATCCTCTGCCTAACCTTTCTTTGCTCTCCCAGTGACAAGACGGGAATGGTCAGCAGTATTTGTAGCTACTTTAGGGTACTTCGTGGATATCTATGATCTCATTTTATTCTCCGTCGTTCGCGAATCCAGCCTGACTGATTTAGGCTATCAGGGAAAGGCAAAGCTTCAATATGGCGTCCTCTTAATCAATCTTCAAATGGTGGGTATGCTTCTTGGAGGACTTCTGTGGGGTATTTTAGCAGATAAACGAGGACGGCTGTCCATCCTTTTTGCTTCAATCAGCACTTACTCCCTTGCAACGCTTTTGAATGGAATAGTGGAGAGCATTCAAGGATATGCGATATGGCGATTCATCGCTGGGATTGGTTTAGCGGGTGAATTAGGAGCAGGGGTGACCTTAGTGGTTGAACTCATGCCACCTCATCTGCGGGGCTGGGGTACAACTTTGATTGCGACCGTAGGGATTTTAGGCGCTGTAGCGGCAAGTCTCATCGGTGAGATTTTCCCTTGGCGGGTCGCTTATTTCATCGGCGGTGGTATGGGTTTCCTCTTGCTCTTCTTACGCATCGGCATTGGTGAATCCCTCCTCTTCCAAGCTTTGCGCCAACAGACAAACGTCCCTCTGGGAGATTTTCTGCAAATTTTTCGAAAACGGGAAAGGCTACAGCGGTATTTATATGCTATTCTCGCTGGTGCTCCCATTTGGTACGTAGTAGGGATTCTTGTTACCTTTTCCCCAGACCTTTTTAGAGAAAGTGGGCTTTCTCTCATCGCAGGCAGAGCCATCATGTATACCTACATTGGTCTCTCCGTAGGGGATCTCTTAGCAGGTCTCTACAGTCAGGTCCTCAGAAGCCGACGCAAACCTATCCTTTTCTGGCTGGGAATGGGTAGCCTGCTGGCAATCGCCTACAATCTCTTTCCTTTTTCCTCAGCCGAAGCAGTCTATGGTATGGTATTCCTCTTAGGCCTTTTCTCAGGCTACTGGGCTGTCCTCATTACGAGTGCAGCAGAACAGTTTGGAACTAACCTCCGGGCTACGGTAGCAACAAGCATTCCTAACTGGATCCGAGGCTCTCTTGTGCTTTCATCTCTCCTGTGGAATGGGTTCCAGTCTCTCTTTTCCCTTCGAGAGAGTGCCCTTGCCACTGGCATTCTCCTCTATGTTATAGCCTTTTATGCAGCAATTCAGATAAAGGAAACTTTTGGCACCTCTCTAAACTTTGTAGAGAAAGATTAGAGGGTAAAAACTCCCCCATTACTCTTCTCGCCAAAGGTGATTACAGGGGCGGAAAGCGCCGAGGCTCTATTTCACTCATGTAGTTATAGATTCTCTCAATTATTGTTTCAACTCCAGGCTTAGAGAAAAAGTCCCCGTCTGATCCGTAAGCGGGGCGATGATCACTACCTGGAATAGTGAGAGGAGGAGCATCTAGCCAGTAGAACCCCTCTTGCTTCTCCAGCACATGCCACATCATATATGCGGTGGCTCCGCCTGAGACATCTTCATCAATAAAGGCAATCCGCCCAGTTTTACGAAGAGAAGCCCCAACTACATGATGAAGATCAAATGGAAGAAGGGTCTGGATATCAATCACCTCGCATGAGACATCCATTTCAGCCAAAGCTTCGGCAGCCTCCAAGACCAAACGAGTTACAGCTCCATAGGTAACCAGCGTGATATCCGTCCCTTCTCGCAGAACCTCTGGGACGCCAAGAGGAACCCGCATCTCACCAAGGTTTGTTGGGAGAGGTTCTCGGAGACGATATCCATTGAGTACCTCAATCAAGAGGGCAGGTTCATCTGCTGCTAAGAGGGTATTATACATTCCAGCGGCTTGCGTCATGTTTCGGGGCACAAGTATATACATTCCTCGTAGAGCTCCTAAAAGGAGCTGCATTGGAGACCCCGAATGCCAGATACCTTCTAAACGGTGCCCACGAGTGCGTACGATTAGGGGCACCTTCTGTCTGCCAACTGTGCGCCAGCTCAAAGTCGCCACATCATCGGACAAAATTTGAATCCCATAGAGGAGATAATCCAAATACTGAATTTCAGCAATAGGGCGCAGTCCGCGCAGAGCCAGACCGATGCCTTGCCCGATGATCGTAGCTTCCCGAATCCCCGTATCTACCACCCGAAGCTCACCAAATTCAGCTTGGAGCCCTGCACAGCCCTGATTTACATCACCTAACCTGCCCACATCCTCCCCAAATATGATCACACGAGGATCGCGCTGAAGCGCAGCCCGGAAGCAAGCATTGATTATGCGGAAGCCCTCTACTCGCTCAGGCTCAGAGGGATAAAGAGGAGGAATCGGCCTGATCTCCAAAGCTGTGCCCCGATACATCCATCTCTCATATCGCTGAGCCAATTCGGCATATTTTGCTCGGTAGAGGTGCCGAAGGGATTCTATTTGGGCTCTACCTCGGTAGCGGCGCAAAGTCCGATGAATAAGTTCAAAAACCTCACGATAATTCACAGGCTTGAGTTTTCCAAGGGCTGTGCGTTCTTCTGAGCTGGGCATAAGCTGAAGAGCTTCATCTCTGAAAGCCTGAATGGGACGTGTATAAGCTTCCCATGCTCGCCGTTGAGCAGCACGAGCCGCCTCACTAGCCTCCTTTTCTATATCGTCTAACTCTGACTCTCCTGCCAATCCTTCCTGAAGGAGCCACTGCCGCATTTTCAGCAGCCCATCATAGGCTCGTTCCCACTCCAGCCGTTCTTGAGATTTGTAGCGTTCATGGCTACCCGAAGTAGAGTGTCCCTGCGGCTGAGTCAGTTCCGTCACATGGATAAGAGCGGGCTTGTGGTGCTGACGAACATACCGCGCGGCCTTCTGATAGGTCTCTACAAGAGAAGGATAATCCCATCCTTTTACCACATAAATCTGTAAGGCTGGACGGAATCCACTCAGCACTTCAGAAATGCTTCCCTTAGCTGTCTGAAGGTGCACTGGTACAGAGATGCCATAGCCATCATCCCATACACTGATAATAGCAGGTGCCTTAAGGACAGCCAAGGCATTGATAGACTCCCAGAAAAGCCCTTCACTTGTACTGGCTTCCCCGATAGTACCCCAAGCAATTTCATCTCCGTTTTGAGAGAATTGAGTGAAGGCTTTGAGTTCAGGCAGATGGCGGTAAAGGACAGAAGCCCATGCCAGTCCCACTAAGCGTGGCATCTGACTCGCAGTGGGAGAGACGTCGGAAACGACGTTTTTCAGCTGACTTAGAGGAAGCCACTCGCCCCTCTCATCTAAGAAGGGAGTAGCGAAATGATTATTCATTTGCCGCCCGCCCGAAGCTGGTTCATGGTTCAGATCAGTATCTGCATAAAGCTGAGCGAAAAATTCCTCAGGGGTCAAGAGCCCTGCTGCTATCATGAAGGTCTGATCCCGATAATACCCTGAGCGAAAATCTCCCGCTTGAAAAGCATGAGCCATAGCTAATTGGGGGAGCTCCTTGCCATCTCCGAAGATTCCAAACTTAGCTTTGCCAGTAAGCACTTCTTTGCGCCCGAGGAGACTCATTTGACGACTCAGGTGACCGATATAATAGTCTTTCAAAATAGCTTCGCGAGTCAAGCCCCCAGGCAAGGCAAGTGCTTTCAGGCGGCTCATGCAGCAAAGATAGCCCTTTGTCGCTTACAGAAGAAGTCGGGAGGGTTTCAGTAGCTTTGCGCCATGAGCCATATCATTCCGAGATCCATCACCGATGAGATGCGGAGTGCCTACATAGACTATGCAATGAGCGTGATAGTGGCTCGAGCCCTTCCCGATGTACGAGATGGACTGAAACCCGTTCAGCGGAGAGTTCTCTATGGGATGTTAGAGCTTGGTCTGCATCCAGATAAACCCTTCAAGAAGTCAGCTCGTATCGTTGGAGAGGTTTTAGGGAAATACCATCCTCATGGAGATGCCGCCGTCTATGACACAATGGTGCGGATGGCTCAGCCTTGGAGCCTGCGCTATCCTCTCATAGAGGGACAAGGAAACTTTGGATCTATGGACAATGATGCTCCTGCCGCAATGCGTTATACAGAAGCTAGACTTGCTCCCATCTCCCTTACGCTACTTGCCGACTTAGAGAAAGATACAGTGGACTTTGCTCCAAACTTTGATGAATCTCTCAAAGAGCCTACTGTTCTTCCAGCACTTCTTCCAAATCTTCTTCTCAATGGCGCCAGTGGCATTGCTGTTGGGATGGCTACAGAAATTCCACCCCATAACTTACGGGATACCGTCCGAGCCCTTTTACTTCTTCTTCACGATCCGAATGTATCAACTGAAGCCCTCGCCGAAGCCATCCAAGGACCAGATTTCCCTACTGGAGGCATTATCTTAGGAAAGGAGGGCATCCGTCAGATGTATCTTACAGGAAGAGGACGATTACGAGTGCGTGGACGCGCGCTGATAGAAACTCTACCAGGAGGACGCAGCGCTATCATTATCACAGAGATTCCCTATCGAGTCAGTAAAGCTCATCTCGTAACTTCTATTGCTCATTTAGCTGAGACAAAGAAAATAGAAGGGATTGCCGAAGTGCGCGATGAGTCTGACCGAGAAGGAGTACGAGTAGTAGTAGAACTCAAACGGGATGCCGTACCGAAAGTTGTCCTTAACAATCTGTATCTCCACACACCCCTAGAGACAAGCTATAATGGCTACTGGGTCGCCCTCTTCAAAGGACGCCCTAAACTCATGACCTTACGAGAGACGCTAGGGGCCTACTTAGAACACAGAACTCAGGTGATTCTGAGACGAACCGCTCATGAACTGGCAGAAGCAGAAAAGCGAGCCCACATCTTAGAAGGACTTCTCAAGGCTTTAGATCACTTAGATGAGATTATCACCCTGATTCGGCGGTCCCAGACGCCA
Organism: Bacteroidia bacterium; assembly: GCA_025062295.1. Taxonomy (GTDB): domain Bacteria; phylum Bacteroidota; class Bacteroidia; order SpSt-205; family SpSt-205; genus SpSt-205. Next base: position 1,551 of record JANXAJ010000015.1, on the reverse strand, counting down.
GAGGAGGCTCGTACAGCACTCATGGAACAATTCGCTCTTTCCCTTCTCCAAGCTCAAGCTATCTTAGACCTGCGTCTCCAACGATTGACCGCTTTGGAGCGAGAAAAAATTCAAAAAGAATACGCAGACCTTCAAGAAAGCATCGCCTATTATAAAAAGGTGCTAACCGACCCAGAGGAACAAAAGGCTATTATTAGCTCAGAACTAAAAAAACTGGAAGAAGAGTATGGGGATGAGCGGCGAACTCACATTCTCCCTCACGAAGGAGAAATTACACTTGAGGATACTATTCCTAATTCAGAAGTAGCTATTCTCATTTCGCATCAAGGGTATATCAAACGAACAGACTTACGAGCGTACCGAGCCCAAGGACGAGGTGGAACAGGAGTACGGACAATGGACCTCAAAGAAGAAGACTTCATCCAAGATGTCCTCATTGCTCGCCTCCATGATTATCTTTTGCTTTTCACAGAAAAGGGATACTGTTATTGGCTGCGTGTGCATGAAATTCCTGAGGCCCAGCGCCATCAGAAAGGGCGACATATTCAGAATCTCCTCGCCCTTTCCTCTGAAGACCGAGTCGTAGCTTATGTAAATGTCTCTTCCCTGGAAGATGAAGAATTTATTCGGAGACACACTCTTCTTTTCGTCTCCAAGAAGGGAATCATCAAAAAGACGCCCCTAAAAGAATATAGTCGCCCTCGGGGAAGAGGTATTATTGCTTTTTCTGTCAAAGCTGGGGATGAGCTCTTAGATGTCGCTCTTGTAGATGAGACGAAAGGTAGGGAAGTAGTTTTGGTCAGTGCTGAAGGACAAGCCATTCGCTTCCCTCACGCCGAGGTACGAGCGATGGGACGCGAAGCAGCTGGAGTCATTGGTATGGCTTTAGAGCAAAGTGATGAAGTAGTCGCTCTCCTGCCGATCCTGGAGGAAGATGGTTATCTTTTCGTTCTTTCTGAAAAAGGACAGGGCAAAGCGACTCCCCTTTCAGAATATCGGATAACTCATCGGGGAGGAAAAGGAATTCGCACCTTCAAAGTCTCAGAGAAGACAGGCAAGCTAGTAGCAGCTCTTTCTTTTCACTCGCTGACCGAAGACCTACTCATCGTAACCCAAGGTGGGCAAAGCATTCGCCTGTCGGGAAAGGAAATAGCGGTGCGCGGAAGAGACGCTCAAGGAACCCAACTGATCCGCCTACGGGAGGAAGATCGGGTAGTGGCGGTAACTAAGACTTGATTCTAAGGAGGGATATTCTCAGTAGCATGCCTCCCTCTCATACTCCACAACTTCAGACCCCATTCCCGCTTCGGTCTTGAGAAGAGCTTTTATCCAAAGATCCTCCTAAGGGAATAGGCTTTGAGCCCTGCCTTCCAAGGACCCATAAACTGTGGGAGGAAAAGCCCATAAGCTTCAATGAAGGTGTTTTGACACACCCCACCTATGGATAAGCGTTAAGCTTTTTAATCTCAGGTAGGGATTCCTGTGGAAGCTATGGCATGGAATGAGCCGGGAAGTAAGTTTTTTGAGCGGCGGGGGGCCCCCCCGGGGGGG
>JANXAJ010000014.1 GCA_025062295.1 Bacteroidia bacterium | reverse complement strand
AGGAGGGGGAGGAGGAGAGCCCTGCTGGACGGACGGGTTTTTATCGGTCCTCTGTGGAGTGGAAACACAACCTTGCCCACCTGCCGCACATCGTGCCGAGCGGTTTTTATCGGTCCTCTGTGGAGTGGAAACAGAACGCCGCCTTTCGCTGGGACGGCACGGCGTGGAAGGTTTTTATCGGCCCTCTGTGGAGTGGAAACTGGTTAGGGAAAATCCTGAGCAGGTGGCCCATCTTGGTTTTTATCGGCCCTCTGTGGAGTGGAAACCTAACAATAGGAAGGGCTTCGGAATGAAGCTGACCTTGTTTTTATCGGCCCTCTGTGGAGTGGAAACGCGAGATACACACGCAGCGTCATAAAACGCGCTTGAGTTTTTATCGGCCCTCTGTGGAGTGGAAACCGGTGCTGTTTGCACATCGCGACGGCTTCCCAGTACGTTTTTATCGGTCCTCTGTGGAGTGGAAACGAAGTAAGTTTTTTTGGTGCATCTAGCGGGGAAGATGTTTTTATCGGCCCTCTGTGGAGTAGGAAACGGCTTGGCTCAAAGAAAGGAGCTAAGAACCTCTTAGGGGCTTCTCAAGGGATAACCCTCTCAGTCATGGAGAGAGTGTGATTAAGCAATTCGCTATCTAAGGAGTCCACCTGCCGGCTTCCAGAAGCTTCTCTTACTGCTTTACTATACGCACAGTTTCCTGATAGCCTGAGGAATATCTAAGCTGGAGGAGATACATACCCTGGGACAGCTTCTCTAAAGAAAGCACCCCTTCCTCCTTCCAGCTCCCTTTCTCTATGAGCTGACCCTGAAGGCTTAGGAACTGATATTCAGCAGGCTGAGGGAGGGTTACTTTCACATGGTCCGAAGTGGGATTTGGATACACCAGCGCCCAGGTCCTCACAGGAATCGAGCCTACAAGACCCGTCAGCTCAGGATCATACTTCAACCGCACGAGAATTCGACCCTTCCACGGGGGCACTGCTACCTTTCCCCACACCAGCGTGCTATCTAATGTAAGATATACCCACCCCGAAGGAAGGGGAATCTGAGCCACCGTGTCTGAGGGATTGACAAAGATCGGATATATTTCACTCAATGAAGGTACCGAGCTGGGGTCTATGCGTTCAAAGTTCCAATAGGTGAGCCACACGGAGTCACCTCGTTGGAGCTCTACCTCGGGACGAGTCCAAAACTGCTTGAAGCGGGGCTGATAGCGAACCTGAAGGGTTTCCGGCGTGTAAGGTTGGAAGGTAGGAAGGGCAAAGCGGTCTATAGCAGCAAGTGTATCCCCTGTGTTTGGATGAGTAAATCTTATCCATCCAGTAGAAGCTCCAAAATCAGCAGCCCGATTGGCTGCCCAGATGAGAGTCCAACGATAGAGGTGAGCACTGTCCAGCTGAGTACTGTATAGGGATTCAGTGGTTTGCAGAGCTATCCCTGACCGAATACCTAACTGAGCTGTATCGGGGTACCAGACCAAGTAAGCAGGCCCTCCAAACGGAGAAACAGAAACTCGCTGAAGACGGGCTCGGCCAAATGGAGCCACTGGTAAAGGCTGACTTGCATCTAAGGTCGGATTGGAAATGAAGTTTTGCTGAACTTGAGCCCCCTCCCACTGACGAAAGCCCACCCACCGTATCCACTGACTGAGTGCTGAACGCTCATATGGCGTCTCAGCTTGTAGACGACGAAAGCCAAGGGCCGTTACAGACCCATTCTCTGCTCTATACAAGTAAGAAATAGCATAAGTGGGGTGACCATATCGGTTGTCTTTCACGACATCAAAAGTATCTCTCTGATTATTCCCCCCTGCATCATAGAAGTTGACGGCTCCCCCATCGTGCATGCCAAGGAAGAAGGTGTTTCCAACTACCTCACAGCCCTGAGCTCCTCCCGCAGCGGGCACTACATCCACTCCCAGCCGCTGGCAATGATAAAAGGTATTCTCCCTCACCTTAATCCCACGAATAGAGCCTCCTCCAAAGAAATTCCCGCAACCTATACTGGCCCCAATCACTGTATTCCCCTCCCATATGATGTCATGAGGACTTACGTCACTATAGAGTCCCTTCGCAAAAGGACGAACCGGCCAAGCTATATGCGACCTATCTCTATTTTGGCCCTTGATGAGAATGTTATCCCGAATAATCCCATTCTTCATAAAGGAGATGAATTTGATACCCCCACAATCTGAGAAGTCCATACAGAAGTTTGTGATGTAATTTTTCTCAACAATAAAAGGGACGGTCCCTACATAGCTATCATTCCAATCTGTTTGAGTGAAGTAAAAGCAATTTCCACCGATAGCCCCCTGACTCACGCTATCTATACGGTTATATCGGATAATCACGCTATCTATGTTATATCCGATGAGAATGCTGTAATCTTCCCGAACGAATCGCTCCAGCTCTGTCCTAAGGTTTTGCCAGCTCCAGCGAGGGTGAAGGCCCGTTCGTTTGATAAGATTATGTTCCACATAGACGCGACGAGTGAGGGCCCGAGGATTCCCCTGAAATCCAGGAACTGTACGCCCATAAATAACGCAAGGATTCTCATTATCGTAGAACGCATTTTCCCGAATGTAAAGGCCCTCCGCCAAGAAATTCCAAATGCCTCGGTAAGAATGGGTGAAAAGGCAGCGTTGGATTGTGATTTCTGACACACCTGCTGTTCTTATGCCCTCGCCTAAGGCGAAGAAGTGGAGGCGATCTATGAGAACGCGTTGGATAGGGTCTGAGGGTAGTGTGTCGTAACGAGCTGTCAGCATAAGGGCTTTAGAGTCTTGGACATGACGATCAGAAGGACGCACCCTGACCACCATGACCTCATAGTCGGTAGGGTCAAAGGGAAGCTGGAAAGGAAAAAGATAAAGTGTATCGCCTTCCTCGCTATAAGCCCATTCGCCAGGTTGGTCTATGAACTCAGGTTTTCCTTCTAAGTAGAAGCGGGCTCCTCTGAGAGGGGTAAAATGACCCCAAGGGAAGGTAATAAGCTGATTGCCATTCAAGCTCTGAGCCTTCCCACAGCCCCAGCTATAGTCAGAGCCTAATGAAGCCCACACTAAAGCTCCAGCTGCAACCGAAGAAGGGATATTTTCAAGTCCTGAGGAAAGAAAGGTATCGGGATCAGAAGAGAGGCTACTCAGGCTCTGAAGAATAGGCAACATGGTATCATTTGGAAACCGAGCAGGCTTGAGTGGCTCGCCTCGCCAAAAGACTCGCAGGGCTACAAGGCTATCCTGCCCTCCAAAGGGCTGAGCGATTTTGACGAGGTTACCGGCTTGAATGAAAGCCCGAGCCGAATCAGAGAGTCGCCACGTTCCAGTCAGGAGTGGGAACGGCTTTGAAGAGGGTCCATACGCTGTAAGGACGATAGGTGCTCCGCTTTGTCGGAATACCGTACCGCTACAGCTAAGGCCATATTCCAGCCGCCCTCCTTCCACTCGGACAACTCGGAAGGTATCACCACGCAAAAATGCAATTGTATCTCCCCGACTTAGCCGTTCTCCTCCTACCATCTGCCCGGAAAGAAGTCGCTGAAGCGTTCCCAGAGAGCGTAAAGGTGTCTGGGGTGTGCGTCCATCATTCGCATCGCTCCCCTGCGACGAAGAAAAATACCATGCACGTTGAGCTATAAGCAGTCCGCTAGCAAGCACTACGAAAGAGAAGCTCTTCATAACTCGCAATGTTAGTAAAAACGGGGAACAGTGGACACGTTGGACAACGGGTCTGAAAAGCTCTTCACAATATACTCACAAAGCTTGGTGTCCTTGCTAAGGTAGAGATAACATTAGACCTTAGCTCAGACCTAAAGCCTCATCAGAGACATCCTTCCTTTTTCCCTCTCTACTAACAGCCTCCGTAAATCAAGCCAAGAGAGAAGATTTCTCTTCTCTCAAAGTTTTTGTTATGCTTATCATGCGTGCTCTGTGCGTGCTCACTCTTCTATGGGCACAAAACCGCCCTCTGGTCAAAATAGGGAAGCTCCGCTATGAAGGAGGAGGTGACTGGTATGGGAATCGCGCCTCTCTCACGAATCTCCTTCGCTACACCCAGAGTCATGCCCCAATCCCTGTTCAATTGCAAGAAGAAGTGGTTCGTCCGAGTGATCCTCATCTTCATCAATACGTTCTTCTTTACGCATCTGGGCATGGACACATTCAGTTTTCAAAGGAAGAGGCTGACAATTTGCGCCAATATATCCTCAAGGGGGGATTTATTCTAATGGATGATGACTATGGCATGCATGAATATGCTAAAAAAGCGCTACTGGCTATCCTTCCAGAGGGGGAGCTTCAGTTGATACCTGACAATCATCCAATCTTTCACTGCTATTACAGCTTCCCTTATGGACTTCCGAAGATTCATGAACATGACAATAAAGTACCTCAACTTTACGGATTATTCTACAAGGGCAGACTGGTTGCTGCTTTGACGTACGAAGCGGATTTAGGGGATGGATGGGACGACCCGCAAGTTCACAAAGACCCACCCGAAGTGCGAGAGCTTGCCTTTCGTATGGGAGTCAATATTCTATGCTATGTGCTGACGCACCCTTGGTAGCTTTTGGCGAACTAGCCGAAGGCTCGGTAATTTTCTCTTACTTTACCGCCTGAAGGTATGTCCAGCGAAAAGAAAGTTGTCATCACGGCAGCTCTGACGGGCGTTCTTGCGACTCGGGAGCAATGTCCGTACATTCCCTACACACCTGTTGAGATTGCGGAGGAAGGGCGCCGCGCAGTGGAAGCTGGAGCCGCCATTCTTCACATCCATGCTCGGAAAGACGATGGCTCGCCAGCGTTTGACATTGAGACATATCGGCGCATCTATGAAGAAGTGCGTCTGCGGTGTCCTGAGGTAATCATCAATTTTTCCACAGGTGCGGTAGGCATCCCTCGCGAAGAGCGTATTCACCACATCACAGCCATTAAGCCTGACATGGCCGCACTCAATATGGGCTCTATGAATTATGCGATTTACTCCCCAAAATCAAAGCAGTTTTACCATGACTTTGTCTTTCAGAATCCTTTTAGGGACATTCAATACTTCTTGCAAAGGATGATAGAGGCGGGAACCCTGCCGGAGATGGAGGCATTTGACTGTGGTCATATTCATAATGCCACACCTTTTATAGATATGGGGATTTTGAAGCCGCCGTATGTTTTTAGCTTCGTGATGGGGGTGATGGGAGGGATTCCAGCCACGACGGAAAACCTCCTTCATCAAGCGCGCAGTGTGCCGCCCGGCTCTCACTGGCAAGTGATTGGGATTGGGCGTAAGCAATGGGCGCTTGCAGCAGTGGCCATCACGATTGGAGGGCACATCCGAGTTGGCTTAGAAGATAACTTCTACCTTCCTGAGGGGGAAATGGCAAAGTCAAATGGAGAACTGGTAGAAGCGGCGGTCCGGCTGGCTCGGATGTTAGGACGAGAACCTGCTTCTATCACTGAAGCTCGTCAAATGCTGAATCTACCCCTTCGATCTGACTGATGTTTGCCTCAGACTTGCTTCAAGACCAAGTAGCCCTTGTAACAGGGGGCGGGAGTGGTATTGGATATGCTATAGCTCATGAGCTTACCAAAGTAGGTGCTCAGGTGGTGATATGTGGTCGCAACGAAGAAAAGCTGCGATATGCCGCTCAAAACCTCGGAAACATTCCCTACTGTCCTTGTGACATTCGCCAGCTTGATCAGGTAGAAGCCTTAGCCGCTTTCATCCAAAAAGAATTTGGGGCTCTACATATCCTTATCAACAATGCTGGAGGGCAATTTCCCGCTCCTGCTGAGCAGATTACGCCGAAAGGATTTCAGGCAGTGATTAATAATAATCTCAATGGCACATGGAATGTTACCTACACTTGTGCAAATCGGTTTTTTATTCCCGCTCGGCAAGGAGTCATTGTCAATATCATCGTCAATATTTATCGGGGCTTTCCTGGAATGATGCACACGGGTGCGGCTCGAGCAGGTGTAGACAACATGACTAAGACGCTGGCAGTGGAATGGAGCCGATATGGAATCCGAGTGAATGCGATTGCTCCTGGTATCATAGACTCCTCTGGACTTGCCCAATACCCCGAGAGCATTAAGCAAGGGCTCGCTGAAGCGATCCCCCTCAAGCGACTGGGTAAAGTAGAAGAGGTAGCTTACCTCGCACTCTTCTTAGCCTCTCCAATGGCAGCTTATATCACGGGAGAGACCGTCTATATTGATGGGGGTCAGCGGCTCTGGGGTGATTTCTTCAAGCTTTCCTAAAAGCTCGTATCTTCGCCCTCCCATGTCCTATCGCATTGAGTACGATACTTTAGGAGAAGTACAGGTCCCTGCTGACAAACTATGGGGTGCTCAGACCCAACGCTCGCTTGAAAACTTCCGAATCGGGGGACACCGAATGCCCAAAGAGGTGATTTATGCTTTTGCTATTTTGAAAAAAGCTGCCGCCTATGCGAATATGGAACTAGGGGTCCTGCCGCCAGAAAAAGCTCACATAATTGCCGAGGTCTGTGATGAGATTCTCTCTGGGGCTCTGGATGACCATTTTCCCCTTGTAGTATGGCAGACAGGCTCAGGCACTCAGACCAATATGAATGTGAATGAAGTGATTGCCAATAGAGCCAATCAAAAGCTGGGGCAGCCCCTGGGAAGCAAAAAGCCTATCCATCCAAATGATGATGTAAATCGATCCCAGTCTTCTAATGATGCGTTTCCGACGGCAATGCATATCGCTGCCTACCTTGCTGTGGTTGAGAAGCTCCTTCCCGCCCTTCAGAAGCTAGAACAAGCGCTTCGGACGAAAGCAGAGAGTTTCTGGAACATTATCAAAGTAGGACGAACCCACCTTATGGATGCTGTTCCTATCCGGTTAGGACAGGAGTTCTCTGGCTACGCTCATCAAGTAGCGGAGAGTCGGGCAGAGCTGGAGCGGCATCTGCCAGCAGTGGCTGAATTAGCATTAGGGGGCACAGCAGTTGGCACTGGACTTAATGCCCCCCGGGGGTTTGCAGAAAAAGCTGCTCAAAAGATTGCGGATTTGACGGGGCATCCCTTCAAAAGTGCTCCGAATAAGTTTGCCGCTTTGGCTGCTCATGATGCCTTAGTAGCCTTATCGGGAGCCCTTCGCCGCACAGCTGTCGCTCTTATGAAAATAGCGAATGACATTCGACTCCTCGGCTCAGGTCCTCGAGCAGGCCTTGCGGAACTCCACCTTCCTGAAAATGAGCCTGGCTCCTCCATCATGCCTGGGAAAGTCAATCCCACCCAGAGCGAAGCCCTAACCATGGTCTGCTGTCAAGTGATTGGTAATGATGTCGCTATCACTTGCGGCGGCTTTCAAGGACACCTTGAGCTGAATGTATTCAAGCCGCTTATCATTCATAATCTCTTGGAGTCTATTCGGCTCCTTACAGATGCCTGCCACTCCTTCACTGACAATTGCGTGGTAGGAATAGAAGCGAATCTCCCTTCTATCCAGCGTCATTTGGAACGGAGTCTCATGATGGTAACGGCTTTGAATCCTGTAATTGGATATGAAAAAGCAGCTCAGATTGCTCAGAAAGCCCATAAAGAGGAAAAAACTCTACGAGAAGCCGCATTAGAGTTAGGCTTTCTGAGTGAAGAGGAGTTTGACAAGTATATTCGCCCAGAAAATATGGTATAAAATGACACAGCTTCCCCTCAGCTTGTGGGAAGCGGACCCGATTCTACCCCACCTCTCGGCGGTAGCAGATGAGCTTAACCAGCCTTCTTATATTGTGGGAGGTTGGGTTCGCGATTTTTTTCTAAAGGGCGGAGATTTAGGCTCCTCTATTGATGTTGTTACGATAGGCAATCCCACTCTGTATGCGGAACGGCTCGCTCAGCGGTTAGGCACTGTGATAGCTGCTGAGTACCGCCGCTTCTATGTGGCAGTGGTGAAGTGGAAGGCTTACGAGATAGAAGTAGTGGCCTCTCGGCGAGAGAGCTATAGTCCAGCTTCGCGTAATCCTGCAGTAGAGCCTGCTCCACTAGAAGAGGATTTTATGCGGCGAGATTTTACCATCAATGCACTCTACGTAGGGCTTCATGCGGAGCAGCGGGGGGTACTTTTGGACCCCTTTGGAGGGATTCGGGACTTGGGACAGCGGCTTATTCGGACACCTGTAGACCCTCAGCGCACTTTTAGCGATGATCCTTTGCGAATGCTGCGCGCCGTACGATTCGCTGTGAGATTAGACTTCAGGATTGAGTCCCGTACCTACGAAGCCCTCAAATCAGAAGCGTCTCGCCTCTCTATCGTCTCGCCCGAGCGGATCATAGAGGAATTCCACAAGATTCTCATGAGCCCGAATCCCACTCGCGGACTTCAGATTTTATATGACACGGGACTCCTCCATCAGTTTTTGCCAGAAGTAGCGGCATTAGCTGGTACGGAGACTCAGAAGGGTTATACCCACAAAGATAACTTCGCTCATACGCTAAAGGTGCTGGATCAGCTTCTTCATCAGCGTCCTGAGGCGTCTCTTTGGTTACGATGGGCAGCCCTTCTTCATGATATAGGCAAGCCCTTTACCAAACGGTTTGATGACAAAGCGGGGTGGACATTTCACCTTCATGAAGAGGAAGGCGCTCGTCGCGCTAAGGAAATTTTCCGTCGGTTGCACCTTCCGCTGGATGAGCGATTGAGGTATATCCAAAAGCTTATCCGCCTCCACGGACGCCCCATTGCATTAGCCCAAGCAGGGGTAACGGATAGTGCTATTCGCAGACTCGCTGCCGAAGCTGGCGAGGCCCTTGAGGACCTTATCCTTCTGTGCCGCAGTGATGTCACGACCCGCAATCCTAATCGTCGGGATCGTTTCCTCCAAAACTTTGACAAAGTCATGCAGCGAGTCCGAGAAGTCCAAGAAAAAGACCACCTTGCTCGCTTTCAGCCTCCAATTCGGGGAGAAGAGATCATGCGTATCTACAATCTCAATCCTGGACCCCTTGTCGGTGCTATCAAGGAAGCTATTCGCCAGGCTATTCTAGATGGAATTATTCCGAATGAGTATGACTCCGCCTATGAGTACATGCAGAAGATAGCACCCTACATTTTATCGGGCCAACCAATTCCAGAGGAGCTTCGCCAAAATGCCGATAATAAACATTGTCAGGGAGAGGAAATTCACGCGCCGCATGAATAAAAGATTAAAGCGACTATTCCCTGAAAGGTGCTTGACGGCTGAGGCTCTGGGATCAAAAGCGCGCCATATCTTTTTCATGCCTTATTTAACATTTTCATACCCCCTCAATATTACTAAAAAGACTGGATTGCTCTAGTGAAACGAAAAAAGAAGCGGAAATACGGAGGAACTCTAAGGTTTTGTCCAGAGAGATGAATGAGCTTCTTCACAGAGCAAGACGAGTTTTTCGGGAAGGAGCATGGGGCATGCTATGGTGGTTTCGCTTAGAATTGCGCCGAGGTCAGGGGCTTCTGACTGCGGGGCTTTTTATGATACTTTTACTGCTTGTAGTTGGACTTGTGATACAACGGCATGGTCTTCCAGGGCAGACGATTCGGCTAATTTTCTGGCTGAGTGAGGTGTTTATTCTCTTTCAGGCTATCCCTCGGCTCGCTCTAGAGCGGCGCCCAGAGGAGTGGCGATGGCTCTACCAGCTTTTCTCTGCAGAGGGAGAACTGCTTGGGCTCTGGCTTTATATGGTAGGACTGAGTGTAGGGGGAAGCTTGGGTTTGTGGTTAGGAGCATCCATGCTTTGGTCTTATGCCCCTGCTCTGATGATTAGCGTAGTAGGGAGTCTCCCCCTTAGCCTTGCGCTTCTCCTGAGCGCCATCTTAGCAGCACGAGCAGAAGCTTCATATGCACTTTCGGCAGTCCTTGCTTTTCCCTTGCTTCTCTTTCCCCTTCTGTGGGTCTCTGCTCGAGAAAGGCCCCCACTTCAACCGCTCCTCTTCCTTTTTCTCGCCGAAACCCTTCTCTTCTTCCTCCTTTTTCCTTTTGTGCGTCATGATTGACACATTCTTGGGCCAGTTTTATGAATTAACACTCTGAGAGTCAGATGCTTATTATTGATGGCATGCTTTTTGCTCCTCCTCCTTGCATGAGCCGAGAGGAGTGTATGTTGTGGAGCGATTTGGGCTTTTCGCTCCTTCGGTTACACACTCTTCTTCAGAGAGAAGAAAAAGAATTAGCTGCTCGGTATCAGTTAGGTGCTCCTCATGTGGAAGTGCTGTATCTTTTGAGTCGGCTGCAATGCGGAGAAGGGGAATGGATGCTTGCCTCCAGACTTTACCCCTACTTGCCTATTACTCAGCCAGCGATTGGACGAATCCTAAAGCACCTGAGGTATTGGCGATTTGTAGAGCTTCAACGAGATAAAGGGGATCGGCGCCGACTTCTTGTCCGACTCCTTCCTGCTGCTCAGAAGCTCTTGAGTGAAATTGAATTTATGCGAGCCCGCACACTGAGACAATTCTTTCCTTCCCTTTCTCCCAGCCAGCTCCGCATTTGGGTAGAAGCGCTGCGAAATCGTACCTTCGCCGCAGCCGAAGCCTATCATGTGGAGCCGCCTGTGGGCTTACATTCGCAGTAGGGAAGGGGTTCTCTTCGTTTCTACATTGATTGTAGGGGGGATTCTTAGCCATTTATTTTTCACTTCTGTTTTACTGGCTTGGATTACCCGACAGGGCCGAGAGTATGTCCTACCCCTTCTTGTGGGCAAGTCCCTTCCTGCGGTTCAGTCATCCCTCGAGCGAGCAGGCTTTCGTGTGATAGTGATAGATTCTCAGTATGTGCCTGACAAGCCTCCTCTAACTGTCCTTCTTCAAGACCCTCCTGCCAATACCAAGGTAAAGAAGGGACGCAAGGTGTATCTGACGATTGCAGCTTGTAAGCCTCCCGAAATTCCCTTTCCTCAAATTCAGGACATGCCTTATGAGGAAGCCTATCGCCTCTTGCGAGAAACCTATGGCTTCCGTATTGAAGGAGTTGAATATGTGGCGGGGCGGGACCCGGATGTGATCGTCGGCGCAAAATATAAGGGAAAAAGAATAGCTCCGGGAACTATGACTCCCAAATACGCGAGTATAGAGCTGATAGTGAGTCGCGGACTGAGCGATCAGAAGGTTCCTTTCATCTCTGTGGTAGGGCTGCCCCTTGAAGAGGCAGTTGCACGCCTGCATGCTATGGGCTTATCAATAGGTCATATTCGGTACAAACCCATCCCATCTCTTCCTCTTGGCCAAGTTTACAGGCAATATCCTGAACGGGTGGCGACCGATTCGGTGCCTGCAGGCACAGCCATAGACTTAGTAGTGAATAGCCAGCCTCCCTCTTCCTTGACCGAATGACTTCTGTGATAGGGCTTTGGCTTCAAGCCGCTCTTTCTCTGCAATGGGGTGAGCCGAGAAGCCAAGCATTTTGGCAGCTCTATGGGGCTGAGCTGCGAAAAACTTCTGCATATGAGGCTCCTCATGCCTATACTTTGCTTCTGAATGGAGCGGATGCCTACGGACTACCCTATCAAACAACTAATTCGCGTGAGAGTGAATGGGGAGACAGCGCCATATGTGATTGTATTCGGATGGATAGTATCGGACCAGCTATGGTCAGCTTTGCCTACCAGCGAGGAGGGCTTATGGAGCCCCCTGAAGCCGATGATACACTTATGCTCTGGGGACTCACTGCTACGGGTGAGTGGCGTCTCCTCTGGCACACTCAAGGGACCGGCTTAGCGGATAGTTCATTCACAGTGGTTCAACTTTTCCTTCAGGATTCAATCTGGTTTCACCCCTGTTTTCGCCTCAAGTGGAGTACCTGGGGTAGCACCTATGGGGGATATGATAACTGGCATATTGGTTATACCTTCATTGCTACTGATACGATAGCAGCCACTCCATACTGGAAGCGCCTTCCCCGCATCTATGATAAGACCTATGGAAGGTGGGGCCCTACTTATACGCCTTTGGACAGCGTCTGTGGAATAATAAAGATATCAGACTCAATTCCTACAGTTGTGGAGGTTCGGGTGGATAGGCGGGTGATCTTTACACAGACCTATCAGGGAGTTGGAGAATTTCAGGTTTGCCTTCCCCCCTTTCGCTTCTTAGGGAGGGGTATTTACTCCATAGAGTGGATATGGCACCGCTTTGCTACGGCTGACTCCGGCATTCTTTTAGATACCCTTGTTCTTGAAGGGAATCAATGGGGATATGATGATGAAGAGATGGAAACAGGCTATGGACTCAGGCAAGCGGGACGCGCATTTTTGCAGGTGTTTCGCCTGGATACGCCTCAGCTCATCAAGCGGATAGGAGTTCAATTTTTTCCCCTCCCTACCCAGTATGGGAAGCCTTTCCAGTTAGGAGTCTGGGATATCAATCAAGGTACTACCCCACTCTACCTCAAAATAGAGAGAGTTCTTGTGGACAGTACGAATAGTTGGCAGTGGTATGAGGTTGATACCCCTTTAGTTATAGGGGGGCAGGTAGGGCTAGGCTTTATTCAATTGGATGGTCAGCCCCTCGGCGTAGGATGGGATGCAAGCTGTGCCATAGATAGTGCCGTGCGTCTGGAGTTTAGTGGGGGTTGGACTCCCTCTGAAATCAAGGGATGCATGATGGTCCGAGTGGAGCTTGGCAGTGTGGAAACCGCCCTCTCCTTTCCTTCACCTCCTAAGCGTTCTCATTTGATTGTAGGTCAAGCGGGAGAATTGCTTTCCTTTCCAAAGGGAGCATGTCCTCCTCTTATGATATGGGATACGAGAGGCCAGTTCATAGCTCTCTGGTCAGAAGGAGATATAGAGGCTCCTTTGGCTGGAATGTATATATGCACTGACACAAGAGGACAGGTGTGGCGCTTGGTAGTCAGGCCATGAATTTTTGTTATATTTGCGCAGCGGGAGTAAGACTCCGTAGCTCAGTCTGGTAGAGCACTTGCCTTTTAAGCAAGGGGCCCTGGGTTCAAATCCCAGCGGAGTCACGCCCAGATGGCGGAATTGGTAGACGCGCCGCTTTGAGGGGGCGGTGGCCGAAAGGCCGTAGGAGTTCGAGTCTCCTTCTGGGCACGATAGATTATCCTGCTGCTGTAGTCTCTGGCAGGAGGCAAGGCTTCTTCCCCCTACTTTCCAGCGAGCGGGCTTAGATGAGAGAGGAGAGGTTTAGCTTCTTTTTCGTGTGATAACTAACCTATGCCCTAAGCCCCCACTCCTTCGACGAGCGTTTAGTCAAAAGCGCAATCTGCGAGATAAATTAATTTTTGGCGGCAGCCACCTACGGTGGCTGCCGCCAAAAAAACATTCACCAAGGAAGCCTCATCTTTTCCGCTGAGTGGGAAGGAATTCTCTAAAGTATAGAGGGACAATCCCTATAATTTCTTCAGGCGAAGTCAAAGGTGGAATCTGGGAGACCCCCTTAGCAAAGAGCTGCCACCGAACCTCCTCTATGTACAGGTGAGCTGTGGGATGATTACCTATCCAGACTCTACCTGCGGCTTGCTCGTTCCACTTTTGAGCAGGAAGGAGCTGAGGAGGCTCAGGTTTCCCATTATTCCACAATTGACCATACCATTCCTGACCCCGAGTCTCCCAAAAGGTAAAAAAGTTGGCATTAGACACCCGCTCACGACCCCACCAGTAAAGGACCTGCATGAGGCTCACAGGGTAGATTTGCCATCCCAAGGATAACGCCCATGCTTTGATAGCCGAAAGACCGATACGAAGCCCTGTATGAGAGCCGGGGCCTTGGTGATAGACAGCAAATTGGATGTCCTGCCATCTCAGCTGAGCCTCCTTCAGGAGAAAGCAGACTGCTGCAATGAGCTTTTCACTGTGCTGGTTAGGCCAATCCCACCGAAGTCCTCCTACAGGCGTATCCCCCTCAAGGAGACCCACCTGCAGGGAGGTTCCCCCCGTCTCTATCACGAGCCCCCACTTCTTCATGCTCTCGCATCCGTTTGTACCATAACCATCCTATTGTTCCAGCTACGATGTACGGCACTGTGAAGAGGAAAACAATCCCCACTCTCAGCCCTTTTGCCAGTCCCGGAGCGGCATTCTCAGCATTCTTTCTACACATAGCACATTGGGGCCAGCCTATCACTGGCAGAAGAAGAAACACGCCTATTATCCACCTCCTCATCTTTATCAATAATATGGAGACAAAAATACGTATACCAATACACCCGTAACTGACACATAAAGCCAGAGAGGCAAAGCCCACCGAGCTATCTTCTTGTGGCTGCCGTAACGCTGCATCAACGCTGGATAAATCGTAAAAAGTGCAAGAGGAACAACAAAAGCACTCAGGCCTATGTGTGTCAGCAAGATAAAAAGATATACTCCCTTTATCCAACCCGTACCGCCAAATCGTACCTCCTCATGGGTCAAATGGTAAATTACATATAGGATGAGAAAAGCAACACTCAGAGCGAATGCAAGTAGCATCACTGAACGATGCAGAGACACTTGCCGATACCGAATCAAAATATAGCCTGCTATTAGAAGAAGAGAAACGGTGCTGTTGATAAAGGCGTTGATGCGAGGTATAACACTTGTATCTATCCCAATATCTACCCTTGGCAAGCTCAATAGAAGGAGCACAATGAGAGGAATAGCAAGAGAGACGCCCCATATAAGGCGACGAACTACTTTTTCAGGAAGGCTTAGAGCTTTTAGCACATTCAGATTAAACAAAAACCGAAGCCTTTCCCACAGGTTTGCCTTCTAACTTTGTCGCGTGATAGCCCTCTGGCGAAAGGAAGTGCTTGCCTTGCTTTACTCGCTGATTGCTTATTTTACATGGGCTATATTCTTGATAGGAACTGGACTCTTTCTATGGGTATTTTCGGGTAGTGTTATTCAGACAGGTATGGCAGAAATGGATGCTTTTTTTAGCATAGCCCCGTGGTTTCTGCTTATTTTGGCGCCGGCGCTGACCATGCGCAGTTTTGCTGAGGAGTTTCGGACAGGTTCCTATGAGCTTTTAGCCACAGCCCCATTGAGCCGATGGGAGATCATTTTAGCCAAATACCTTGCTGTAGCGACAGTGCTAACTTTTGCCTTAGTGCCAACGGGCATTTTTTACGCCTCTATCGCTTGGCTGGCTCAGCCCCGCGGCTCAGTGGATCATGGGGCGATCCAAGGGGCTTATTTAGGGCTTTTAGCCTTAGGATTGAGCTTATCCGCTATTGGCATTTGGGCTTCTACCCTTACCACTCACACCATCATTGCATTTCTTCTTGCGCTCTTCTTGGGCTTTATTTGGCTAATTGGATTTGAATTTGCTTCAGAGCTACCTGTAGGACGCTTTCTTCAGCAAGGATTAGCTGCTCTTAGTCTGATGGAACACTATCGGAGTCTGAGCCGAGGTGTGGTAGATAGCCGAGACCTTCTGTACTTTGCTTGCGTAACGGCTCTTGGATTAGGACTAGCTCACCTTCAGCTTTCTCGCCGCCACCCATGAAGAAAGCTATCTATTTTTTCCTGCTAATTGGAACATTATCGCTGATTTTACTCGTAGGGGAGCAGTATTTTTTCCGGATAGACCTTACTCAGGAGAAGCGCTATACCCTCTCCTCAGGAACAAAAACCCTTCTCGCTCGTCTTCCACAAGCTGTGTATGTAACGGTGTATTTAGAAGGAGACTTTCCGTACCCTATTCAGCGATATAGACGAGCGGTAGAAACCATGTTAGCAGAGATGAGAGCGATCGCTCCCAAGCCTTTCAACTACACTTTTGTCAATCCAGCTCGGCATCCGGACCTGCTTCGTCTTTTCAAAGCTCGCGGAGTTCAACCTATCCCTATTGATGTCCGTGTATCTCAGACCGAGACTCGTCGACAGTACATGTATCCCATCGCTGTGATGCGATGCGGACAACAGGACATTTGGATAGACCTTATCAAGGGTCATTTGCGTCCTACGGGCGAAATAGACTTGCTAGAAGCTGAGCAAGAAATTGAATACAAGCTAGCAGCAGGGCTGCGTCAGATAGCTGTTTATGGAGAAAAGCCTCTTTTGGGTATGCTTACAGGACACGGCGAATATACCCTGGACAAAATGCCCCAACTACGGGCTGAATTAGAGAGATTCTACAGGATTCTTCCCGTCAGTGTGAAAAGAGGACAAGCACTGGCCCCAGCCAAAGCCTACCTACCTGAAACTCTCCAAAAAAAACTTCAAGGAGAAGGATTCGCAGCCTTGCTTGTGATAGGACCCGAGAGCACCTTTACAGAGAGGGAAAAGTATGAGATAGAGCAATATCTTCTGCGGGGGGGACGGGTGCTCTGGCTTTTAGATCATCACCGCATCAATTTGAGTGAAGGATCCACTCTGACCTTTCTTCGGGAGCTGAATCTAGATGATCTCTTTTTTCGCTGGGGCTGGCGTCCCGCCTATGATCTTGTTCAGGACTTATCCTGTGGATATATAGAGGTTGTCCGAGGCACCTATGATGGCCCCATCTGGGGAGCGGAGAAATGGATATACTATCCAATTGTATACCTTTTTCCTCCCCACCCTATTACCCGGACTGTAGATGCTGTTTTGTACAGATATGCTGGAAGCGTAGATACGATTTCTCGGGAAGGGGTACACCATACGATTTTAGCTATGAGCTCACCTCTGAGTCGCTCAGTCAAGGGCACTCAAGTCATAGACTTGAACCTCAGCGTTAAGAATCCTCCCACACCAGAGAGTTTTCGTGGAAAAGGCTTTCGTCCGATGGCGGTTCTCTCAGAGGGGTGGTTTGTCTCGGTGTTTCGCGATCGAGAACCTCCTACAGATGAATATGCCCCTCTGCCCCCCTCTGCTCGATTTTTACCCGCCTCAGGTTTGCCAGGGAAAGTGCTCTGGATTACAGATGGGGAGTTAGCTCTTCCAGCTGAGGTTCAGGGAAGAGCAGCGGACTATGTACCCCTTGATAATCTCACCTTTATCCTGAATTGCATAGATTACTTGACAGGGGAGACTACCTTGACCCAGGTGCGTAGTCGGAGCCTTCAAATGCGCCGACTCCATCCCCAAATCCTTCGGAGCTATTCTGTATTGATTCAGCTTTTGAACCTTTGCCTTCCTCTTCTCCTAATGACTGGCTTTGGAATCGGGCTCTCTCTCTGGCGCAGGCATATCTATCGTCGATCGCTCTTATGAGGGTCTCTTGGGCATCTGTAGGGCTGCTAATAGTAGTACTCACAGCTATTGGCATAGTGATTTGGGGAAATCATCTTGCAACTCGCCGAGCGGAAGCTGAAAAGCGATTTGCCTTTCCAGATACGGGCGAAATCATAGAGATTCACCTTTTAGAGAAGCATAGCGACACCATCTTTCGCCGAATAGACCTTTTCAGAAGGAAAAAGGGATGGTTTATTGGTGATACTCTGGAGGCTTTTGATCAGCCAGTCAATACCCTCCTCAAAACTTTAGCCGGGCAGGTACCAAGAGCGCCTGTAGCACCGACCGCTCGCCGAAATGTACTTTCATTTCTACGGGAGCATCGCATAGAGGTAACTCTGCGCTTTAGAGATGGACGCACCGAAACCTTTTATGTCGGGGGTCCTACTCCTGATCAATTAGCTACATACATGCTGCGTCCTGGTCGAGACCAACCCTATGAAGTCTTTTTACCAGGGTTAGAAGGATACCTTACCTCTCGGTACTACCCAGATATGGGAGTATGGCAGCCAAATCAGGTTTTCTCCGCCCAAGCGGCGGAGATTCGGGCGATTCAAGTGGATTTTTACGGAGAGCCTCAGTCCAGCTGGCGCTTAGAACGCTCCCAACCCACAAGTCCTTGGGAATTAGCTACTGGTGAGCCCGTAGATTCTCTTACCCTAGCAGAATACCTTTTGGCTTATACCGGTCCCTTCTACGCTGATGACTTAGCTTCGCCTGATTCCTTACTGGACCTCTCCCCGATAGTTGATGTGCAGATTTTTCTGTGGAATAATCAAAAGTATCATTATACTGTCTACCCTCACCGCAGCAGCCCACTCCATTACTATATAAAACTCTGGCACTCGCCATACTTCACTTATGTAATCTCTCGGCATACTTTAGACAGGTTACTCTACCGACGCAAGCATTTCACCCAGATGAAAGCTTGAAACTGTTTTGTTAGATTTGCTTGATGGAATTCAAGTTGACTGAGGAGCAGGAGATGATTCGGCAAACTGCCCGCCATTTTGCTCAGACAGAGCTCCTTCCAGGTGTGATTGAGCGGGATGAAAAACAGAGTTTCCCTCAGGAACTGATTGCCCGTATGGGAGAGCTTGGCTTTTTTGGACTAATGGTCTCTCCCCAGTATGGGGGAGGGGGCATGGACACGATTAGCTATGTCCTCCTGATGGAAGAGCTTTCTAAAGTAGATGCCTCCGCTAGTGTGATTGTTTCAGTTCAGAATTCCCTTGTAAATTGGGGCATAGAAACCTATGGCACAGAAGATCAAAAGCAGCGGTATTTGCCCCGCTTAGCCCGGGGGGAGCTAATCGGAGCTTTCTGCCTCTCTGAACCTGAAGCGGGCAGTGATGCCACCCAGCAAAGAACCACCGCTCAACGGCGCGGTGATTATTATATTCTCAACGGAACTAAAAATTGGATTACAAATGCAGGGAGGGCAGGTATCTACCTTGTCATGGCTCAAACGGATCCATCGCTGGGGAGCCGAGGCATTAGTGCCTTCATCGTAGAGCGTGAATGGGAAGGAGTGATTGTAGGTAAAAAGGAAGATAAGCTGGGAATTCGGGGTTCAGATACCCACACGATGATCTTCAATGATGTGAAGGTTCCTATAGAGAATCGGATTGGAGCGGAGGGCTTCGGGTTCAAGTTTGCAATGAAAACGCTAGATGGCGGACGAATCGGCATTGCGGCTCAGGCTTTGGGCATTGCCTCGGGAGCCTATGAATGGGCTCTTCGCTATAGCATGCAACGACAAGCTTTCGGCGTACCGATAGCTAAGCACCAAGCCATTGCAGCTAAGTTAGCTCGCATGGCCACTGAGATAGAAGCTGCTCGGCTTCTCTGCTTGCGAGCCGCTTCAGCTAAAGATAGAAATCAGCCTTACAGTCTCTTGGCCTCCCTCGCTAAACTGTATGCCTCTCGCACTGCCGTCTGGACTACCAGCGAAGCTATCCAAATTCATGGAGGATATGGATACGTAAAAGAGTACCATGTAGAGAGGCTCTTCCGAGATGCAAAAATCACGGAAATCTACGAAGGAACCAGCGAGGTACAGCGAATCGTCATCTCTCGGGCAATAGGGCGAGGGGAAAAGTTCCTCCTTACGAGCTAGGTAAGGCTAGCAACCCCCTACCCAAGAAGCGGAGAGGGAGGGATTCGAACCCCCGAGCCCGCTTATGGCAGGCTACCTGATTTCGAGTCAGGCCCGTTCGACCACTCCGGCACCTCTCCCCTTACAAAAATGCACAAATCCTCAGCACCTATAAGCTCACCTGTCCCGTGTAATCTATACCCTTGTAGGTGATGCGATAGCGAAAAGTACCACGCAAGCCCTTTGCATTAGGTAGCCGAC
Source organism: Bacteroidia bacterium (assembly GCA_025062295.1). Classification (GTDB taxonomy): domain Bacteria; phylum Bacteroidota; class Bacteroidia; order SpSt-205; family SpSt-205; genus SpSt-205. The sequence goes on along the minus strand of JANXAJ010000014.1, from coordinate 31,290 downwards.
GCTCGTGAGTTCCTTGACTACTGGGCCACTGAAAAAAGTAGACTACTGAGTCCCCCTTGCCCAGTAGTCGGAACTCTACTACTCCATCAAAAGGTATCTCATATCGAATCCGCAGCGCTTCTTCTCCTTCTCGGCTGAGAGCCTCCAAGCGAAAGGTATTTGGCTTCTTGAGGGGCTGTTGTGCAAAGCTTAGCCCAGATAAAATCAAAACTATTTGAGCTTTGACAGTAGAAGGTAGTCGCAATCTGTCCATATTTCAGCGATTTTTCTGCTCAAGGCTATCATGCGATCGAGATACCCTCGGTAAGCTGCAAGCGTCTCACGAACTGAGGGAGTGATCCGGTGCACGACCTTGAGTTCGCCGTACCGAGTATAAACTGCCATCAAAGCATACTGATGAGGAAGCCATTCAAACTGCATGTCCTTGAGGCGGGCAAGTATCTCTTCACTCCCCTTTCGGATGCGCCCAGTTACAATGCGAAAAGAATCTACATAAAATGGGAGCCTTTTAGGATAACGGACAATCTCCATCATCTGATTGAGAGTGTCCCGCCATTTCCTTAGTAGGCTTTCCATCGTATCTAGCTCAGGCCTGTGATATCCTATCAGCCGAAGGATAGTCTCTTGGTGAAGCTCAAAAGGAGTAATCGCGCTATCAACCCGAGGAATTGTATCCGCATAGACTGACTTGCGAGCAAGAGGCTGAGTATAAAGCTCAGGCCAGACCAGGACCCCCCAAAGCCACAGGCGGCATCCAATCATCTCCGACAGAAATTTCCCCAAAACGACTCTCATACTTTGCCATGTTGTCCTGCATGGCTAAAAGAAGACGCTTATAATGATAGGGGGAGAGAATGATGCGACTCCGCACTCGGGCTTTTGGTAGGCCGGGGAGAACTTGAAGAAAGTCAATCACAAATTCACTCGGCGTGTGGGATATAATCGCCAAATTTGAGTAGATGCCACTGGCCACATCATCAGAGAGTTCAACATTCAGTACATTGCCTTCTGAGTCGGCTTCTGTCTTCATAAAGCAAAGGTAAGAGATTATGGAGAAGCTCATGCCGCTCATTTTAGGATTAGAATCTGTAATCCACTGGAGTATAGAGGGGATTTTCACGTTCATCATGGGGGCACCCGTAGAGATAGGGTACATTCAGGCCCTTACCTTGAAAGGAGATGGAAGGTGGCATGTCTGGGCCTCAGAGGTGCGAATCAGCAGTACGCTACCTGAGGATACCCTTCCTGCCTCTCATCTTCAAGAGGTGGTTCTGTATGGTAGAGGACTTTCAATAGACTCCATCTGGCTGCGTGGAGGCTCGCTTACCCTCATTCGTCTCAAACCTTTAGAGAAGAACTATCGGTTTTTTCCCCGTCGGAACAGTCGCCCTCGCCCTCAGCACTTTCTCATCAGAGCTGAATCCCTTGTCTTTCATCTCTCCAATCTGCCTCCAGCCGTATTTGTAAATCTCTTCATTTCCAGCCTTCATGGGAAGATTCAGGTAGATAGCGCAATGATTCGGATTGCAGCTGGAAGAGCAGAGCTTCAGATTCAAGATATCTGCATAAGAGAAGCAAAGCTTCCCCCCTCCTCAGCAGCGAGCCTTGCCCTGACTGGCGAATACGATAAGAGAACTGACACGTGGCAGAGGGTAGATGTGGCAGTGTCTGCTTCTGAGGGAATACTTCGCTTCATAGGAACGATCAGCCGATGGGAGAGTCTAAGAGGCTCTCTGGGTGGAATTTTGAGTCCCTTATTTCTCCAAATCCTCTTTCCCTCGTCTGCCGATTGGATAGAGACGTGCCCATTAGCTGTGAGTGGGGAGATTACCCACCCTTCTTATGAACTGCGAGTGGCAGGAGACTGGAATCAGGGCTTCTATGACATATGCCTCAAAGGGGAAAGAACCCACCTCCAGCACCTAAATGGAGCTGTCACGATAAAGCCCGTTCATGGTCATATCTCTTTCAGAGGCCCTCCTTCTGCTCTGCAAGTGAAAGGACAGCTTCAGCCTCAAGGGCTGACTTTCCTTTTTCATGGATCTCTAAATCTTGGCACATATACAGGCATCCTATGCGTACGAGATCAGAGTGGAAGCACGTTGCAAATAGCCGGAGGAGCGAAAGAAGGGCGCTTCTATGGACAGGTGAAAGGCATTCCATTTAAGGGAAAATGGTCTCAGCCCTCTCTTCTCAGCCTTGAATTAGATACGGTAGAGGTTCAAGCTCTTCAAAGCATCCTTCTCTCTTATAGTCCCCTTTGGAGAGGAGGAAACGGGAATGTGAGCCTTCGCTTCTCTATTGCCCAGCTCACCTCCTATGAATATGGAGAGGTAAGCCAAATAGAGGGAGTGCTTCGGCAGGGACATCTTACAGCGTCTGGCCACCTTCGTTTGAAGCGGTTCAACACACCAATAGCCCTACGACTATATGCTACCTCTGACTTTCAGAGGGGGAAATTAGCCCTGGAAGCAGATTTAGGACACGCATACATAAGCTGGAAAGGAAATCATGCAGGGATTAGTGGGGTGTGGCGATGGGAGGATGTCGTGGGAGAGGTGAGCGGAGAAAGCAACTGGCAGAGTCGGCAGCTATGGCTGCAACGCGCAACGGTTTTCTTCCCAACAGGCGAAGCCTTACACATTCAAGGTCGCCTTTCTTTAGATAGCGCTGATGTACAAGTAGAAGGTGATCTTCCCCTTGCCTGGATTTTGCGGTATCTACCCCTTCCAGGCTTAGAAGTGTATGCAGGCTCTATAGAAGTGGGAGTGTGCGGACAAGGAAGCTGGGATACCCTCTTTCACTGGGAGAATCCCACCACAGGTGTCGTGAAAGTAAGAGGAGTCAAAGGTTCTTTTCCACAGCTAGCCCTTCCCCTCACTGACTTAGAGATATTTATTCACTACTTGCCAGAGGCTACCCATCTTCGGTCGGTCAAAGGACAGATAGGGAGTCTAAGCTTTTCAGCAGAGGGGGAAATAGCTGGCGCCCTAAGCTACCTTTATACCGATTGGTACCGCCTTCGCGGCTGGATAGCGATTCGAGCGGACCACTTCATTCTATCTGAGTTCTGGCGACGCGTTGAACGCACTCAAGTCCGCCCCCAAGTTCGCTTCCCTTCTCAGATGAGCGCTCAGGTCAAAGTGCATCTGCGAGATGCAGACCTTTTAGGATTTAGGATAGATAGCCTTCATCTGGCAGGGCGGATAGAAGGGCTGACAGGTTGGGTAGATACTGCGGCCCTTCGGTACGCTGGTGCCCTCGCAAAAGGACAGGCCTTCTTAGACCTCCAAGACTCTACGTGTTATATGATTGCTGGGTCTGCCGAGGTCCAGCAACTTCCGATTCACTATTTTCTGAAAGACTTCGGCTTGATTGCTCTCCCTACCTTTCAAAAAGCCCGCCTGAAAGGCGCCTTTTCCGGACATCTTCAGTTTAATCTAAGATTTACCCCCGAGATATCATGGCTTCGTCAGAGCAGCCTATATGGAAAAGGAAGCATAGCAGACGGCCAAATGAGAACCCCGCGTTTTATGCGATGGCTTCGTCCATATTATCTGAGTGCCTACAGAGACAGCATGGACTTCATAGCGCACGTCCCCCAGCTTTCTGTTACAGATGGATTTCTCAAGCTCTCGGACGCCCTTCTTATTAGCCGAGTAGCTGCACTCCAAGTAAGTGGATATCATTACATCCCAGCAGAGAAGTTCCTATATCGGATCCAAGCGGTGAGGGTTCGGAGGCGCATCCAGCGCTACCCCCATCTTGAGGTCTTTACAGGGATTTTTTCAGAACTTTTAGATAGAAGCATGGGACTTCTGTATGTAGAAAAAGATGGTAGTAGAGTGCGGTGGCATTACCCTTGGCGATATTTGATTCGGCGCCTCTTTTTTTCCTCAAGCCTTCAACAAAAGGGGGGCAAACGGATTTGAAAGGGAAGAGGTGCTTTCTGCCAACTACTTTGCCCTGAGGTAGGCTTCTTCACTTCTTCTCTACCTTTATTCAGATGCTAGCCGATTTACTTCCAGAAGTCTCCGATGCTGAATTAGAGCAATTCAGGCAGATTATGCTCACCCAATATGGACTGGACTTTAGCGGCTATGCTCCTGCCTCCCTCAAGAGACGACTAGGGTCTGTAATGAAGAAGTACGGACTCCCTACCCTTGCGCTCCTCAATCACCGGCTCCTTACCCAGCCAGAGTACATCAAGTACTTCATCAACGAAATCACGGTCTCCACAACCGAGCTTTTCCGAGATCCGCCAGCATGGGTTGCTCTTAGACTGCAAGCTCTATCCTTTTTTTCTAGCTTGGCAGAGATTCGGATTTGGCATGTAGGCGCTTCCACAGGCGAAGAGGTGCTTTCTATGGCTATCCTCCTTCAGGAATCTAATCTCTATGAAAGAGCTCAAATTTATGCCACAGACATAGACGAAGTATCTTTAGAAAAAGCCCAATCAGCAAGATACCCTATCCGTTTGAAAAGGCTTTATAAGCAGAATTTTCATCAGGTATTCCCCACTATACCTTTTGAAAAGTATGTACAAGAGGAGGGCAACGAGCTTGTATTTGATAAAACCCTTCTGAAGAATGTGAGATTTCTAAAGCATAACATCGTTACGGAGGCACCTTTTGAGGAATTTGAGATTATCCTATGTAGGAACCTTTTGATTTACTTTACGCCAGCTCTTCAGGACCTCGTTGTAACGAAGCTTGTGGAGAGTCTCGTAACCGGAGGAATCCTCATGATAGGGACGAAGGAATCGCTTTTCTGGTGTACAGCTGCCAAGCGTCTTGCGGCAATAAATGATGTAGAACGCATTTATCGCAAACGGCGATGAAGCCACAGGGCAGGGAAGTATATCTATGGCTGATGGGAGGCTCAGCCGGCAGTTTCAATCCTATCCGTAGCTTTCTTCATCAGATGCCTTATCACTCAGATGTAGCTATTGTCCTATGTCTTCATCGCTTACGCTCTCCTCGGATGGGTATGATAGATGCAATAGGTTACCTAAAAGGATGGGAAATGAGTGAGCCAGATGACAAGACGGTCATTCAGGGGGGACATGTCTATATTGCACCCGCCGATTACCATCTTTTAGTTGAAGCGGAAGGCTATTTCAGCCTATCTGTAGAGGAACCCGTTCATTTTTCTCGTCCAAGCATAGATGTTCTTTTAGAGTCTGTGGTGCGAGCTCGCTGGAAGCGAGCTGGAGCGGCTCTCCTCTCTGGAGCGAATCGAGACGGAGCGTATGGAATGTACCTTATGCATCAAGCGGGTTACTTTACTGCTGTCCAAGAGCCCTCCGATGCAGAAATTCCAACTATGCCCGAAGCAGCCCTTAATCTTTTTGAACCAAGGGTTCGTTTCCGCCGTGAGTCTCTCGTCAAAGTGTGCCTCCAAGCCTTAACTTTGTCGGTATGAGTCTCATGACGCTTTTTCTATGGGGACAGATGTGGGTCAAAATTGGGGACTACTCCCCCGGAGCAGAAATAGGAATAGAACACACTTGCGACGGAGGAGACATCCCCCCGCTGATCCAATGGGGCAATAGTCCAAAAGAGACTCAAGTATATGTTCTCCGCCTTTATGACCCTGATGCTCCGGCGGATACCTTCATTCACTGGATAGCTTACAATATCAAGAACTCACAAATCGGACGAGGAAGCCGAGATGTTCAGGAAGGCTATAATGACTTTGGGAAAGTAGGATATGGTGGTCCATGCCCCCCTGTGAGGGATTCACCACATCGGTACGTAGCAGAAGTATATGCACTGAAGAAACCTCTCCCCTTGAATGGAGCAGTTTCTTGGGAGAAGATACGGTCGCTAATGGGCGATAAGGTGATAGGACACGCCCAGACTTTTGTTACCTACAAGCGTCATAAGCGCTGATGCGGCGATGGGGCATCGCTGAGTATTTAGGATTTGGATTAGCGGTACTTGTAGGGTCGGTCGGCTTCCTTATCCTAGTGGGGGTATGGATCGTGACGCAGCGGGATATGATGCTTTTGAGCGGAAGTGTAGAATGGGTAAGATGGGACAGGGCATTGTCCTTGTGGGCCTATGGTATGCTTCTCGTCCTTCTTGGGGTCTCTATTGGAGTGGGGCTATGGTGGTGGGCTCGGATTGCGCGTCCCCTTCTTCGGATTCGGGACCGGCTTCGGCATTTACTTTGGGAAGGGTCTGATCAGGGACGACCTTTAGCTCTTCTTCCCAGCGAAGCAGCTGAAATCTGGCAAGCAGCGGATGATTTGTCGGAAGCCATAGAGTTTATCCAACAGGTAATACGACATCAGCGGCAAAGCCTTTCCCCTATAGCAGCGGAATGGCCCCCTGCGCTAGGACGGCTTGCCCTACAGCTCACAGAAGTGGTTACGCACACTCAGCGACAAGCCAATTTTCGCGAGGCTCTGCTGAAAGAAGCACTCTCCTTTATCCGTCTGAGTCAGCAGAGCACTTCGCCTGAAGGCTACCTTTCAGCTGCTGGTCCTATTTTCCTCAGAGCGGTGGGAGCATCTTTAGGGGCCTTTTACCGAATAGAAGGAGATAAACTCCGCCGCATTTACAGCTACGCCTATCCAACGGGTTCGCCCGAGATTTTTGCGATGGGAGAAGGCTGGATTGGCCAGGTGGCTCGCGAAGGACGACCCCTATGGCTCTCCGTCCTACCACAGGGCTATTTAGAGGCTCTCTCTGCCCTCGGAAAAGCCCCGCCACAGGCAGTGGCTGTGCTTCCAGTCATCGCAGGCGATAGCATCCGAGGCGTTTGGGACTTAGCAGCCTTTTCAGAATGGGATACTTTCCAGCAAACCGCCGCTGACATACTCCTCCCCTTCTTTGCAGTGGGGTATCTGTTTCAAGAAGAGCTGGAGCGCCAGAAATACCTAATGCAAGAGCAGCAGAAACACGAATCCACCCTTCTGATGCTAAAGCAAACGCTACAGGAGCAAGAAGAGCGCCTCCGCTCCAGCTCTGAAATCCAAGAGCATCTTCAGCGCCAACTCATGGATGCCGAATCGGCTCGTCAGAGGGTAGAGCGGTTTCTCTCCTTAGCCCAGAACCGATGGGAGATCGTAGTTGCTCATTTGCGGGAAGCAATCGTATTTTTTGACACCACAGGTCGCCCCCGCTACTTGAGTCCTGGTGTCCAGCGTCTATTGGGCTATTCAGAAAGTGAGCTCCAAATATTTTTCCGTCCTGTAGACAAATCAGATGCAGAGGCAGTCCGAGCCTACTTCCAATCTCTTCTAAGCGCTGAGGGCTCTACACACACCATTCGCTTCCGCTACTTTCATAAGGATGGACACCTTCTCTGGATAGAGGCGGTCGGATGTAATTATCTCTCTACCCCTGGCATAGAAGCTATCCTTCTCATTCTACGAGACATTACAGAGGAGGTAGAGTATGAGAAGCAATATCGGACTCGCCTCAAATTCCAATCTCTCGTAGAGAATTCGCCCGACATTATTTTTCGGACAGACCGAGATGGGCGCTTTCTTTACGTGAATCCTACGATTGAGCGCTATACAGGCTACTCGCCTAATCACTATATCCGAAATACAATTTATTCCGTGGGCTTCTCTTTGGAGGAAGTTCGGTTTTGGGAGGAATTTATCCACAAACTTTTTGACACGCTCCAAGTGCAGTCTGCAGAGATAGGGTTTCCTTCAGTGTATGGAATGCGGCGGATGGCAGTGCGAGGCATTCCTGAGGTGGGACCAGGCGGAGAGGTAGAGACGATGGTTGTTCTCCTGCAAGACATTACGGAATTGCGGCAGGTCCAGGAACAGCTTCATCTGCAGAACCTTCGCTTAGAGCATGCTCGTAAAGTCTTAGAAGAGCAGAAGCGAGAGCTAGAGGAAAAGAATCGGGATATTATGGAGAGCATTGCCTATGCTCGGCGGATCCAGGGAGCCCTTCTTATAGGGGAGGCAGGAGTGCAAGCGCTTTTTCCTGAAAGCTTCGTCCTGCATTGGTTGCGGGATGTAGTAGGGGGAGACTTTTATTGGTGCGGAGAAGTGGAAGGACAACGAATAGTCGCAGTAGTGGACTGTACAGGGCATGGGGTGCCAGGGGCATTTATGACCTTTTTGGGGTATACTCTGCTTGAGTCGGCGGTGCATGAGCGAAAATTGACCGACCCTGCGCTTATTCTGCAATACATGGATACTCGTCTGCGACAGCTCCTCTCTGGACAAGAAGCTATGCAGGACGGAATGGATGTAGCCCTGTGCAGCATCGATCCCCAGCGCCGTCTTCTTCGGTTTGCAGGGGCTCATCGTCCCCTACTCTTGTACCAGAGTGGACGCTGGTCTCTCGTACCTGGCGCCCCTACAGGTTTAGGAGGAGCCCTCTGGTTGGATGAGGTAAAAAGCTTTACCACTCATGCCTTTTCCTACCAAAGCGGGGATGCAGTCTACCTCTATACGGATGGCTACTTAGACCAGTTTAGTGCAGATGGGCAGCGTCGCTTCTCTCATCGGCGGTTTCGAGAACTTCTCATGACATGGGTCCATCTACCTATGGCCGAGCAGCATCAGAAGCTCTTAGAAGAACTGCGTGGATGGATGGGGGATAAACCACCTACAGACGATATTACAGTTTTAGGTTTGCGTTTATGAGGTTTATCTATCTTTGTAGCGGATATGGTTGCTACTGAGTCCGAGCTCTTACATGAGCCAGCCCTAAGCTACGCTTATCCTCTATACCGAAACATGCTGGATAATAGTGTGGTTTTTATATATAATGGTCCTATAACTCCGGATCTCATCGTTGACGTACTCAATCTTGTAGAATATCGCCTAGAGGATTCTAGAGAAGATAGACGCATTAGCAAGAAGCTCTTCAATATCATGGTGGAATCCTTTACCATAGGAGATGATGTTGAGAGAGGCGGTGCTGTTTTACTTGTTCGCCAGCTACCTTATTTATATGCTGTAAGTGTGGGACGCCGGGTGCGAGGAGATTCAGTGTATGCTATCAAATCTTTCATCGACTGGGTAAATACCTGCTCTTCTGAAGAGCTGCGAGATGCCTACCATCATCTTCTTCAAGGAAAAGCCACCCACAGTATTCCCCCCCACATCGGAGGAGTTCCTTCAATTAGTATATTAGACCTAGCCCGAAAATCGCATGACTTCTTGCATTACAACTTTGAGTACTTGGATGACTTTGAGTCTTTTTTTTCACTGGAGGCTAGAATCCGAAAAAACAATTCATAAAGCCTATGGAAGCTCTACGAATAGAGTCTACACACAAGACTCCTCGGGTCATATTAGACCCAGAGAATGGGATATTTGAATTTTCTGGTAGAAGTATTCCTGAGGACTCTGTAGGTTTTTATACACCCATTTTCGCATGGTTAGAAGAATACTCAAAGCAGCCACTCCCCGTTACCCACGTGCGATTTGACTTGGAGTATTTCAACACAAGCAGCTCAAAGAATATCCTTGAAGTCCTCAAGCGATTAGAGGCTATTCATGCAGCGGGGCATGAGGTACGAGTGACGTGGTACTATGATGAAGATGATGAAGACATGGAAGAGACAGGACAAGACTATCAAGCACTCCTCAACCTTCCAATAGAACTTTCTGTAAAAGTCCAATCATAGAGCCTATGAGCATGACTTATAGCTACTATAAAAACATGCAGCTTAATAACATTATCTTTGTCTATCAGGGGGAAGTAACCGCCGACCTTGTATCCTCTATTTTACAGATGGTAGAGAATAAGTTAGAGGGGGAGGGAGAGGATAGAAAGGTCAAGAAACGAGTCTTTAATGTGATGGTGGAGTGCTTGCAGAATGTGTATCATCATTTGGATGCTTTACCCCCCACAGACCCCTCCAACCCCGTGCGGGATAAAACGGCTCTCCTCATGATTGGACGAGAGGAGAAAGATTACTATATCATTACAGGGAACCACGTGCTGAATGATCGCATTCCAGAGCTCAAGTCTCGATTAGACCGCATCAATCGGGCTACAAAAGAGGAACTCAAGCAGCTTTATCAAGAAGTTCTGACAGGTACTGGCTTCAGTGAAAAGGGAACGGCAGGCTTAGGCATGATAGACATTGCTCGGAAGTCAGGTCAGCGTCTGGGGTACGATTTTCATCCTGTGAATGACAGGTATTCCTTCTTTAGCTTAGAGGCTCGTGTGTCCCGTATCCCTGAGAAGTAAATAACTTTGCCCAGCCCATGCGAAACCTCGTTATTGAGCCTACTTCAAAAACGCCTAAGGTTATCCTCAATGCCGACCTTGGCATATTTGAGATTACGGGACGAAGCATCCCAGAAGATGCCATCGGATTTTATAGAAAGGTGCTGGATTGGGTGGAAGAATATAGTAAGACCCCTCTTTCGGAGACAGTATTCAAGTTTCAGCTGGAGTATTTCAATACAAGCTCTTCTAAGTGTCTATTGGACATTTTCCGAAAGCTGGAGCGCATGCATAAGAACGGGCATCGGGTGCTGATTCGCTGGCACTATGATGCAGATGATGAAGACATGGCGGAGACAGGACAGGATTATCAGGCGCTTTTAGATGTCCCTTTTGAGCTCGTGCCAGTATGAGAGATCAATACTTCGTTGAAGAAACAGCCTTTTTAGAAGAAGCACGGGCGCGCGCAGAGCGAGGCGGACTCACGCCCCAAGATTGGAGAGAAGCCTATGCTCAGCTGGTGGAAAACTATGAAAACCTTCTGAAGGTGGTGCAAGTGCTCACTCATCAAGCCACTCAACTGGAGACCAAGCTGGAGAAGGCTCGGGCTCAGCTTGAGCTCCAGCGAAAAGCCCTAAGCAGTGAAGTAGAAGGATTAGAGCGTCAGATTCAACATCAGCAAAAGGAAGTCCATAAGAAAGCACAAGAGCGAGATATCCTTTATGACCGAATGGGACGTACTCGCATGATGCTGATTGTGCTTTTTGCAGTCTTGCTTGTGATTGTGGCTTTCATGATGTACTACCTTTTTATTGACACTGAGCAGATGATAAGTTTCGTGAAAAAGGTGCGAGGCATTCAGTGATGTGGCAAATTCCCTATCTTTGTGAGGTATGAGTGCGGCTGCTGGCGGCAAAGACCTCTTCGCAGAGGAAAATCTCCTCCTTCAGGAGGCTCGGCTGACCCTTGCCCGCACCGCAATGTCCGAGAGCGAGTGGCAAATCTCTTACAAAAAGATGGTGGAGGAGTATGAGAAGCTTCTCGGAGAAGCCCGCACCTTGACTCGCATTGCCGATAGAAATCAACGGCGCTTAGATGAAATGAATGCTGAACTAGAGCGCCAGAATCAGCTTCTCCGAGAGAAAGAAGAGGAGGCGAAAAAAACTCAAAAAGCAATCATTCACAATTATCAACGCATTTCTCAAGAGCAGACTTTGATTGACAAGCGGGTGAGTCGCATTCAGATCGCCCTTGTTATTATGATTGCCGTATTGACAGTGATCATTCTCTTCATGTTATATTACCTTATTTTTGATCCAATCCGAGCCATAGAACTCATGGAGGCCCTCAAAAAGCGCTCCTAAGAGATTACTCAATGGGATGGATAGCGATAGTGCTTCTCTCTACAGACTCGCTTAGTGGGGTTCAGTATGTATGGAAAGGGCTCTTTCCGAAGGGGCTGCAGCTATGCGGTCAGCTTCAGCTTCTGGCGGCAAATCGTCCGCTGGTGGTGATGTGGCAGGAGAGCACAGCTGTAGGATGGCGAGTACTTCACCGAATCCCAATTGATCGGTGGAGCCTTCCTCGGGACTATCTGATTTGCTGTCCAGAAGGCAAGGCTGGTCAAAAGGTGCGACTCACTTTAGGAGGACTTTCGCCCCAGCATTCCCGAGTCGTCCTTTACGAGGGCTATCCATGGGGAGTGCCCCCTGCACCGCCTGAGATGTCTGTAGATGTAGGGCGATCCGCTGTGGTCCGAATCACCTTTCATGGGGCTGGCAACTACATTCTGCGAGCTTATAACCGATTTGGTGAGGAGATTTTTACGCTCCCTTTGGAAGCTACAGGTCCCTCGCAGATAGAACATTCTCTACCTACGACTTGGCGGGGGAATCTTCTCCTTCAGTTATATAGCGTCGGACAAGCTCAACCAGTAGCAGAGAGAGCTTTTCAACTATGAAAGCCCCTGTAGCGGTTTTAGGTGCAGGTACCATGGGCACAGGTATTGCCCATGTTTTTGCCCAGTATGGTCATCCTGTTGCTTGGGTAGAAGTAGATAGAAGCCGATGGGAAACCGCACTTGCTATCGTTTCACAGAATGCAGATCGACAGGTGCGAAAAGGCATCCTTACCCCTCAAGAGAAAGAGGCTCTGCTGAAAAGAATCAAGCTGTATGAGGAGATTCCATTAGCTGTGAGTCAAGCTGAGCTTATCGTAGAAGCTGTCCCTGAAGACGTAGATCTTAAAATCTCTGTGTGGAGAACCGTCAGCGCTCACGCCTCAGAGACAGCGATCTTTGCCACGAATACCTCTTCTATCTCTATCACCCGCTTAGCTGCTCATGTTCATCGTCCCGAACGATTTATTGGGATGCACTTTATGAATCCAGTGCCGATTATGCGCCTGGTAGAAGTCATCAGAGGGCTTCAAACCAGCGAGGAGACTGTCCAGGCCGTTGTTCAATGGGCAAAAGGGCTGGAGAAAGAACCTGTCGTAGTAGAGGACTTTCCAGGCTTTGTCTCCAATCGGATTTTGATGCCTATGATTAACGAAGCAATTTATGCTCTTTACCAAGGCGTGGCTACTCGGGAAGCCATAGACACTATCATGAAGCTGGGGATGAATCACCCAATGGGACCTTTAGAGCTTGCCGATTTTATCGGCTTAGATGTGTGTTTAGCTATTCTCCGAGTGCTTCATGAGGGGCTGGGCGATCCTCGGTATGCGCCTTGCCCCCTGCTCGTGAAGATGGTACAAGCAGGTTATCTCGGACGCAAATCTGGCCGCGGCTTTTACACCTACACTTGATGCGCCTACATCGCTTTGTTACTAATCCCTATCAAGAGAATACCTACCTTTTGGTCGGTAGTGAGGGTACCGCATGGGTAATAGATCCTGGGTTCTATACGGAGACAGAACGAAAGACTTTTCAATCTATTCTTTCAGCTGAGAAAGCTCGTCTTAGCGCTATTTATCTTACTCATGCACACATTGACCATATATTAGGGGTTCGGTGGATAGTAGAGACCTATCAAGTGCCGCTGTACTATCACAAGGGGGAAGAGGTAATCTATCAGCATGCTCCCACATGGGCAAGCTTGATGGGACTCATCTACACGCCTGGACCCTTCGCATCTCGGTATTTGGAAGAAGGAGAAATACTCTCTCTGGATGGGGAGCCTCTCACGGTCTTATTCCTGCCTGGACATTCTCCTGGTCATGTAGGATTTTATGCTCCTGAGAGTAAGAAACTTTTCTCTGGAGACGTGCTGTTTCGTGGGAGCATTGGGAACTACGAATTACCTCTCTCAGACTATGAGACTCTTATGACCTCTCTCCAGCAGAAGGTTCTTTCGCTGCCAGAAGATACAGAGGTGTGGCCCGGCCATGGTGAGCCTACTTTCATTGGATATGAGCGTCAGACCAACCCTTTCCTCCAGAGAATATGAGGTACGAGGTAGAAACTCTGGAAGAGGGGGTTATCTTTCGCCCTTTAGAAGCTCAACTAAATGCTGCTCATACCCCAGAGCTCAAATCCCAATTCACCGTGTTGGCCCATACCACGACAGGGGGGATCATCGTAGATTTGACCCCTGTTCAGGCTTTAGACAGCTCGGTTTTGAGTGCCCTTTTGCTGCTGAGACGGATTCTCGAGGAGAATGGACGTCCTCTGGTAGTGGTGGCTCCCTCATCAGGGGTTCAGTCAGTATTTTCTCTCTCAAGACTAAATGAAATTTTTACGCTTATGACAACGATAGAGGATGCTTTACAGTACTTACAGGCGCAGGCACTCTTGCTTGCGAAGCCAGCAGAAGAGACAGAAGAAGAGGAAGAAGAGTGGGAAGAAGAGGAAGAGTGGGACGAAGCAGAAGAAGACTGGGAAGAGGAGGAAGAAGACTGGGAAGAGGATTGGGATGAGGAAGAATGGGATGAAGAAGATTGGGAAGAAGATTGGGAAGAGGAAGAAGAAGACTGGGAGGAGGAGGAAGAAGAAGAGGAAGAGCGGTAAGGCGGAAGTAAATGCTCTGGGTTCAGGTGCTAGGCAGTAGCAGCGCAATGCCGCTGCACCGCCGGCACCATTCAGCTCAATGGGTGCGCTATGAAGGATTGCATTTTCTATTAGATTGTGGGGAAGCTACTCAACATCAGATTTTGCGTTTTGGCCTTCCTCTGGGGAAGCTTACAGCTATTTTTATCACCCATCTTCATGCTGATCACAGTAGCGGCATAGGAGGGCTTTTGACTACCCTTCATATGTTAGGGCGTCAAAAGCCCCTCTATCTCTTTGGACCAGCAGGGTTACGAGCTTGGATTGAGCAGACGCTTATGGGTACTTTTGCTACCCTTCGATATCCCCTATACATTAGAGAGTTACTTCTACACCGAGAGAGGGTTCTCATATGGGAAGATAAACGGTTAGAGATATGGGGCTTTCCTCTGAAACATGGAGTGCCCACGGTGGGATATCTTTTTTCGGAGAAGCCTGGTCCGCGCCGTCCGGATCCTGAGCTGGTAGCAGCGATGGAGCTTCCTTCAAGTCTGCTACCTCGCCTGCGCCAGGAAGGAAGTATTGTATATGAGGGGAGGACCATTTTTTGGGAATCCATTTCCCGTCCCCCTCTACCGCCTAAAAGCTATGCCTACTGTACCGACACTATGTATGCACCTGAGGTGGCAGATTTTGTTTCGGGGGTTATGGTACTTTATCACGAGGCGACCTTTCTTTCCGAACATCAGGAAAGGGCTCGCCAAACCTTTCACAGTACTGCTCGAGAAGCAGCCCTTATTGCTCACGCAGGAAAGGTGCAGCGTCTCTACATTGGACATTTTTCCACAAGATACAAAGACCTTTCACCCCTCTTGCAGGAGGCACGCTCTCTTTTTCCTGAAACCTATCTAGCGGAGGAAGGACAAATCCTTAGCTTTCCTTGAATACAAAGCCACAAAGATTGTTCATCATTCTCTCAGCATTCTTTCTCTGTAATGCTTTAGTTGCGGAGTTTATTGGTGTGAAAGTCTTCTCCTTAGACAAGCTGGTAAGAATACCTCCTGTCAGTTTTTATATCTGGGGAGAAGGTCCGCTTTCCCTCTCTTTATCAGCAGGTGTGCTCCTCTGGCCTTGGGTCTTCATCGCAACCGACATCATTAATGAGTATTTCGGACTTCAAGCAGTTCGTCTCCTTTCATGGATAGCAGCAGTCATGATTGGTTATGCCTTTCTAATGGTATGGATAGCAATCCAGCTCCCTCCAGCAGACTTCTGGATATGGCGGACTGTAGGAGCAAGGCAGCTCTATATGCCAGATGCATTTGATACCATCTTTGGTCAGAGTCTATGGATCGTAGGAGGATCACTCACCGCTTTCTTAGTGGGACAATTTGCAGATGTGGTAACTTTTCACTGGCTTCGGCGCTTGACAGGTGGGCGATGGCTGGCTGTACGAGCTACAGGCTCTACACTTATTTCGCAACTCATAGACAGCTTCGTCGTTCTTTACATTGCCTTCTATTTGGGTGCTGGATGGAATTTTTTTCAAGTCAGCCTTATCGCTCTTCTCAATTATAGCTATAAAGCCGGTGTAGCTCTCCTCCTCACGCCCATCTTGTATATTATACATTGGATGATTGACCAATACTTAGGGAAAGAGCAGGCTCAGCACTTGATAGAGAGAGCGGCTACCCAGAGCGCAATATGGGCAAAGTGGAAAGAGGCTTCAGACAATAAGGTCTCTCCGAAGGGATAGTAGCCCCTCATATTGCTTACCTGCGAGAGGCATGGCTAAGGAGCAGTACTAAGAGAGGAAAAGGGTCTGATTGTCTGGCTTAGGTTAGCAGACGCAGCCCGCCCAATCCCCCATCTACCCGCACTATCTCTCCTGTTATCCAAGCAGCCCGAGGAGAGAGAAGAAAAGCAATGGCTTGAGCAACATCTTCTGGGCAGCCGATCCGGCGAAGCGGATGCCGTTGAGCTGATTGCTGGATTTTTTCGGGCGTGTTGGTTAGCTTCTCCGCAAGGGGCGTCTGTGTCAAGGAAGGAGCCACGGCATTGACACGAATAGTTGGTGCCCATTCTGCTGCGAGGCTTCGGACAAGTCCTTCAAGAGCCCCTTTCGCAGCAGCAATGCTGGCATGAAAGGGCATCCCCGTTTGTACCGCTACCGTACTCACTAAGACCACACTTGCCCCCTCTTCTTTTTTGAGAAGGGGATAAGCATGCTGAAGTGCCCGAATTGCGCCATATACATTGATCTGCCAATCTGTCAGAAAGTCCGTTTCTCTCAGTTGATTGAAGGGCTTGAGTGTGATGCTGCCTGGTAAATACACAAGGCCATGAAGGGGTTCCGACAAGGGAGGGAGACTACCCCTGAGAATATCTCCTTCATAATGCTTCACTGCAGGTGGAAGATCGCCACGGCTTCGTGAAAGTACCTCCAGCGTATGACCTTCTTTCAGAAGAATATCAACTAAAGCTCGCCCAATGCCATGACTTCCGCCGATAAGCCAATAGTGCATGTTCCCACAAACAAAAACTGGCGGCTTCCCATCATTAAAGGCTTACCTTTGCAAGGTGCAGGAGCTTCTTGAGCTTTTTCGGCAGCTGATTGATCCTGAAAGAATCATCCAAGTGGGAGGACTAGCGCTAGTTACGGCTGTAGTGTTCGCAGAAACGGGGCTCATGATAGGCTTCTTTTTGCCAGGAGACTCTCTTCTTTTTACGGTTGGACTTTTTTGCGCCCTTCGTATTCTACCTGTACCGATAGGTTGGGTCCTTCTTGCGCTCACGATTGCCGCCATCGTAGGAGACCAAGTGGGATACTGGAGCGGGCGATATTTAGGACAGCGACTTTTTGAGAAAAAAGATTCCCCCCTCTTCAAACGCAAATACTTAGACCAGACCCGAGCTTTTTATCACCGATGGGGGGGTAGCGCCATTATATTAGGACGATTTGTACCTATTGTCCGAACCTTCGCTCCTATTTTGGCAGGAGCTGTACAGTTTCCTTTGCAAACCTTCATATTCTACAACGTGTCAGGCGGGCTCCTATGGGTTCTCTCACTCGTATTAGCAGGCTATGGATTAGGCAGTGCTTTTCCATGGCTTAGGAAATATGTGGAACTCATAGCTGTAGGGATTATCCTACTCTCGCTTATGCCGATTCTTCGCACATGGTGGAAAGAGCGTCAAACCCTCAAGGTTCCAAATAGCCCATGAAAGTAGGGATTGTAGGAAGCGGCTATGTAGGAAGTGCAACAGCGTATGCCTTAGTTCTTCAGGGAATCGTCCGAGAGGTGGTACTGGTAGATATAGATACGAAACTGGCGCGGGCCCATGCAGAAGACCTCCTCCATGCGACTCCCTTCTCCTATCCTGCGTGGATATACGCAGCTGACTATGAAGCGCTTGCCGGCGCTGCTATTGTCGTGATAGCAGCAGGAGTGGCTCAACGTCCTGGGGAGACTCGCCTCCAACTTCTGAGCAGAAACGCTCAAATCTTTGAGCAAATCCTTCCTCGCCTTCGAAACTACGCACCTGAGGCTATTCTCCTTATCGCTACTAACCCCGTTGACATCATGACTCATATCACTTATCGGCTCTCTGGCCTGCCCCCTCAGCGTGTGATTGGTTCTGGCACCATTTTGGATACGGCTCGCTTTCAGGCCCTGCTAAGTTCTTACTTGCGTATTGCTCCCCAGTCTATAGATGCGTATGTGATTGGAGAACATGGGGATTCTGAAGTTCTTGTCTGGTCAAGTGCGCATGTAGGAGGCCAACCCTTAGAGACTTTTGCCGAGATGCGAGGATTGGTTTTGACTCAAGAGCTTCGCCGTAAAATAGATGAGCAAGTCAGGTACGCCGCTTATAGGATCATAGAAGGAAAAGGAGCTACCTATTATGGCATTGGTGCTGGAATAGCTCGGCTCGTTCGCGCTATCCTCACTGACGAGAAAGGGCTTTTCACGGTTTCCATTTTTACCCCTTCCGTAGAGGGTGTAGAAAGCGTGACCCTTTCCCTTCCCCGCATTGTTGGAGGAGAGGGAGTAGAAACGACGCTTTATCCCCCTCTTAATGAGGAGGAACGAAATGCCCTTCATCGGAGTGCCACCCTTTTGAAGGAGATCGCTCTGAGCATCGGTTATCAGTGAAGCGAATTCGTCATCTTCTTTTAGACTTAGGGGGTATTCTTTATAGGGTAGAATATCATCGGACTGGAGAAGCTCTTCATCTCCCTCGTCAGGCGCTTGCCACTCTTTTGGGAGATCCGACTGTATGCGCTTATGAGAAAGGACTCCTTTCCACAGAGGCTTTCATAGCACACTGGAGAAAACGCTTTCCTCATTTTAGCGAGGAGGAGCTAATTAATGCGTGGAATGCTATGCTGCTTGGACCCCTTCCTCAAGCTGAAGCCATTCTCAAGGAGCTGAGTCGCCACTTCTCCATCGCCATCCTCAGTAACACAAATGCCCTTCATCTGTCTATCGTAGAGCCGGAGATTCTCCCGTGGAGCCTGTATGTAGAAGATATGTTTTTCTCCCATCACCTTCACAAGCGAAAGCCAGAACCAGAGATTTATCAAGAGGTCATCAAAGCACTCGGCTGGTCCCCAGAGAAGACCCTTTTCATAGATGACAATGAAGTAAATGTTGAAGGGGCTCAAAAAGCCGGATTGAAAGGGTATCATTTCTTTCCTCCCAACCAACCCGAAAACCTTTTAGCTATTATCCGAGACGCAGAATGATACCCATACCCTCCTGAGGAGGGAGCTTTTGAGAAAGCTGGAGTCGCTTTGAGAAATTGTTACCGAGGTGTTCTCTTCCTCTCCTTGCATGATGAATCGAAGCAGGGGCAGAGTGTCCTCCCTTAAGCCACAGCAGCCGAGAGCAAGAAAAACCCAACAGGAATTCATTCTTCAGCCCTCACAGTAATAAGCCGCTTTGCTCTGTGCTCAATAGACAGCTACCGATGAAACTCCCCTACATTCCGATCGAGTCAGAGATTATTTCGGTACTCTGCAGGCATATCACATCCCGCAAAAAGCTATCAGCTCCTTTGGAGCTCTACCTTATCTACTCCTACGAAGTGCATTCAAGGAGAGTTGGATGAGAGGCCGGGCTTGACCAAATAAGAACGCCCTTTCCAGTGGATGGGACGCCGATTGAACCGAAGCCACAGAAGCCAAAACCCCTGGACGAAGCGATAAAGCAGGAGAAGAGGTATATACCGAAGTATTCGTTTTGCCCCTACCACCAGCCGAAACCGCCCTATCACAAGAGCTTCAGAGAAGATCCATAAAGCCCCCAAGCTTAGAAAAAGAAAGGCCGTACTGCTGTACAACAAAATAAGCCAAGGCGTCAGACTTTGAAGAATCCAATACACAGAAGCCAAGCCTGGGACTCGCCTTACCGCTTCTTTCCATCGCAGCCGCTGATTGAGCCATTGTTGAAAGGTAGGTTCAGCTCTACTTTCCCCCAGCACTTTTGGATGAAATATCCATTTAGCTCTCCAGCCCGCTTCCCTCAATCCCACAAGCATCTCATAGTCCTCTACCAGCGAGGGCGGCAGGCTTCTCCAACCTCCGACGGCTTCCCATGCTTCCCGCCGCATCGCAAGGCTATTGCCAATCATCGTCGGCACCTGCCCTACTCGTTGATATGCTGCAATGAGAGCAAGGACAGAAGCCCATTCTATCCGTTGAAATGACTCCCAGAGCGTATGGGCAACAGGAAGACTGGGTGCACACACCGCTCCTAACTCCTCATCCTGAATAAGCGCAGTATATAGCCCTTCTGCCCAGCTCGGGGGGAAACGCATGTCAGCATCTGCCACAAAGAAGACAGGCGCTTTTATCTTCTTCTCTAAATACACAAGGACAGCATGTTTGCCCGGGTAAACTTCATGAAGCTCAGAGGGAATCTGTAGAATCTCTGCCCCACTCCCCTCTTTGAAGGAAGCCAGAATTCTCTCCACCGTACCGTCTGTGGATCCATCATCACCAAACACAAGAGAGAGGGGGATTGTCTGCTGAAGCAGCGTCGCGATACATTCCGAGACCTGGGAAGCTTCGTTTCGCACAGGAATGAGCACTTGAGGGACGTAGGGAGGAGAAGGAACAGAAGAAAGGGAGGTGCGTTGAATTAGAACAACAATGAGCAACTGCGCTAAAAAGTACGAAATCAAAAGCCATAAAATCCCAACATCAACCCATGAAAGATTGAGCTCTGCTACCAAGGCCGTGCACTCTCCTCGAACCGAGCGAATCCCTACCAAGCGCTGGAGACATCCTTGAGCCAGACTCCACTTATTCAACTCTACTGTGTGTCGTCGCAGCTTCTCGGGAATTGTCTGCCCAGTAAGCAATAGGGTAATGATTTGGTAGAGATATTCTTCCACAATGGTCGTCCCAAAAGAGGCATGAAACCTATCTCCATACCATGAATGGCAGTTAGCTCCCTGCATGCGGCAGTAAGGGCCCTGCATGGTGAGAGAAAAAGTTGATATCCCTACCGCTCGAGAGACCGAATCTGCAAGTTCTCCACCAAAAATCTCTTTTTTTCCATAAATTCTATCCTGACCCGGCTTGACCACGCTATCTTCTTTTGAATAGATGTATGCTACGTGGCTCACTTTTTCAGGCCGGAGCCAATGGAGATTAAGGATAGCTCCACCGAGACTAACTGCCATCCAGAAATGAGCCGTATGAGGCTGGTAAGCTTCATCGAAAAGCTGAGTCGGCTGCGATAAAAGATCATCTGACAGCTTGAGGATCTCTACTTCTTCTACGAAAGCTGCGTGTAGAGTCGCCATTGCCCCAGCCGAGACTCCAACAACAACGATCCGAGTAGTATCTATGTCGTAGGGGTTTCCAGTCGCTGCCTTCCACTTGAGAAAACGAACAAAGGTTTGGAGATCTTGCACGGCATACATGAGGCATAAAAGCCAATCCCGATAATTTGAGAGAGGAGATTCCCGTAGTCTATACTCTATAGAGGCAACGAAAAACCCTCGTTTTGCGAAAAAATCCGCCATGTGCAAGAGAAGGGCATCTTTCCGACTCCCTCCCCGAAAGCCCCCCCCATGCACGAGAATAATAGCGGGATCCTTTCGGTCAGGATTCTGAGGTATGTACAAATCTGCCCATAGATCTACTGTATCCCCTTTCCAGTTTGGTGCCCGGTGATAGATGATTTCCGAGCGATGATATGCATATTCTGCTCGGATGAAACCTCCAAAGAAGCCAATGCAGACGATTACGAGCCTTTTCATGCTCTTAAGGAGTATGGACCAGGGGGATTCCTCCTTTTCTTAGCCCCCGATAAGACTCTAATGAGGCTCGCAGAGCTTTGAGAAGGTCAGCAAGTCCTTCATGGGTGACGGCTGAAACGAAGAGCTGAGGCACAGCAACCTCTCGGAGGAGAAAGCGAGGTCGTTCCTCGGGAGGGATAAGATCACACTTAGTAAAAGCAATCAGATAAGGCTTCTCTAATAGGAGAGGATGGTATTGAGCCAGCTCGTTTCTAAGCATCGAGAAAAGAGCCGAAGGATCAGAATGGTCCAAGGGAAGAGTAAAGAGGAGGATAGCGCCGCGCTCTACATGGCGTAGGAACCGAAGTCCTAGGCCCTTCCCTTGGGCTGCTCCTTCTATGAGCCCCGGCAGATCCGCTATGACAAAAGACCGCCCCCTCTCATCCTGCACTACTCCGAGCTGAGGAACTAAGGTCGTAAAAGGATAAGGAGCAATTTTGGGGCGCGCTCGGGTCAAAACAGAAAGAAGGGTTGATTTTCCGGCATTAGGTGGTCCTACAAGGCACACATCAGCTAAAAGTTTGAGTTCTAAGCGTACAACTCGCCTTTCCCCCGGTTGACCCGGCTCAGCGAAATCCGGGGCTTGAAGAGTAGAAGAACGAAAAGCGTGATTTCCACGCCCTCCCCGCCCCCCACGAGCTAAAAGGACACGCTGTCCCCCTTCTACCACCTCACCGAGAAAAGCTCCCGTTTCTACATCCCACGCTGCGGTCCCTAAGGGCACTCGGAGAACGACATCCTCCCCGTCTGCTCCTCTTTGGCAAGCTCGGCGTCCCTTCTCTCCAGAAGAAGCTCTCAGCACGCGCCGATGCTTCAAATCTAACAGAGTCCATTTGTGTGGGTCTCCTTCCATCCAGATACTTCCGCCATCGCCACCATCACCCCCATCCGGTCCTCCTTTTGGCACATATTTCTCCCGACGCCAATGCACGGCGCCAGCCCCGCCATCTCCAGCCTCTACTCTTAATTTGATAGAATCTACAAATCCAATCTCACTTTGCATAATAAATCCCAAGAAAATGGCTCACAACCTTGCGGCGAAATTCATACTCAATCTCTTCCAGTTCTTCTGGATTTTCTGGCTGGAGCCCAGCTTCGGGCTGCTCTAACGACCACTCTAGCCACTTGAAGATATCTAGGAATCTAATCTGACCCCTCAAAAAAGCCTCTACAGCCATTTCATCAGCGGCATTGAGGAGGGCAGGAGCAGCCCCCCCTTTATGCAAAGCCAGTCGAGCCAAGCCTAAGGTAGGAAAGGTCTCCTCATCTACAGGCTCAAATGTCAGAGGGCTCCCTCCCACTAATGGATTCCAACGACTCTCCGAAAAGCTAAAGCGGTCGGGATAGGAGAGCGCATAGAGAATGGGAAGACGCATGTCAGGAAGACCTAACTGAGCTTTGAAGGTGCCATCCCGAAAAAGCACAAGCGAATGTACAATACACTGAGGATGAACCCATACCTCTATCTTTTCTACAGGTACGCCAAAGAGCCAGTAGGCCTCTATCAGCTCTAAGGCTTTATTCATAAGGGTTGCAGAGTCTACCGTAATGCGGGGACCCATTTTCCAGACAGGATGGATAAGGGCCTCAGAAGGATGAACAGATTGAAGCTCAAGGCGAGTCTTTCCCCTAAAGGGTCCTCCAGACGCTGTCAAAATAAGCTTTTCCACTGAATCCTGCGTCTCGCCTCTCAGGCATTGGAAGAGGGCACTATGTTCGCTATCTACAGGGATAAGCCGATGACGATAGGGAGCAAGCCACTGCCCACCAAAGACAAGGGTTTCCTTATTGGCTAAAGCAAGATAAGCATGAGGGTTTTGGAGGGCATGCCAGCTTGCCCAGAAACCCGCAGATCCTACAATGCTATTGAGTATGACATCTACTTCACCTTTCTGAAGCTTCTGGTATAATCCTTCGGTATCAAGCAAATGGGGGAAAAGAGCATGGTCAGCTGCACGCTGAAAAGTAGGGGGATCAGTAATGGCGAGCCATTGAGGACGAAGCTTCTCTATCCAGGGAAGCAGGCGTTCTACTCCCCTATGAACAGAAATCCCAACAAGTTGATAGTGCTCTGGATAGGCGGCGAGCAGGGAGAGCGCTTGCTGGCCAATACTTCCACTTGCACCCAGTATCACCACTCGCCGCAAGTGGGGCGTGATGGATTCGAACCACCGACCTCCTGCGTGTGAAGCAGGCGCTCTCAACCCCTGAGCTAACGCCCCTCTTGGCAAAGGTAGAGTTCTTTTCAATACTGTATGCAGCTTCTACATATGCATGAGCTTGTTTGGGAATCCACCGAAGCTCTTGAGAAAGAGCGGGCAGGCTACCCCAGATATAATCTATGCGTAGCAATCCCCGCCATGTAGGTCCTACCCCCCAGCGAGCCGCCCGATGGCTGTCATAAAGCCAAGCTTGAAGGAACCGATACATCGGATGAAAGGGAAGCATATTAAAATCGCCGCATACCCACAGATAGTCCCTATGAGCTTCCACTCGCTGCTTGAGCTGGGCATAGAAACGAGCATGTTCTTGCCAAACCCGATGAAACCATTCCCATTGCCAAAAACGACCTTGCCCTAAGCGATAGGAGGGAAAATGTACATGAAGAATATTTATCACTTGACCAGTGGAAGGAAGGCTTATCTGAATCTCTTGAAAGCCATTGGTTGTGCCTGGTTGAAGGAGATGCGCATGAGCTTTCAGAATCGGAAAATCGCTGACTACTAACATGCCCATTTGGAGTTTTGCATCTAAGAAAGCATAGTGAGGGTAACCCAGCCTTTTGACGAAGGCCTCCACAGTATAATCTCCCAAATACACTTCTTGAAGACACAGGATATGAGGATGCCAGCGGCGCAGGCTATCAACCAGCCGCTCAATTTGAGGGCGCTTGTAGTGGGCTGCATCCATATTGAAGCTAGCTATGCGCAGGTCTGCCTTCTTTTCCAAAGACGCAGGTGGCATCAACTGCCAGATGTATCTCAGGCTCCCTATCCATAAGATAAGGGCAGAAATCCATAGCCAAGCAAATGCCCTATCTCTCAAGAGGCGCCAGCCGAAGAACCACCCCCCGCCATAGGTCCAGAAAATGGCAGTCAAGAAGGGCAAGCTCCAGCCCCAGGGAGGAATCACCCATGAGAGCCCCCATAGCCCCAGCAGAAAAATCCCACCCATTCGCCATAGTAACATCCCCTCATAACCTCTCCGCTGCTCGTTTGAGAACCTCTCGCTCACGGCGCGTTAGGCTTTTCAATCCTTTCTGATGGATCTTTTCTAAAATTCTATTAAGCTCTTCCTCTGTAACTTCTTTTTCTCTGAAGAAAGGCATCATACTCTTGCCGAGAAGCTCTGGACCCCAGCCCCTTCTCAGGAGATAACCTACAATCACTCCCATCCCTGCTCCAGACAAGTGGGCAATGGCAGTGGCTTCATTGCCTCCTAAGGTCAAAAGCAAATCTAGGAATATCCAGATTAGGGCAAGCCATCTCAAGGCAATCGGACCGAAAAAGAGGAGATGGACTCGGAAGTAGGGCATTAAGGTAACCGTGGCAAAAAAGACTCCATTGACAGCAGCAGAGGCACCGATAGCATAACCAGAGTAATTAGCATGGCTCCATGCATAGCTAAGGAAACCGATCGCTCCCCCTAAACCTCCTAACCCATAAGCCCACAGAAGCCTCTCACTGGATTGGGTCGTCAAAAAAAGCTGCCCCATCCAGTAAAGCCAGAACATATTCAAGAGGATATGCCAAAAGCCGCGCCAGTCGTGAATAAACATATGAGTAATAAGACTCCAGGGTTGCTTTAGGAGTAAAGTGGGATGTCCAGGCAAGGCAAATTTTCGGAAAAAGTATTCAAAAGTGGGGAGGCTATTCGCTAAATAAAAGCCTAGTGCAATCAAAACAGATGCTACATAAATAGAGACATTTGTCGCTATTAGCCAAGTGAGTGGGGCAGCCCCAGCGAAAAATCGTCGCCCTGGCTTTACCATAGTTGCTCTTACAAAGATAAGCGAAGTCTTCAGAGGACATCAAGCTGTATCTTCGTTCGAGATGATGTACTCGGCAGTTCGCTTAGGACTGCCCGCCTATGGACGACAAGGAAGGTGGGAGTCAGCAGCTGTTGCCCTCATCGCCGTACCTTGGGAGGGAGGCGTCTCTTTTCGGCGCGGGACAGCTCAAGCCCCTGAATTGATCCGTCAGGTCTCTGAACAAATAGACTACTATCGATCGGAGTGTCCTTCCTTAGAAGAGCAGGAGTTTTTTTGGAGCGCACCTGCCCAGCCCTTTGGCATTTCTGATAACCCAGACCACTTATATGAGGGGGAAGTCTTGCCTTATGTAGAATCGCAGGTGAGAGAGGTCCTTCAGAGTGGAAAAAGCTTCGGTCTGATTGGGGGGGATCACAGCATTCCTCTCGGCGCTCATTACCAACTCCGAGGACTCTCCTATGGTGTTCTCCACATTGATGCTCACGCTGACCTGCGTCCGACCTACGGAGGGATGAAATACTCTCATGCAACGATTCTATATCACATCAGTCAATTGCCAGCGGTTGAGCGTATTGTAGCGGTAGGGATTCGCGATTGGAGTCGAATGGAAGCAGAATACGCAAGTTCATTATTCCCTCGTCTCGTAGTTTATGAAATGCGGTACCTTGCGCGAGCAGCTTTTCGGGGACGGTCTTGGACCGAACTCGTGAGTGAAATTGTGAGTCTTCTCCCTACGTCTGTCTACATTAGCATAGATATGGATGTCTTAGAGGTGGGCCATGTGCCCCACACAGGAACCCCTGTACCGGGCGGCCTTCGGTATGAAGAGCTCTTCTTCCTTTTAGAGGCTATACCTCATTCTGGACGACGAATCATTGGGTTTGATGTCTGCGAAACAGGGGGGGCGGAACTGGATGCAATTGTAGCTTCTCATCTTATTTATAGGCTCTGCGGACTCGTTTTATGCGGATCAGACTGGGCATAACTATCCTCATACCATTCTTGGCTTGCGCTCAATCGGATAAAACCCAAGTGTTCTATGGGCGGCGTACCTTCACGCGAGCGGATACCCTCTTGGGAAGTCTTTCCCCTTACCGAAGCTGTTATGATGTAGTCCATTATACTCTCTCTCTTTCTATTTATCCTCGGAGAAATTTCCTCAAAGGAGAAGTCATCTGTACGTTTCGGTGGTTAGGAGGAAGTGATACCTTGCAGATAGACCTTGACTCCACTCTTGAAGTGTCTGATATTCAGATAGAAGAGGAAAGGGTACCGTTTGTGCGGGTCAAAGGCACGCGGGCAATATGGGTCCCTCTCTCTAAATGGAAAGAAAGATGGGAGATAGGAGATCTTCGACGATGGCGAGTACGATATGAAGGCAGGCCAAGACCCGCTGTGCGTCCGCCATGGGAGGGCGGATTAGTATGGTCAAAGACTCCCACGGGTCAGCCATGGATAGGTGTAACCTGCCAAGGCAGTGGCGCCAGTCTTTGGTGGCCTCTCAAGGACCACCTGTCTGATGAACCTGATAGCGTAACCCTGAATTTCTGCGTGCCAGCCCCTCTCCGAGTCATAGCAAACGGACAATTCCTTCAAAGTGTGCCTTTACGCTCAGACACCTGTTACACTTACAGGACGAGCTACCCTATCAACACCTATAATGTTACCTTTTATGCAGCTCCGGGCTACCGAAGTTACACTGATACCCTGCATAGTGTAAGTGGAGAAGTGCTCTCTCTTCGCTTTCACCTCCTTCCTCATCGCGACATAGATAAGGTCAACTATCTAAAGCGTCACGCAAAGCGGGTACTTCGGGCTTTTGAACACTATTTCGGTCCATTTCCTCCACAGAGAGATGGATTTGCCCTTGTTGAGTCTCCTTACTACGGCATGGAGCACCAGAGTGGAATTGCCTATGGGAATGAATTCCGAGAAGATCCGCGGTGGGGCTTTGATTATATCATTCTTCATGAGACAGGGCATGAGTGGTGGGGTAATCACGTCACTGCTGCGGATAATGCGGATTTGTGGATTCAGGAGGGTTTCTGCACTTATAGCGAGGCTCTTTTCATAGAGTATTATGAGGGATATGAACGAGCCCTAGAGTATCTTCTTCAGCAGCGCTCCTACATTCGCAACCGCCAAACTCTGCAAGCACCGTATGGTGTGAATGCAGACCAACCCTACAATACCGATATCTACTACAAAGCGGCATGGGTTCTTCACACCCTGCGTCACCGAGTAAATAACGACTCCCTATGGTTTAGGTGCTTGAGGGCAATTCAGGATAGCTTTTCTTTTCAAACGATTTCTGCCCACCAGCTTATCTCATTCATGAGTCGTCAGCTGGGGGAGAATTTAGAGCCTTTTTTTCGGGCTTATTTACTCTACCTGCGTCCTCCTGTGGTTCAGTATCGTGTCGTGAGAGAGAGAGATACGACGTATTTAGAAGCGAGATGGATATGTGATGAGCCGAAATTTGACGGACCTATGGAATTCTTAGGAGGGAATCAACGCTTCCGTTTTTTTCTAACCTCTGAACTTCAGCGCTTTGCTCTGCCCTCTGAAGTAGAGTCAATTGTACCTGATAGAAACCGATTTATGGTCCTTGTCTCAGCTTTGCTGTGAGGCCCTATTGGGAAGCAATGGCTATCACGCCTTGGGAAGTAGAGGACCTGGACCGATGGACAGAAGGGGCTCTCAAGCGTGGGGCAACCTCAGTGATTTTACGCTTGCGATATCCACCTACGATGGTTGATTTATGGGGCTGGGCGCGCCGCTGGGAGGGCCTCTTCTGGATTGTACATGCTCGCTGGGCTACTCAGCCATTTGGATATGGCATGCATTTCCCCGCTCCTCCGATCTCTCCTCCGCCTCGACCAGACCCTGCGTATGCATATGGGCAGTCTTGCCACTCGGTTGAAGAGGTGGCATTAGCAGCTCCATGGGCCTCTTATGTTTGGATAGGCTCCTTCTTTCCGACCCCTTCCCATCCCCACGTTCATTCCCCTCTTCCACTGAGCCTTCTTTCTACCTTGCGCACTCTTTACCCTACGCTGCCACTCGTGGCAGTGGGGGGAATTGACTCCGAGGAGAAAATAGAGCAGATCCGTATAGCTGGAGCTGGAGGATTCGCTGCCATCCGGTACTTTCTCAGGGTTTAGCCTGAAGGTGAAGTTCTCTACTCTCAAATGAGTAGGGTTGTGTGCGCCAGCGCCTAAGGCGCTGGCGCACACTCAAGCCTAAATAAAAGCACAGAAAATATCTCCTCCTACAGGCAAGGTGGCAAATGCTTCTCTCTTCCTTAGAGGCTGTTTCCTGAAGAGATAAGAAGTTTGCTTATATTGCAGGCATGTGGCTTCTTACGGGTGCGACTGGATTCGTGGGATATAATTTCCTCCGAATGTGGGAGGAGAGGGGACGCCCTTTTCCCCTGCGACTCCTTGTACGTAACCCCCACCATCCAGTCCTCCAGCCCTACGAGGGTAAAGTCGAGATTGTTCAGGGGACACTTTCTAATGTCCAAGCTTTAGTTGAATACTGTGAGGGCGTGGAGGGCATTCTCCATGCAGCAGCTACCATTAGCTTCTTGCCTCGAAGTCGCGCCTGGATGCATAAAACCAATGTAGAAGGCACACGCAATCTTGTGAATGCCGCCTTAGAGAAGAATGTACCTCGTTTCATCTACTTGAGTTCGATTGCCGCTTTGGGACGCCCTGCCTCCCCCGAAGGTTTGATTACAGAGGAGGCTCTTTGGCAACCTTCCCCGTATAATACTTTTTATGGTTATACCAAGTACTTAGGTGAAAAGGAAGTATGGCGTGCCGCCGAAGAGGGCCTTCATGTCCAAATCTTTAATCCAGGTGTCATCTTGGGTCCGTACATCGATTGGCAAAAGGGATCCCCTGCCCTCTTTCGCATGGTATATCAAGGACTTATTGCTTATCCTGTAGGTACAAATGGGTTCGTAGGGGTGGGAGATGTAATCAAGGCACTCTTCCTGGGAATAGAAAAGTATCCTCAAGGATGGGGTGAAAGATACATCCTTGTAGCAGAAAACTGGCGCTATCAGCAGCTTTTTTCAGAGATTGCGTACTGTCTGCAGAAGCGTCCCCCTCGCCTCCCTATCCCAAAGGCCTTAGCAGTGAGTGTCGGATGGACAATGGAGCACATTGGACGCTGGTTTGGACTACCAGCTGCAGTAACCCGAGAGACCGCTCGTACCTCAAGCTCAGACTTTCTGTATGATGGAAGCAAAATCACTCGGACTTATTCCGAATTTCAATATACGCCCTTGAGAGAAGTCATTCAGGAAACAGCTAAAATGTTTCTCTCACAGTATGCAAGTACAGCTCAACGGTGAGCCAACGACTATAGCAGCCGGCACGACCATAGAAGGACTGTTGCGGTCGCTTCAGATTAATCCCCACCAGGTAGGGATCGCCGTTGCCATCAATCGTCGCGTGATTCCTCGCAAGGAGTGGACTCAAACCGTGATCTCGGAAGGAGATCAGATAGAGCTGGTATATGCCCGTCAGGGTGGCTGAGATTGGGATCATAGGGGCTGGCGCGGCTGGGTTGTCAGTTGCATGGCAGTTAGCCCGAAGAGGCAAGCCACCTCTTGTGTTTGAGGCACATACACCAGGAAGTGGCGCTATGACTGCTTCGGGTGGAATGCTCTCTCCTGCCTACGAAGCTCAATACGAGGAGCTTCCCCTCCTTCGGGCGATGATAGCGAGTCGGCAGCGTTACCCTGAATGGGCGGCTCAGCTGGGAGATATAGGATATGTAGAGTCTGGGACATACGAGTTAGCCCTTCTGCCTGAGGATGTGCCGTATGTCCAGCGTCGGATGGAATTTGAGCTTCAACAAGGACTTAGGGTAGAGTGGATAGAAAGCAGTGAGCTGCGTCGTCGCCTCCCTCACATCTCTCCCCGCATCCCCGGGGGGACCTACGCCCCAGATGAAGGCCACCTAATCCCCGAATTACTGCGGGATCGTTTGGTGGAAGCTATTCTTCGTGATGGAGGCAGCATTCTCTCTCATACGCCTGCCCAGCGCATTGAATTCCTTCCAGGCACCTTTCGGGTTTATACTCCTCAAGGTACGTATGAGGTAGATCAGCTGCTGATTTGCACAGGTGTTCCTTTAGCGGGTCTTTCCCTTCCCTTCAAAGTCTATCCTGTCCGAGGACAAATGATTGCTATAGAAAGCCCAGCCGCTGATTGGCTTCCAGCTCCTGTTCGTTACTTCAATAAGCTTGCGGGATATGGCTATGCAATCCCAAAGCGAGACTATATCATCTTAGGAGGTACAGCAGAAGAAAAAGGAAGAGACCCCTCTCTCACAGTGGGCGGTGTTCTTGATATTCTCCGAAGAGCTTACCATGTTTTTCCAGACCTGTATGAAAGTAGAATTCTACGGTGGTGGGCAGGCCTTCGCCCTGCGACGGCCTCCAGACTTCCAATCTTGTACAAAGACCCTTCACGCCCCCTCTATTACGTGAACGGACTGTATCGGAATGGCATCCTTTTAGCACCTCTGATAGGCGAAGGAATAGCCCAATGGATTTTAGAAGGAGAATTGCCGGCTGAACTTCAACCATTCTGCCCAGAGGTCCTTTCAGAAGAGGGACAGAAAAGAGACTTATAGGGATTTCCATGCAGAAAGTTTAGCTCTGGAAAAATCCCTTCCCAAGGGATCCTAAGGCTCTTTTCCTTCTTTTTTGGGGTGTGTGAGGCATGTATGATTATGCCTTGATAAGGGGTCTTGAGGGGGGGTGTGCGCCAGCGCCTTGGGCGCGGGCCCACACTTGAGCGGCGGCAGCCGCCTCTGGC
>JANXAJ010000013.1 GCA_025062295.1 Bacteroidia bacterium | reverse complement strand
TTACAGGAGAGGTGGTATTATTCGGGGTGAAAGTAACGCCTGCAGCTGGCGTAGCGCTCCAGGTGCGGCTGGTGAGCGGCTGCCCTTGGAGATTGCTCACATCTGTAAGGGTGATCTGCGTAGGACTACCCGTAGGTGGGGTGGGATTGAGCGCACAGACGCCCTGTGGTGTAGCATTGAAAGCTGCCTGAGGGGGACAGTTCTGCACAGTGATGTAGGCGGTCTTTATCTCTACATCGCTGCCGGCGGCATTCGTCGCAGTGAGCTGGACGGTGTAAGTGCCATTAGCCGTGAAGGTTACCTGGGGATTGACGCTATTAGCATTCGTGCCGCCCGTGAAGCTCCATCCTGCCGCCGGGGTAATCTGCCAAGTATAGTTTGTAGGGAGATTGCAAGGGATTTGCGTGAGGTTAGTGAAGGTTACAGGCTGGTTTTTGCAGACAGTAGTGGCATTGGCGACAAAATCAGCCGTAGGCGGAGCTGCGGCTTCTATGCGGATATTATCTACATTGAAGCCAGCGGAGAGCGTGTAGTCAGCAGTGGTCATGGGGAGAGAGTTCTCATTGCGCCAGCGGAAGGCGATGCGGAGGTTCGGGATGTTTTCTGCCGACGCAGGTAGGTTGAAGGTCAGTCGTATCCAGTTATTGCAAGTGCCTGCAGCGAAGTGGTAAGCCAGCCACACAGGCGTTGGGATAGTCTGCTGGATATTGGGCACAGCAACCTGCCATGTAGCCCCCCCGTCAGTGCTGTACAGGAGCGAGGCATAGCTGCGCACTCGGTCTCTGTCTCCCCCCAGGTAGAAGTCCGCTATGAGGCGCAGGCAGGTCCTACCTACGGTATTGATGTTTTGGGTGAGGAAAGCGGTCTGCTCGGTATTTCCATCCTCTCCGAAGCCCTGGTTAGACCAGGAGTACTCATCCCCGTAATCGGGAAAATTCACATAACCGAGAACGGCTCCGTCGCTGCTGGCGCGAGCGGTGATGTGGAGGCTGCGATTGGGTGAGCCGCCATTGGTGTAGGGGTTCGGTAGGTTATTGGGGGGGCCGCATTCAGCGCGCCGTCCTCGGATGAAGTTGCCCGAGCCGTCCAGCTCAGGGGTATTGGCGTCGTTGATGACGAAGTAGTTATGCCCAGGGTCATTATCGGAATAGGTCAGGGCCAAGCCTGCAGGGGTAGGACCGAAACTCCACCGGCTCGTCGCGCCCGGGTCGTCAAAAGTTTCTTGCCAGACCAGAATACCCTGACCGTATCCAAATCCAAATAGAAGCAAGCCTATGACTATAGCTCCTGAAGTTCGCATCTTCTAAAGATAAACATAATTCGTTAACTACTGCTACCTCATCTCTGGTTTTGAGTGTCTTCCCTTGCTTTTCTCTAAATTTGAAGCATGTGGCGAAGGGTAGTTCTGAGCGTGATTTTTTTCTGGGCTTGTGAGCCAGATAAGCCT
Source organism: Bacteroidia bacterium (assembly GCA_025062295.1). Lineage (GTDB taxonomy): Bacteria > Bacteroidota > Bacteroidia > SpSt-205 > SpSt-205 > SpSt-205. The sequence continues at coordinate 50,930 of JANXAJ010000013.1, read as the reverse complement.
GCGGGTTCCTCAGTTTCACCCACAGTGTCGGAGCGACTTTCGGGAGGAGGGGAGCGGGTCTGGCGCCTTCAAACCATAAGCATCAGAGGGAGCAGCCAAGCGGTTCCCCCTTGTCGAAGCGATGACCGGTGGACCTTTCGCTCTGACCAGACGGCTTCTCTTCAAAATCCCTCTGCCTGTATCCCAGGCGATCCGGATGACCCCCCTGCGGTCTCAGGTCGGTGGCGCCTCTCAAATGCTGACCGCTTTCTTATCGTAGAAGGCTCTGGTTTCTACATGAGCCGAGAAATCATTCAGCTCACGGATAGGCAGCTCGTATGGGAATACACTGGGAGTGAAGGTGAGCTTATTCAGGAAAGCTGGGTTCCTTAGGCTAAGGCTCGCTGTTGCCAGTCTGTCCGAGTAGGACCAGTTGAAATACTCCAGACAGGGAGGTTTGTCTCTTGTTCTATGAAGCGTACGAACTCCTCAAATGCAGGGTCGGCAAGGCTTTTCCATCCTGGAAGACTGATGTAGTGGGGATGATCGTCCGTACCCCCGATCCGCACCTTGACGGTAGGGAGTCCACAGAGAACATCGGCTTTTGTCAAGGTCAGGCGAGTAACGCCATTGATTTGGATGGCGTAACGGAGAGCCACTATATCCAACCAGCCACAGCGGCGAAGTCGCCCTGTAGTTGAGCCTCGTTCATTGCCTCGATCTTGGAGCCATTGTGCTTCTGCTCCGAAGACCTCCGTCGGAAAAGGCCCTCCTCCTACCCGAGTGGTATAAGCTTTGAGAACTCCATATACTTCTCGGATGCTTTGAGGAGGAATGCTGAGGCCGGATATGACCCCTGCCACTGTCGTATGAGAAGAGGTAACATATGGATACGTACCGGCGAAAATATCCAGCATTGTTCCCTGCGATCCTTCGGCAAGGACCCGGTTGAAGCGGGGAAGCCACTCTGACACTTGCACTTGCTGAAGGCGCCGCAGAAGCTCTATACCTTCCCAGAATCGCTCAGAGAGGGAGGGTGCCTCGCCTTCAGGAAAGCGAGCGGCATGATAGGCTGTGAGCTCTTGAACAAGTGCTGGAAAGTCGGCTCGGTCTATCCAGCCCACAGGCAGTCCCCGTCGTGCATAGCGATCAGCATACGCTGGACCGATTCCTCGGCGTGTAGTACCGATTTTCTCTCCTTCCCGTGAAACCTCTTCAATCCAGCGGTGCACAGGAAGGATAAGATGCACCCCTTTTCCGATGACAAGACGCTCTTCTGCTGAAATTCCCAGTTGTCTCAGACCCTCTACTTCCTTCAGAAGCACCTCAGGGTCTAATACCACTCCGTCACCAATCAAGCAATAGACCCCTTCGTGGAAGATGCCCGCTGGCACCTGGTGAAGAACTACTTTTTGCTCATTGAGGTAGAGCGTATGTCCTGCGTTTGGACCTCCTTGGAACCGAGCTACGACTGGGTAGTCTCCTGCAAGTGCATCTACAACTTTCCCCTTTCCCTCATCCCCCCATTGTAGCCCTATTACTACATCTACCTGCAGCCGACTCACTGAATCGCTTGCAAGGCATCTTGTAGGGTGTCCCGAATCGGAAAAACTGTGTCTAAGCGTGTAATGTGAAGAAGGCTACGAACATTCGCTGGAACAGCTGCTAAGATAAATTCGCCCCCCGCCGAACGCGTTCGTGAGAAAAGTGTGATAAGAGACCCAAGCCCTGAACTATTCACATTGCGAACAGCGGAAAGGTCCAAGATAAAGTGCTTTTGCCCTGCATCCAGCTGCTTCAGGAGGGTCTCTTTGAATTGCTGCTGGGTGGAATCACCCATCAGGCTTCCCTCTAAACGGAATACAACCACTTTTCCATGCGTTTCTTGGGTGTAATTCATATGAAGGTCAGGATTGAAACTCATTTTTATCAAAGGTAGAGGATTTCTTCCGATTGGGACACTCGCTCTGCTGGCAGTAAGCATAGATGATGAATTCATGTCTGAAGGGTTTCATATGAAAGAAGCGTCCGACCCCTTCCATAATTGGTCCTAACTCAGGAGCGCAGAACTCCTGGATAGACCCGCAATCCATGCATATCAGATGATCATGTTGTCGTCGCCCTAAGCTGCGCTCATACAGAGTGCGACCTTCTCCGAAGCTGTACCGCTTGACCAGTCCGCAGGCTGTCAGCAACTCTAAAGTATTATATACTGTAGCCCGGCTGATGTGTTGTCCTTTTTCTAAGAGATGATGATAGAGAGTATCAGCGTCAAAATGGGCAAGTTCTGTATAAATTGTGCGCAGAATCTCATATCGCTCCTCTGTGCGTCGCAGCCCTCTCGCTGTGATATAGGCTTCTAAGGTCTCCATCGCCCGTTCCAAGGCTACATGAGCATGCATTTTCTCAAAAATACGAAGTAGAATGCTTTTGAAGTGAAAGCGCTCTCCATAGAAGTTTTGTTTAGCTTTGTCATATGAGCCAAGTGCCCTTGAGTCAGCAAGCCCAGCCCACCTTTTTTCCAAAACATCAGCGGGCGCTCTATAAGCGACTGGAGGATAAGCACACCTTTGTAGAGGTAGATGACTCGGATCCTCTAACAAGCCGAGTGATTCTAAATATGGGTCCTCAGCACCCAGCTACTCATGGGGTCTTGCGGGCAGTTCTTCTTTTAGATGGAGAGCGAATCGTAAAGGCTGTCATAGATATTGGCTACCTCCATCGCGGTATAGAGAAGATTGCTGAATACAAGACCCCTCAGGAGTTTATGCCTTATACAGACCGAATGGACTATCTTTCTCCATATTCTAACAATGTCGCCTTTTGCTTAGCAGTAGAGAAACTTTTAGGCATTCAAGCACCACCTCGGGCCCAGTACATCCGGACTATAGCATGTGAGCTGGCTCGCATTTCCTCTCATCTCCTTTGGCTTGGTACGATGATAATGGATGCCGGGGCTGTCTCTATGTTCCTATGGACTTTTCGGGAGAGGGAAAAAATCTACTCCATTTTTGATAAGCTGGCTGGAGTGCGCTTTACTGTGAGTCACTGTAGGATTGGGGGCCTTCAGTATGATATTACTGAAGAGACTCTCCAGATGATCCGTTCTTTTATCAAAGACTTTTATCCTGAACTAAGAGGCTGGCGCAAGCTTCTGAATAAAAATCCAATTTTCCTACGACGAGTGGAGGGTATTGGGGTGATTTCTCGCTCGGATGCGATTGCTTATGGCTTTACTGGACCGAATCTTCGGGCGTGTGGCGTTCCATACGATATCCGGTACTATGAGCCCTATCTGGTGTATGAAGAAGTTGATTTTGACATTCCTATTAGAGAGGAAGGGGATATGCTTGCTCGCTATCATGTCCGAATGGATGAGATGGAGCAGAGCGCTCGGATAATAGAGCAGTGCCTAAAAAAGCTTCCAAAAGGAGAGATTCGCTTAGATGATGCTAAAATAGCTTATCCTTCGAAAGATGAGGTGTATTTTTCCATGGAAGGGATGATTCATGATTTTATGATGACGGATGTAGGCCCTCTTGCTCCTCCTGATACCGAAGTTTATCATGCGATTGAAGCACCGAAAGGGGAGCTTGGATTTTATATCTATTCTGATGGGACAGGTATTCCTTGGCGAGTCAAGATTAAGTCCCCCTCTTTTGCTAATATTCAGGTGTTAGAGAGGCTGTTGGAGGGGGCGATGGTTTCGGATGCAGTTTTGCTGATTGGGTCTGTAGATCCTGTGTTAGGAGAAGCAGATAAATAAAGCGTGTGCGGCATTGCTGGATACTATCTGTGGCGGGCGGTGAGCTTGCCTGCTTTAGAGCAAGCGACAGTCCTTCTGCGACATCGGGGTCCTGATGCAGCTCGGATTTGGCGCAGTCCAGACCAGCGAGTTGGACTTGCTCACACTCGCCTGAGTATCTTAGACCTTTCTGAGGCTGCCCATCAGCCATTTCGCCTCGGACCTACCTGGATTGTCTATAACGGGGAGATCTACAACTTCCGTGAGCTTATTCAGGAAGGGAGATTTAGACCCTCTACCCGCAGTGACACTGAAGTTCTCTTATGGGCTTATCAGCGGTGGGGGGAAGCCTTTCTTCAAAAGCTGGAAGGCATGTTTGCTTTCGCCTTGTATGATGAGGAGAGGCAAATGCTAATTTTGGCAAGAGATCCCTTTGGAATCAAGCCTCTATGGGTGGCGGTTCAGCCTGAGGGGATTTTTTTTGCCTCTGAACTGAAGGTACTCAAGCGCTGGCTTCCTTCTCTTCGCCTTCGGGCTGAGGCACTCAAGGAGTTTCTTCATCTTGGATTTATTCCTGCTCCTTTGAGCTTTTACGAGGGGATATACAAGGTGCTCCCCGGAGAGAAATGGTGCATTCATCCGAGGGGGTACTTTCAAGAGACTTATTATGATCGGCAAGGATTGTGGCAGCAGCCCAAGCTCACTACTTCACCTGAGGAGATAGAGGGACAGGTGGAGAGGGAGCTAAGGCGAGCGGTGCGAGCTCACTTAGTGAGTGATGTGCCTCTCGGCATTTTTCTAAGTGGTGGCACTGATTCTTCACTGGTGGCGGCAATGGCAGTAGCAGAGGGATATACCCCCCAGGCATTTTGTATTGGATTTCGCGACTCTCTCCATAATGAACTGCCGTATGCTCAGGCTGTAGCTCAGCATTTGGGACTTTCTCTTGAATGGGAGGTATTAGAGGGGGAGGAGGCTGCGGCACTCTTGCCAGAGATGTCCCAGTGGTATGATGAGCCTTTTGGGGATACCTCTGCGCTTCCCACTTATTTAGTTTCTCGGCTGGCGGCTCGCTATGTGAAGGTCGTATTAGCAGGAGATGGTGGGGATGAGTTATATTGGGGCTACGGGCGCTACCGATGGACACATCGTCTCTCTCGCTTCAAGCTCCTGTGGCGGCTGAGCGCGCCTCTCTTTGCGTATGCTCCTTCTCCTCCTCATCGACGACTGAAAGACCTTCTCCGACTCCCTTCAGAGGGCATCCACGAGCACATCTTTTCTCAAGAGCAGTACGCATTTAGTTGGGCAGAAGTGGAGAAGCTCCTTCCCTGGCAAAGTCGGCCATGGCGCACATCTTATGTCCTTCCCTCTTCTCTGACAGAGAGTCAAGCGGCATGGGATTTCCTCCACTACCTCCCCGATGATCTTCTGACGAAGGTAGACCGTGCTTCAATGCAGCATAGCTTAGAAGTCCGCGTTCCCCTTCTTGATAAAAAGTGGGCGGAATTGGCTTGGCGAGTGCCCTCCAAGCTAAAAAAGCCCCTTGATGGCTCACCCGTCCAGTACAAGCCACTTTTACGACGAATCCTACGCAAATATCTTCCTCCTGCCCTCGTTGAACGGCGAAAATGGGGATTTGGCATTCCCGTAGGGGAGTGGCTCTCAGGTCCCCTCTCTGAATGGGCTCGTACCTATGCTGACCCAGGGCTTCTTTATCAGAGGTACGGCTTTCATCCTCTCCGAATACGTAAGCTGTGGGAGCGATTTGAGAGAGGAGACAAACACCTGGGCATGCGGCTTTGGCTGCTTGCTCAGCTTGGAGCCACCCAGGTATAATAGAGAGGCTTCTTTTCCTCTCCTGAAGTGAATATCTACTTTTGCTTTATGCGTCGCTCTCCCTGGCGAAAAGTGCTAATAATTAGCCTTTCTATTGTTGGATTAATCCTTCTTTTTTTTGGCTGGGTGATCGGCGTTTTTGTCTCTGATTTTCTTGACTATTTGTCAAAGATTGAAGTAGAATCTTATGAGGCGCCTGTGCATGATACTCGCCTCCTTTCCCGCTTTGAGAAGGCACCCTCATTCCTTCCAGAGTGGAGTCAAGCTGAGAGGATTCTTCCTCTCAATAGCGAAAAAATCTTGATACCATACCCTCCAAAACAAAAAATCATCTCTCTTATTCCTACATACGCTACAGTAATTATTGAGTCTTATCCTCATCCCTTTCAAAAGAGGTGGAGCAAATATTCGGTGGAGTTCCATCCGATCTCTTTCGTAGCGCAAGCGAACGCGGATTCAAGAGGGCTTATGAAGGCATGGTCGTGGTTTGGGCGAGAATTCGGCTACATGACGGTAGGACGGTATGGGGATCTCTGGACGAGTGCTTCCACTTCTATCATGCGATGGGATGGAGAGCGGATAGAGACGATTTCTCTCCCAGAGGAGATACAACTTTCTACAGCTCCTTCCATATATGAGGATACGAGCGGGGTATGGGTGGTGCTTAAGGATACCCTTCTCTTTTATGACGGCTTTTACTGGTATGCGAAGTCGGCTCTCTCTCCTTCTGAGAGAGCTTTCATGGCGCCTTCAGGGGGATTCATTAGTGCGGAGGCATGGAAGGATAGACTCTTTTGGTACACAAAGGACTCTGCTTTTGCGCTTGTTTTTCCTTCCTTTCGAGTCTTACCTATAGGATGGATAGGTGACACCTTGTTAATTGCGTTTGATCATAATAAAGGACAAGGCCTTCTCTTGTGGCGGGCAGGGAAGGTGCAAGCCCTCTATGCGACTCGTCCCCTATGGAATCAATTCACTTCGGTCGTAGCAGGGGAGGGGAAAAATAAAGCCATTTTTACTTCAGATAGGGGGACATTTGTGTACAGCGATGGAAATCTTTGGTATGCAGGTGAAGCTGCACCCTACCATTTAGACCAGCTTATCATCAGTGCCCATAATAGCATTAGAGGTACAACGAAGACTCATAGCTTTTCCATGGATTCGTCAGGCCAATGGATCTTCTCTGAAGTAAAGGAGGATGTTCGCACAAATCTTATCTGTGTTGGTTTCTCAGGCGAACTGTGGGCGGGACGCTGCTTCTCCTCTGAAAAGATTATTGCTGTCTTTAGAGATGACCTTGTTGAAAAGGTGCCTTTCCCATCACAAGCCGAAGTTCAAGACTTTCTAACGATTAGGGACACCCTGTGGGTTCTGACTCAAAAAGGGGAAGTGTGGAGATGGGGGGGAGGAGTAGCATGGGAGCGTCTTCGCTTCCCTTTCCGCACAGTTCAAGCCAAGCTCATACCCGATGCAACTGGAAGGGCAGTGTGGGTTACAGGTCCTTTTCCCCTTCTTCGAGCCTCTGCAGTAGGCTGGGAGATTTTCTCTATAGATAGTGTAGAGTCCATTTGCCAAACCGAAGACGGAAAAATTTGGCTGCTGCGCCGTAGCATTCTTTACCAGGGCAACCGCCCTCTTCCTTGGAAAGACGTAAAGTTTATTGCCAAAGGCGTCCATGGCGCGCTCTGGGTCGTGCGCAACTCAGGGGTCTATCTCCTTCAAGGAGACACGCTTTGGGAAGTAGAGAAAGGTTCATACGAAGGGCTCACCGTAGATAATAAGGGACGACTCTGGGGTGAGCAAGCTGCAAAGAGAGGTCGCTCAGCCCTCTGCTGGAGAGTCTATCGGAATCAGAACGGACTAATGGAGAGAGAACTCTTCGCCTTAGGACCAGAACAAGGCTTAGACAGGATGCTGTATTTCATAGGAGGTCAAGATACGCTATGGTGGCAAGGCGAAGGACACCGACTCTTTGGACTCTTAGCTCGGAATGTGGCCTTCAGACAGGTAAAGATCAGGACCTATATCACTGTAAGTGTTGCGTCCCAGCCGGCGTATGTATCCCTCCTGTGTCCGCTCAATGTGAGTAAACTCATGGGGTTTCGCTGGAGTGGGAAGCAGGGCTACCTCTTCCAGACACAAGAGGGACTCCTTTGGTATGAGGAAAAGCCTCGTTCCCCCTTAGCTTCGCCGCGCCTGAGAGTGAGATGGCATTTGACTTATCCTTGGGTGCCAGAAGGTTGGAGTTCTTTAGAAAAGATGGAACTCGGCACATCATCCGTGGAGGGAAAAATGGAGCAGCCGGGTCTCAGGCTCTTAGAAAGCAAAGGCATTTGGCCTTCTATTTCTCTTATACCTTTCGAGGCCAGCTATTTTTCATATGATTTGACTTTCAATTTTTCGCTGGTTCAAGGTCTTTTGGAATTGCCTGATGTGGAATACCAATATCGCCTGAGGGGCTACAGGGAGCAGTGGAGTCGTCCGAGTCGCGAAGGGAAGGCTTACTTTTATCATCTACCGGAGGGGAGGTATGTGTTAGAGGTCCGAGCTCGTCCCGTAGGCGGCAGCTGGGGACCTTCCGCTGAGTGGAGCTTCCGAATCAATCCTCCTCCTTGGCGGAGTCCGTGGGCTTTCGCGCTATATGGGCTTTTGGTTTTAGGCGGTATATTTCTCTATGTTCGGTATAGGTTGAGGGCGCTGCGTCGCCAAGCTGCCAAGCTTCAAGAAGAGGTCAAAAAAGCTGTCTCCACTATTCAAGCTCAAAATGAAGCCCTTATTGCTGCTAATCAAGAACTTGCAGCTCAACGCGACCTAATAGAGACCCAAAGACAAAACCTCGTGGATAGCCTCATTTATGCTCAACGCATTCAAAATGCTCTCCTTCCCTCTCCATTTATTCTCTCTCAATTTTTTCCAAATAACTTCATTCTATTTCTCCCTAGGGACATTGTTAGTGGGGATATTTATTGGCTTTATGCACGAGATGAGTCGGATGGGAGTAAAGAGCTTTTCTTGCTTGTAGCGGATTGTACGGGGCATGGAGTGCCGGGAGCTTTTGTAAGCTTGCTTACCCTCTCTCTTTTAGAGCGAGTGGTTAAGGAAAATCCCCAAGCCTCGCCAGGGGTTCTCTTGGATACCTTATCAGCTCAAATCATTAGAATGCTCAATCCTGCGGCAGGAGACGAGATGAAAGACGGTTTCGAGGGGGTATTGTGTCGGTTTTATCAAGTAGAGAGTGTATGGCAGATGGAATATGCGGCTGCAAGACGCTCATTTTGGCTTGTGCGAAATGGAGAGCCAACAGAATTACCGAAAGATCCTCTTCCTGTAGGACTGAGTGAAATCCCCGCTCTGCGAGGGGTGAGCTTTACGACTCACAGCCTGAGACTGGAGAAGGGGGACTGGTTATACTTCAGCACCGACGGTTACACAGACCAGCTTGGCGGCGAAGAAGGACGGCGATTTGGGTCTAAACGCTTCCGAGCTCTTTTAGCTGAGCTCTGTCATCTACCTGCTGAAAAGCAGCGAGAAAGACTCCAAGAAACCCTTGTGAGATGGCGAGAGCCCCGTCAGCTTCCTCAAGTGGATGATGTGCTTCTGGTAGGACTCCAAGTACCGACAGAGCCAATAGACTGAGTCGCCTCTCATTTGTAAGGAAGTACCGCTGGCTTTTGCTGAGAAAGGCGGACTCTACATCTCTCTTCTCCATAGTGCAGACATCGGTGGGGGTAGGCGTGGAACTTTTTTGATATGAATTTATGTTCTATGCTCTGGTTATGAGACACAATGTTGTAATAGTATCATCTGTGCTAATACTGGCTCTGGGAGTATTAGGGCTGATGGGAGGAGGGTCTATTTTTCGTACTACTCAGGAGCCCATCATCCTTCAGCCCTCAGAAGCATATCAGCGATGGAAAAAGGAAGGCAATCGGGTAGCGATAGTGGATGTGAGGACGCCGGAGGAATACTATGAGTCTCATGTGAAAGGAGCTAAAAATATAGACTTTTATTCTGACTTTGAAAACAAGGTCAATGAGCTGCCGAAGGAAAAGATATACTTTCTCTATTGTGCTTCTGGCAATCGCAGTAAAGCGGCGGCTCAAATTATGCGTGAGCGGGGCTTGACTGCCTATAGTATAGGAGGACTTCGTAGTTTAGCTCAAGTTGGATTTCCAATAAAAAAGGGATATGAAGATCACAGCGAGTGAAGCCTTGGAAAAGTACCGCAGACAGCCGCAGTCTGTGGTTTTATTAGATGTCCGCACGCCTGGTGAGTATCGCCAGCTGCGTATCAAAGGTTCTCAAAATGTGGACTTCTACAATGGCTTTGATCGCCAAGTAGAGAAGCTTGAGAAGAATAAGTTCTACATTCTCTTCTGTGCCTCAGGGGGCAGAAGCCAAGCGGCAGCTGCCTTTATGCGACAGAGAGGCTTTGAGGCATATAATGCGGGAGGGATAGGAGAGCTTATTCAAGCTGGATTTGAATATGAAAGGGGGTAAACGCCTATGATTGTCAAGCAGTTTTTTGACGAGCCTCTGTCTCAGTACAGCTATGCCATCGTCAGTGATGGCGAAATGGCTGTGATTGATCCTAGTCGGAATGAAAGGCCCTATTTAGAGCTGGCAGAAGCACTCAATGCCCGAATTGTAGCCTCCTGTCTGACCCATCCTCATGCAGACTTCGTAAGTAGCTACTGGGCTATTGCTCAGCGAACAGGAGCTCGAGTGTATGCCAGTGAACTTATTGGCTTGGCTGTGCCTTATGAGGGGCTCAAAGATGGAGATGAAATCAAGGTTGGACGAGCGATTCTCAGAGCTTATCTAACGCCTGGCCATTCTCCTGATAGCCTCACTTACCTTTTGTATGACGAAGAAGGGCGAGAGTATGCCGCTTTTACGGGAGATTGGCTTTTTATAGGAGATGTAGGGCGAGCTGACCTGCGAGCGAAAGCGGGCAATATTCAAAAGCAGCGGGAAGACCAAGCTCGGGATATGTATCACAGTCTGCGTCGGATGTTTCAGATTCTCAAGCCGACAACACTCGTGTATCCAGCGCATGGGGCTGGAACTCTCTGCGGTAAGGCTCTCAAGCAGCTCAATGCCAGCAGTATCGGTGTAGAACGGTTAGAAAATTGGGCAGTTATTCTGGCTCATACAGTGGATGAATCCACCTTTGTGGAAGCCTTGGTTAGTGGGCAACCCCACGTCCCTAAGTACTTCCCCCACAGCGTAGAGGTGAATCGGCGGGGACCGACAGGTTATGAAGAGGCCCTCCGCTCAATCAGAATTTTAGGGGCACTCACAGTAGAATCTGCCGCTCAAATAGAAGCGAGTGCCCTTGTAGTGGATGTGCGAGCTGCCCATATTTTCCGCCGAGGACATTTGAAAGGCGCTCTTAATATCCCTCTCAGCAAAAGCTTAGCCACATGGCTCGGTACAATAATTGATCCAAATGAACCGTATTACTTGGTGGTCGGCTCCCAGGCAGCTTATGAGTCAGTGATTGATCAGGTTTTAGCAATTGGATATGAGGCGAACCTGAGGGGTGTCTTTATCGGTGTAGAATATGCTAATCAAGATGGACCTCAGCTTATGCCTGTGGAAGAGGTGCTGAAATTGCGAGAGGATGGTCGGAACTATACTGTGCTGGATGTCCGAGACCCAGATGAGATAGGTACTGATCCTCTTATTCCTCATGCTTTCCGGATTCGATTAGCGGAGCTGCGTGAGCGACTCCATGAGCTGCCGACGGATAAACCCGTCGCCGTCTATTGTGGTGGTGGATATCGCTCAGCGCTTGCTAGTAGTATCCTCTTAGCGGCTGAGAAAAGCCCTGTATATGATGTAGGCGAGCAGGTCGCCCTTTTGCGAGTGTGAGGACAAGATTCGCCTTAGACTCCTTCTGAGGAGAGAATCGTTTTCTGGCGAAGCAGGCGATGCCTGCTTCGCCCCTTGCATATAAAACACTGGAGTACATACTCAAATTTCCATGTCATACTTACTCATGTTCGCTTTCTATCTGAAACCTTCGCTGAGCTGTCTGCTAATACTCGGGCGATGATAGAGGTATGCTTAGTGGTTTATGAGACCATAGGAAGGGAGCAGGTGTAGTTGCCTAATTGCAGTTCAGAATTTCGTTATTGGGCTCGCCAGCCCGCAAGCATGGCTGTGTATTCGGAAGTCCTACTTCGGATGCAGCTGCTCATGCTCTGAGGCACCTTCTCAATCTTTCTCATTTAGTCCCATACCTCAAATTCCCATATAATCGCCACATAATAAGCGGTATCCTCTGCATAGCAGCCTGTGCAGTTCATATCCAATCCTACAGCTATGCGGTCTCCTCTATTGAAGGTATTATTCTGAGTGCAGTTAAAGGCGCGCCAGTCGTTATCATTAGCTCCATCTATATCACTCATGATGGCGTGGACCCCATTAAAGGAACGGCAGATCCGGCCCCGGAACTCAGGATTAGAGCCGCTATCTGCTCCCGCTCGGATCACCACTCTAACGATCCGCCCCGCAAAAGGGGCTGTCCACTGCTGTCTATAATCATTCAAACCCGGAGTACCTGTTCCCCCTATTTGAGAGTCGTCGCAACCATCCCCTCCAGGACATGGGAACCAGAGAACTCGATTTCCAGGATTACCTGTCCATGCACTATTGTAAAGTGTATGATGCGTTACATGCCTAAAGCGCCCAAATATCTCGCCCGTGGACTGGATGCGCATGCGCTCTTGGGGGGCAGGATTGCCGCCGCTTCCTGGCGGGGCGGTGTAGAACCGGAGATGGGCACTGGCATTATTATCGTCTTCACCGATGATCTGAGCAGCAGGTCCGCCGGGCCGACCTCGCCACGGCGCGAAGTCTAAATAGGTTCGGCGTCCGCCATCTCCATTAGCTGAGAGCCGAATCCGCCCACCTATGGCAGTGTTACCTGTCTGATGGGCGAAAACTTCCAGCAAGACTTGGGGGTCAGTAGTTCCAATGCCTACATTCCCGATCTCAGTGATTATCATCCGAGTAGTCCAAGTGCCGCCCCAATCATTCTGCACAGCCAAGTCATGACCGCCTGTAGCAAAGCCCCAGCGAGCTTGGGGGATATCATTGATGACCAAATGGCGACCTCCAGCGGCTGGTCCTACTACGAGGTAGTGGTCGGGGTTGGAATTGCCTATTCCTACGTACCCTGCATTCGTGATTCGCATGCGCTCTACGAGGGTGCCACTGCCATCTGGCGTAGTATGGAAGGTAATCCGTCCAGGCATATCGGTGCTAGTACCGCCAGCAGCATCGGTAGTCATCTCTATGCGAGCCGCAGAAGTAAACGTAGAGCCATTGTATCCTTGAGCATCTATGCGACCGAGCACCGTCTCGGAAGCGCTGGTAGCACTGGGGGCGCTTATGCTACCCTGTGCCCTGCGTAGAAAAATCCTATTCACTGCACCGTAGGTAGTAAATAGGGCTACTTCATTATCTGAAGGCTGGCGCACATCTAGACGTCCTTCTGGAATTGAGGTTCCAATTCCCACGTTCCCGTCTGTGGTAATCCGCATGCGCTCTATATTATTTGTACGAAAAGCAAGGCTGACATTGTCAGTGGTACCGATGAAGTTATTGGACACATTAGTCCCACTATTCCCAATCAGACGCCAGAAAAGTCCATTTCCACTTGTCCAGGTAGGGATGAAGTTCGTGCCACTGGCTGCACTCCCCAAAACTTGGCTGGCATCTGAAGGAGGAGATAGCCATAGAGGAGGAGTGTTACTCCCATTTGAGTATAAAAGGGCACCTACACTTCCCGCTTGCCCTCCTGGCATGAGAGCCCCGTCTATCTGCACATTTCCAGCTACATGAAGCCTCTGGGAAGGAGATGCGGTGCCAATCCCGACATTCTGTGCTTGAAGCCCTGTCAAGGAAATTAGGCAAACCCCGAGTACAAGGTACTTCATGCCCGCAAAGATATAAAGACAATACTATGTAGAGAATAAAGCTCAGGGCGCTTGAGCGAGTGTAAATACAGAGGCGTCTCTTCAAGCTTAGGGAGTAAGCGCTTCTTCGGCATAAAGAAAAAAACCGAGTTTGCAAGGGAGGGGAGAGCCCGAAGGGCTTCTCCTTGAGGATTTCAACTACTGAAAATTATTGTACCTAACCTCACGAGGGTACTACCCTCTTCTATGGCAATTTCAAAGTCATTGGACATACCCATGCTCAAGGTATCAATTGGCGTTTCGGGGTACCGAGTGCGAAGTCGGTCAAATATCTGCTTCAGCTGGCGAAATTCCCTTCTGATTTGAGTGCGGTCATGGGTCAAGCTGGCCATCCCCATGATGCCTCTCAGAATTACATGTGGCTCTTTCATCACACGCTCAGCAAATCTTTCTACCTCCGTTGGAGGGATGCCATGCTTCGTTTCTTCCTGGGCTACTTTCACCTCTATGAGAGTGGGAAGCGGCTTTTCAGCCCGACGGGCTATCTCCTCTAAGAGACCTTCTCTGTCCAGTGCATGAAAAAGGGTGATGTGGGGAAGTACTTGTTTGACCTTATTCGTTTGGAGATATCCAATCAAATGCCACTGAATATCTGAAGGCAAAAGGGGTTTCTTTTTGAGGAGCTCTTGGACACGGTTCTCTCCGAAGAGGCGTTGACCTTTGTCATACAAGGCTTGAATGGCTGAGGGGGGCTGGCCTTTGCTCACAACGAGGAGGGTAATCTCATTAGGAGATCGTCCAGCCCGAAGAGCCGCCGTAGCTATCCTCTCTCTCGCCCATTCATAGCTCATAATCCCAAAGAAGAAAAAAGTTTTTCTCGTCCCTACCTTTGCCTGAGTGAGGGTTTCGGTCGTGATTCCTGTATATAATGAAGTGCAGGGACTGCCTGAACTGGTGGAGAGATTAGAGGCTGTCTTGCCTGAGGTAGCGGAGGACTTTGAAGTTATTTTCGTGGACGATGGATCACAAGATGGCTCTGCTCATCTTTTGAGTGAGTTGGCTGCCCATAGGTCGTGGATGCGGCTGATTGTATTGCGACGAAACTATGGTCAAACTCTTGCCATTCAAACTGGCATTCTTCATGCTCAGGGTGAGATTATTATTCTGATGGATTCTGACTTAGAAAATGATCCTAAAGACATTCCTCGGCTTATTGCAAAACTGGAAGAGGGATATGATGTAGTTAGCGGCTGGCGGAAGGATCGATGGAAAGGTCAATGGCTCACTCGTCGCCTTCCCTCCATTGTGGCGAATGCCCTTATCAGCTTCATCTCAGGCGTTCATCTCCATGACTATGGCTGCACCTTGAAAGCTTATCGGCGAGAAATCCTAGCCCCCATTCGACTCTATGGAAGAATGCATCGCTTCATCCCCATCTATGCTAAGTGGGAGGGTGGACGCATCACTGAATTGCCCGTTGAATATTATCCTCGTAAATACGGGAAAAGCCATTATGGCATGATGCGAGTCATCTCGGTTCTATTGGACTTGATTCTGATATTATTTTTAGATAGATATCTCCAGCGTCCCATCCAGTTCTTTGGCGGCGTGGGTCTTATTTCTATTCTGCTAGGGACAGGGTCGTTCCTCTGGGCATTATATTACAAATTTACAGGTCAAAAGTCTTTTATTCAGACCCCACTGCCTATCTTTACGGCTCTTTTTATTAGTGTAGGGGTGATTCTTCTATTGATTGGGATTTTGGCTGAGCTCCTTGTGAGAGTATATTATGAAGCTACAGGGCGGGCTCCTACTCAAATCCGACAAAAAGTCAATTTCTCTCAATCAATGATTTTGTAGAGTCATGTGTGGTATAGCTGGCTTTTGGGGGCAGGGTGATGAAAAAGTGGGCTGGCAGATGATTAAGGCAATCGGTTATCGTGGTCCAGATTATCATGGAGTGTGGAGAGAAGACGAGGTGGTTCTGGCCCATGCTCGACTCAGCATCTTAGACCTTGATCCTCGCAGTCATCAGCCCTTTTTTTCAGAAGATGGGCGGTATGCAATTGTCTTCAATGGAGAGATCTATAATTTTCAAGAATTACGTTCTCTTTTAGAGCGCGAAGGGTACATTTTTCGGACGACCTCGGATACGGAGGTGCTTCTTCAGTCTTATATCCGATGGGGCAAGCGGTGTTTGGATCAGCTGCGAGGGATGTTTGCTTTTGCAATTTATGATAGGGTAGAGAAAGCCTTCTTTTTAGCAAGAGACCCGATGGGTAAAAAGCCTCTCTATTACACCTTTCAGAATGGACTTTTTGCGTTTGCTTCGGAAATCAAGGCGCTGTGGCAGCATCCTCGGATTGCTCGTCGGCTCTCTGTGCCAGCTCTGCATGCCTATCTTATTCTAGATTATGTTCCTACTCCGTATGCGATTGGAGAGGGAATTTTCAAGCTGGAGGGGGGACATTACATGATTGTTCGAGAGAAAGAGCTTGTAGAATATCAGTCCTATTGGGAGCCTCCCTTTCCATCGGAAGAGGCTCCGCCCATAGAGGAAGCGGTCCGCATGCTAGATAACCTCCTTATGGAGGCAGTGAGGCTACGACTGATAGCTGATGTACCTGTGGGGGTCTTCCTGAGTGGAGGGATTGACAGCTCTACTGTTGCTTGGTATGCCCAGCAGCAACGAGAAGTCCCTATTCTTACTTTCTCTATAGGATTTACGGAAGAGAGCTACGATGAGAGGGATTATGCTTTAAGAGTAGCCCAGAAGCTGGGCACTGACCATCATACCTCTATCTTGACCCCTCAAAAGGCATTAGAATTGGTGGAGGAGGTTTTTCCCCTCATGGATGAGCCATTTGCGGACGCTTCCATTCTACCGACTTATTTTTTGTCTCAGTTTGCCCGTCAGCGCGTAATTGTAGCTCTTGGAGGGGATGGAGGAGATGAGCTGCAGGCGGGATATCCGACCTTTCTTGCTGACCGATATGCCTGGCTTTTTGAATGGCTGTCAGCCTCTGCTGCAGCTTCACTCACAGCAGTAGCTGAGGCGATCTTGCCTCCTAGTGACGAAAATATCGCCTTAGATTTCAAGGTTCGTCAATTTTTGAGAGGCTTTACTGGACCAATAGAAGAGAGGCATACCCGTTGGCTTGCCTCGTTTCTCCCTGAAGAGCTTCCTACCCTTCTCACACCTGAATATGCCAAAGAGGCTACGTCATTCCTCCGCACATGGCTGCAGCGCTACCTCAAAAGAGTTCCTCAAAGCGCTCCCGAGTATGCTTCTACTGCGTATATCTACTATAAGACCTACCTTCAAGACGATATTCTCGTCAAGGTAGATCGCGCCAGCATGTATAATGCGCTGGAGGTGCGAGCTCCTCTTTTAGATAAGCAGGTGGTTTCGTTTTTAGCTTCCCTTCCCCTTTCCTATCGTCGTCGGGGAGGGCAGACGAAATATCTTCTCAAGAAGCTGATGGAAGGGCGCTTGCCCTCGGAGGTTTTGCACCGTCCAAAAAAAGGATTTGGGGTGCCGCTTTCACGGTGGCTTCGAGAAGAGCTTCGCAAACCGATAGCAGCTGAACTGCTGCGTCCAGACCCCTGGTTCCGTCCTGAAGTCCTTCGTCGATTATGGGATAAACATCAAAACCGACAGGCAAACTACCGCAAACTCCTTTGGAACCTCTACACCTTCAAGCGCTTTGCTCGAGAATGGGGACTGGGCTGAACTTTATTTCTGTCAAATGCGTTATATTTGGTGATATGGAGATTCGCACCCGAGGGCGCAAGCCCAAAAAGATGCCAGAGATGTCTCCCGAGGAGAAGGCCGCTTATGATGCCATCTTTGAACGGGAGATCATGCCTCACGCCTCCTCTGTCTATCATTTTGCTATTAGATTGGTAGGAGATAAAGATATTGCGCGAGACTTAGCGCAGGAGACCCTATTTCGGGCTTATCGTTTTCTGTATCAGTATAAACCTTCTACAAATGCTAAAGCATGGGTCTTTCGGATTCTTCGTAATACCTTTATCAATCATTACCGAAAAGCAGTCAAGCAGCCGTATTCTCTGGAAGGTCAAAACGAGCAGAGCATCTATGATATAGAAGATACCTATGCCTATCATAATTACCAAGACCCTACAGAGGGGCTTTTCGGGGATGAGGTTACAAATGCGCTGATGCATCTGCCAGAAGATTTTCGGACCATCCTGATTTTAGCGGATGTGGAAGGGCTCTCTTACAAAGAGATTAGTCAGGTGCTTCGGATACCTGTAGGTACGATTCGCTCTCGTCTTCACCGAGCCCGTAAAATCTTGAGAGAATTGTTAGCAGACTATGCCTCCTCTCATGGGTATGAGGTCCCGCAAGACTAAGCCGGTCGGGCTGAGCCGTCCAGACTCTCCTTATTCTGAACAGGAGTGCGAAGAGATTATTCAGAAGCTGGAACTTTTCTTGGACGGGCAGCTCAAGGGTAAAGTGAAAGAGGAAGTTGAGCGATTGATTGCTCAGTGTGAGTATTGCGCAGAGCAATACCATTTTGAGAAACGGCTGCGAGCTCTCTTGAGTCGGAGCTGGCAGGCTTTTAGTGCGGAGGCCCAAGAAATTGTCAATAGCGTTCGTCGCCGAATCTGGGGTGATTCCACTTGATGAATATCATACCTTAGGGCTCCCTGTCTCTACATCTGCTCTCTTCCTTCCATCAGAAGAAGAAATCCCAGAGATAGCATGCTCCGCCACTTATATCATCGGAGAAGGGAGTAATATCCTTCCATTAGGGAATCTTCCCCCTATTCTTTGTACGCGAGCTATCAAAGGCTATCAAATTCTCCGAGAAAGTATAAGTGAAGTGGAGGTGGAGGTAGCGGCAGGAGAAAATTGGGATGCATGGGTCCGCTTTTGCATTGCTCACGGCTGGCATGGGCTAGAGAACTTGGCGGCTATCCCCGGGACCGTAGGAGCAGCTGTGGTACAAAACATTGGTGCTTATGGAGTGGAGCTGGCCCCCTTCCTTGTCAAGGTGCGCGGATGGAATAAGAGGTTAGAAGCCTGGCAGGAACTCCCAGCTCATACTTGTAAACTGAGCTATCGGCATAGCATATTCCAGGAGAAGGGATGGCAAGATGATTTCATCATTACCCGTGTGACCCTTCGTCTCAAAAAGTCATTCGAACCTGTTCTAACCTATCCCGATGTAAGGAAGCGAGTGGACAAAGTTCGTTCGCATGATCCTTGGTACTTGTATCAGGTTATACGAGCTATTCGGTCGGAGAAGCTTCCCGCGCAGGGGAGTGCGGGCAGCTTTTTCAAGAATCCCATTTTATCGGAGGCTGAGCTACAGCGGCTTCAGCAACAAGCCCCTGAGATCCCATTTTATTCCATGCCAGACGGGTCTTTCAAGGTACCGGCAGCGTGGCTGATAGATCGGGCGGGACTCAAAGGATACCGCATTGGAGATGCTGAAGTGTATGAGAAACAGCCCCTTGTGCTGGTGAATAGGGGGAAAGCCACTCCCAATGAGTTTTTGGCGTTAGCTCGGGAGGTGCAGAGAATTGTATGGGAAAGGTGGGGTATTCGCCTTGAGCCAGAGGTGCGCTTCTTAGAAGCCCAAAAGACGGCTTGAAGAACCTATAAGTATTTTTCCCCAAGGGGCTTGCGGGAGAAGAGGGCGGAGAGAATCTGCCCAGTCCCTTTGCACTGCTTCAATGGGCAGAGCTTTCTTGTAGCCTCTCTTCCTGTCCATGGCATGGCGGTAAGAGGATTCAAGCAATGCGAGCCCTATTCCTCTCTGATGTTATGCATCTAACTCTACGCTTTTTGAGTATGCATTATGCCTTAGGAGAGTAGGAGATTTTCTGAACTTCCATAAGAGGAACTTTTATGGAGTCGTTAGGGGGTTCCGAAGACTGCTCCGCTGCTTTCCTCTTTATGTGATAACGGGGGTGTCGATAAATTCCTAACTTAGCTAAAAGAAATTCAAGCGTTACTCGGAGTACCCCCAGCCCGTACCAAAGGCTTCGACGAAAGTTGATGGAGGAGGCTTCTGGGAAGTATCGGGTAGGACAAGATATTTCTCCAATACGAATACCTGCATATAAAACCTGAGAGAGAAATTCATTATCAAAGATGTAATCATCACTATTGTAATGCCATGGGAGCGCCTCAAGAACTTCTCTGCTATAGGCGCGATAGCCTGTATGGTACTCTGAGAGCTTAGACCCCATAAGAAGATTCTGGAAAGCTGTGAGTAGGCGGTTAGCAATGTACTTATACAACGGCATGCCCCCCTGTAGGGCACCACCCCCCAAAATGCGTGAGCCTAAAACTACAGGATAGAGTCCTGAGGCGACGAGATGAGCCATAGCTGGAAGCAGTTTCGGTGTGTACTGGTAGTCTGGATGCAGCATGATAATGATATCAGCTCCTAACTGGAGGGCATAGGTATAGCATGTTTTTTGATTTCCCCCATATCCTCTATTGTGCTGATGAACGATGATATGAGTAATGCCTAATTGGCGTGCCAGTTCGGCTGTTTGATCTTGACTTGCATCATCAACCAGTACAATCTCATCCACGAGCTGGCGATCGATTTCGGCGAGAGTAGCAGCCAGAGTAGCCGCCGCATTATATGCTGGAAGGACGACGACTACTTTTTTACCCTTAATCACGCTCTAAACCTCAAACTGAATGCCCTGAGCCAAGGGAAGGTCTGTACCGTAGTTGATGGTTACGGTTTGGCGTCGCATATAGGCTTTCCATGCATCAGAACCTGCTTCGCGTCCACCGCCGGTTTCCTTTTCACCACCGAAGGCCCCTCCTATTTCAGCACCCGAAGGACCCACATTTACATTTGCTATCCCACAATCCGAACCGGCAGGGCTCAGAAAGAGTTCTGCTTCCCGTAAGCTATCGGTGAATATACTGGAGGAGAGCCCTTGCGGGACGCTATTCTGCAGCTCTATAGCCTCTTCTATGGTACGGTACTTCATTACATACAAGATCGGGGCGAAAGTTTCTCGCTGAACCACAGGCCAGTGATTTTCAGCGATTACAATAGCGGGGCGTACATAGCAGCCGCTTTTATATTCTGGTCCTTCCAGCACCTCGCCCCCGAATAGTACCGTACCTTCCATGGCTTTCACTTCATGAAGGGCATCCTGCATGGCTTGGACTGCCGCTTTATCAATTAGCGGACCTATGAGCGTATCGGGATGGAGGGGATTTCCAATACGAGTAACAGCCTGTTCATATACTTTGAGCAGACGGGAGAGAAATTCATCATAAATCTGCTCGTGAAGGATGAGACGCCGTAGAGTAGTGCAGCGCTGCCCCGATGTACCTAAAGCGGCAAACGCTACAGCCCTCAGGGCTAAATCTAAGTGGGCATGAGGCGAAACAATCACGGCATTGTTTCCGCCCAATTCTAAGAGAGTACGACCCAGGCGTTTTGCCACCTGCTGAGCGACAGATCGTCCCATTCGTACCGAGCCTGTCGCTGAGATCAAAGGCAGCCGACTGTCGCTTGCCATTTGCTGACCAAGGCTAGCATCACCAATCACGAGGTTGAAAACGCCTTCTGGAGTGTCGGTCTCCTCTACTGCCTCTCGCAGGAGTGAAAAAATGGCGAGTGCAGAGAGCGGAGCTTTCTCACTGGGTTTCCATACAGTGGTGTCGCCGCACACAGCTGCAATAACTGCATTCCAGGCCCACACAGCAACAGGAAAATTGAAACTTGTGATAATTCCTACCACGCCTAAGGGATGCCACTGCTCAAAGAGGCGGTGATGAGGACGCTCTGAGGCCATTGTTAGCCCATAAAGCTGGCGAGAAAGACCCACGCCAAAGTCGCACATGTCTATCACTTCCTGAACTTCCCCTAAAGCCTCCTGATAGGTTTTTCCTATCTCATAGCTGATAATTCGGGCTAGCTCGGGCTTCATTCGGCGGACTTTTTCTCCGAAGATGCGGATTACCTCACCGCGCCGAGGGGCTGGAATGAGGCGCCACCTTTTGAAGGCACGCTCCGCCTCTTGGACTACTCTGTCGTAGGTATTTAGTGAAATCCGCTGTACTGAGGGAAGCGCTTCCCCATCAACGGGGGATAGATTAGCATAATAGGGAGCATCATCTACAAGGGAGTTTCGCCCTGTGAAAGCTCCGCTATTGTGGTCATTGAGCCCAAAAGTCCCCCATTGAGGCAGGGAGAGGGAGGCGGTAATCGCCATGTAAGCAAAGGTAGAGGAAAAAATTCAGCTTGACTGTACGGCTTGAATATAGAGCATCCAGGCTTCAGCTGCTCGGTCAGGAAGAAGAGCTTGGATTTGACGATGGAGAGTATCAGGATCAGGTGGAGCTGGCAAATGACGAAGCTTATCTGCATCGGGAGGACGATGAGCAAGAAGATGCCCTATTTCAGCAGCGGTCAGAATCCGACTTTGCTTAAGGTCTTCGGGCAGCTCGTGCCAAGATAGCACTTCCGCAGGGTTCCGCGGCTGCTTCATCCAAAAAATGGTCTCTGGAAGAAGGCGAATATACCAGAAGCCTCCTAATCGTGCAATTACGTCCATTTTACGAGGATCAGGGAGGCCTTTCTCATTCAAAATGAATTCGGATAAGTGCAATCGGACAATCTCGGCTAATACCAGTTGCCCCGCTCCTGGGTTGTCTCCAAGAGGGAGAATTTGTTTTACTTTTGCTTCCATTTGGACGGGGGTGCCGGCAATGCGGGGAGGGCGTACCACTTCCGAGGGAAGGGTCTCCAATCCAGCTCGCTCAATTTCATTGATGCCTCGCTCATATTCGCCCGTAGTGATATTCATACGAGCAGCCAGATCATATGGGACTATATGGATCACACATTCAGGCACTTCTAAAAGATTTAGATGGGTGTCTTTTGGGCGACCTGTTCTTGCGCTGGTACTAGGGGAGAATGCAGCTATTGGGGGCTTGCTGCTAAAGACATTGAAGTAGCTGAAGGGGGCTAAATTCGGATGGCCCTG
Source organism: Bacteroidia bacterium (assembly GCA_025062295.1). Taxonomy (GTDB): domain Bacteria; phylum Bacteroidota; class Bacteroidia; order SpSt-205; family SpSt-205; genus SpSt-205. The sequence continues at coordinate 28,439 of JANXAJ010000013.1, read as the reverse complement.
CTCATCTATTGTCGTGACCCAAGCAATAGGGCGGGGAATGACGCTACCAATCATATAAGGGTGCCATTCAGCTAAGCTCAGAGATGCAGGATCTATGGTTCGATACAAGCTCATAGACGATGCAAACGCAAAGTTAGGATGCGCTTAGGTGTGGCAGAGAGTACCTCCCACTGCATGCCGTATGCTTTCCATACAGTTCCCTTCTGAGGGATGTATCCTAAGAAATGTAAAGCCAATCCTCCGAGAGTGATAGCTAGCCCAGTGGGCAGGGAAAGATTATATTTTTCATTGACATAGTCAATCTCCAAAGCTCCATCCAGCTCATATATCCCTGGTGCAGGCATACGCTCTACGTGGGCAGGTGGCTCTTCATACTCATCCTGAATCTCCCCAAAAACTTCCTCTACGAGGTCTTCTGTAGTGACGAGCCCTGCCATGCCTCCGCGCGCATCTACTACTACCGCAATAGAGCGCTTCTCTCGGACTAGCTCCTCTAAAAGACGAGTAACGGGCATGTTCTCTGGCACAAATACAATCGGTTCCAGAATCTCCCGAATATTCTGGGCTTTTTGGAGAAGAGACCTGACATATACATATCCTACCACATGATCTAAGCTCTTATCATACACTAGGACCCGAGAGCGTTCGGACTGAATAAACAATCGTTTCAATTCCTCTATGGAGGCTTGTTGGTCAATTGCGATCACTTCTTGCCGTGGGACCATAATTTCCTGGACGGGAGTCTCGCTCAAGGCTAAAGCCCGAGAAAGTACAGTTCGGAGTTGAGCTTCAGGAGCTTCTACGAAAGTTACTAAGCTCTCTCGGGAAAGGGGTTTCAAAAAGGCTTTTTCTTCAATCTGGAAAGGGGCATATAATCTTTTTGTCAGAAAGTACAGCAGTTCCACTACAGGAGCGAGAAGCGCATAAGCTAAAGCAGTGAAGGGCAACACTAAGGGTAGCAAAGCAAACTGCCACCGCTGGAAAAGGACTTTGGGAAGGTATTCTCCCGCAATCAGAAGAAGGAGGGTCCCTGTCAGCGTCTCTATCCAGAAGCCTGTAGCTGGATTTGAGTTTGTAACAGGGAGAAGAAGGGCACTCAAAGCGACAGAGAAAAGAACCAGAGCAATGTTATTTGCCAGAAGAAGCGTTACAAGGAGGCGGCGAGGATGTCGGAGAAAAAACTGAACCAGTCGCCAGCGTCGTGGATGACGAGCGTATTGACTTTCCCAATGAAGGGGATTGGCAGAGACCCAGCTCATCTCACTGCCAGCTGCCCATGCACTCAATCCTAAGGCAAAAAAGAGAAGAAGGATCCAACTCACAGGGAAGGCACTGTTACTACTCCGCGGGTTCGGCGAAGGCGATAAGTGTGAAGGTGCGTGTGATATTCAAGCCCTTCACCTCGAAGGGTCTCTTGAGCTGTGTAAATCCGAACCCATCCTGTTGCTATCATAAGCTGCCGCTGCTGATCCCAAACTAAGTGATCTGTCTCTAAGCGAAGTCCCTTCACTCCACTCAATCTCACATCTTTCTGGGCAATGAATATGCCTCTGTCAAGAAATACCTGAGCTTCTTGACTCTGAAGATTTTCCAGGGTCTCACCCCGCGAATTGAGGCGCATAGCATGTACGTTCCCCTGTAAGTACCACATACTAGTGTCCCGCTGTTGCAGGCGAGCCACTTCCCGAGCGACAAGATGGACGATGGAACCGGTGGTGTCTATCCATCGGAGCTTATACCCATGAGCTTTATAAGCAGGAAAGTTTCGGCGTCTCTCTACCCAGTCTGGAGAAGGACCTTTCTCCTCGGGGGTTTGGCAAGAAGGGCTCACAAAAAGAAACCAGGCAATGATGGAGAAGCGTCGCAATGCTTAGCGACGATTTTTCCCATCAGCCGCAGTAGTTAGCTCTTGGGGCTCAGTGGTAGGAGTTACAGAAGGAAAGGCCTCTTCCCCGACCCAGCATCGTACCTCCAAGCTAGCGCCTTTCTGGGTTTCCATTCGTCGTGCCTTTAGCTCTCCTTTGAGTTTGGCTGTAGAGGCGATTTCTACTGTTTCTTCTACGATTAGTTCCCCTGAAAACTGGCCAGCTATATGAACTTGTCCCGCATGGACGGAGCCTGTAATCTCTGCTGAGGGAGCTATCACGAGCCGCCCTCCTACACGCAGGCGACCATGAAAAGTACCTTCTATGCGCAGATTACCAGGCGTAGAAAATTCCCCTTTCGTATGACTCCCTTCTCCTAAGAGCGAAAGGGCTTTCTCATATGCTCCATTTGTTGAAGGCTCCTTTTTCCACATGCCCACTTGGCAAATATACTATGCTTACACGGAAGTTTATTCCACTTTTTCCTCACATGCTAAGCACAGGTGGTTTTAGGGCTTAGCGTCGCCCCTCAGGATTAGGAGAGGAGGGGGACTGACGGTTCATTTCCTCTAAATTGCCTTTAGCCAATAGAAAATCGGGGAAAATTTTAAGAGCCTCTTCAAATGCTTTCCGAGCCCGTTCATCCTCTTTTTGAAGGCGGAAAAGGACTCCTCGTACATTCAAGGCTGCGGCTCGGAGGGGCACATCCTGTGTTTGTCCCTCTGGTGTGGAAATGCGCACAGTTAGTCGCTCCGATTCTGGCATGCTCAAAAGGCGATCTATGTTCATTTGGCATTCCCCATAGCGCTGGAGGTTGAATTGGAGGGTAATGACCTGATATAGATGCTGAGGAGACTGGGTAATCTCATAAAGCTTTTCATAGGCTTCCAGTGCTCCTTTACTGTCTTGGAGGTAAAAGTAAGAGAGGGCTCGTACCTCAGCTAAATCAGCATTGCGAGGTTGTTCCCGTAAAAGCTCCTCACTTACTGCGATTGCCTGACGGAAAAAACCTGCCTTGAAGTAGGTCTGAGCTAAAGTATCTCTCAGTCCAAAGCGTTCTCCTTCTTCGGCTAGCTGCCAGTGCAGAGCAAAAATCTGAAGAAGGGGATCATTGTACTTCACTCCTTGCTCATATATTTTGCGAGCTGGGCTGACAGGGAGGTTTGAGGAGGAAGACTTTGGCTTCTTCTGGGCAAAACCAAAAGCCAAGGCAACCAGAAGTAAGAAGCGCATGGGGCAAAGGTATAATTCAGTTTCTTTGTTTTGTAGAATAAGTGAGTAGCCTTTTCGCGTTTGTGAGCCTGCTATGGATGCAGGTGTGGTATGAGCCGCCCATTGAGCGGTGGCAGGCAATGGAAATAGGGGAGGTAACTGTGTGGTATGTAGTGGGACATGAGGGACTGGCCCGAAGTGTGGGTATATGGGGCTCTGATGCTTACCGCGAGCTTACGACGCTTTTAGAATTTCAGCCGGGAGTTAGGTTTGTGCTTCGTCTTCATCCCTCCCCGTACAATTGGGTTCAGACCCCTCCCTTCAATCCTCAGGGCATGCTCCTTCCTCCTTCCCCAATCGTGTCTGTCTATCCACTACCGACTCGGGCTGCAACCGCTGCCTTCGTACGAAGCGAAGTATTTGCGAGTATCTTGTATCATCTGTACTTTTCTGAAGGGATGCGGGTCCAGAACCGCTCCCTTTTATATCTTCCTCACTGGTTTTTATGGGGCTTTGCTTACTTTTGGGGCGAAGGATGGCTGGGAGAGGATCTTGCTCGGCTTCAGGGGTTTTCTTTCTCTCTGTTAGAGGACCTTGCCCGTCGCTCTGAACTCCCTTCCCCTTTCTATAAGAGTCTGTATAAGTCAATCTGGTACTGGCTCTATCGTACCTACGGACAGCGGAAGATTATAGATCTCCTATACATGACGCGTCTTACTCGCAGCATTAGTGAAGCGCTCCACTTGACCCTCAACCTCAGTGAAGAGGAGCTGTGGGAGAAGTGGCAAGAATTCCTTCGTAGCATTGGCGCCTATGAAGAAGTCTCTACCGAGAATGAAGTAGAGCGTCGCTCCCTCATCGCTGCGGCTGTCTCCTCCGATGAAGAGATTCGGGCATTTGCTACCCTTCGGGAGGGGAAGGTACTTTACTTCCTTCGTCTGCAAGGTCAAATCTACGAGCTACCTGGTGCTTGGTCATGGAAGCTGAGCTACTACGATCCAGTGGTGAGTATGAGCTTCTCTCCCCAAAATCGTCTGGTTTGGACAAGCTACGAAAGACAAGGACTTATTCTCTGGCGATGGAGTCGGGAAGCCCAGCGATACGAAAAGTATCCCCTTTCCGTGCTGGCTCTCCAAGGGCTCTCATGGGAAAGCGAAGACCAACTCCTCTTCTCTGGTTTATCTTCAGATGGGCAAGTCCGTTTATACAGTTTTTCTATGCCTAAGGGTGAGCTGAGGGTAGTGGGGGAAGCGACAGGCGACCTTCTCTATCCTAAGCGTTGGAAGGGTCGCCTCTACGCCGTATGGCAACCAGACACTAGCCGACTTGCTCCCCTTTCAGTGCTGTGGGAGCCTTTTCGTCCAGTGTATAAGCAAGAAACAGGATGGCAAGCACTTCCTTATCCTTCATTTTATAGCATAGAAGGGGGGTGGATTGACTATGATACGCTCCTTATCACCGTCTCTGACGTCAATGGGATGGGACATCCATGGCACTTTACGATGGACACTTCATACCCTGCTGTATGGCAGCTGGACAATATCAGGGGATGGGCTGGTATTTCCTCTTCCTATGCTTACTTTCTCAAGTATAGGGGCGGCAGGCTCCGATTAGCAAAAGCTCCTCTTTCTTCTCTTTTGAAAGAGGGGGCTGTTTTTCCTTCTTTAGCTGCTGCTGAGATCGTACAGTTGCGACTACAGCGGCGTACCGCTTATTTGGGGGCCTATACCTTGCCTCCTTCTCTTCCTTTAGATACCTCTAAGGTGGATACTCCTACTACTGAGCGCCATCCCTTTTACCTTTTTGATGAAGAGGTAGGGCGTCCTCCCCGACGAAAAAGTCGCTCACGCTTGTTTCCTGAGCGACCATCTAAAACGACCTTGGATATACCTTCTTCACGAGCCTTAGGTGCTGTGCCTTATCATTGGATTCTATGGGATTTTCGCTCACTTCCCGTGTTTCATCCGCTGATACGGCTGGGATGGCAGGTGGACCTTAGAGTGCGGGATTGGCATGGAGATCATGAATGGGGTTTTGTATGGCGACCCTATTTAGACCTTCGCAGTTCAGAGCTGCGGCTCAGCTACACGCGTCATCGCAGCCGCCTGCAACCATTGGCTGAGCTCTATAAGCAGAGTCATTTCTTCCCTGCTCGCCGCTATCAGTACACCCTCCGAATCACTACTTGGCAAGGCAGCCTTGGACTTCGCTATCCTCTTACTCCTTTCTTCTCTTTGGAAGGACGAGTTACAGGTTTGCTTTCCAATCGCTACCATATGGGGCGTGTGGGTGATATGGACCTCTCGCGTCAGAGCCGATGGTTAGGTGGAGCGGTTCAGCTGACATACAAAAGGCTTGCTGAACGAGAGGGCTTTATCTGGAAGGGCTGGCGGGGCACCCTTCGTGGAGAAGCCTACCGATGGGGCATCCAATGGAGCTATCCGCTGGTCGGGACTCATATAGAACGGTTCCAGCCCCTCTTTGAAAGAGTGGTCTTCCACTTTCAGGGAATAGCTATGGCGGGGGGTATGCAAGGACGCTATTTCCTTTTAGGAGGTGTGCCTCAATGGGTTAACTATGAGTTTGAGAATCGGGATCAAGTTCCTCTCCTGACAGAGCCCGCAGGTTACCTTCTGACAGAGTATGTGTCTATACCTGGCTTCCCTTATCAAGCCCGACGTGGTCGCCAGCTACTATGCTTGAGCACAGTAGCCCGATTCCCCCTATTAGCGTGGAGACGAGAGCCTCATCTGCCCATGCGACCTCTCTATAACTTTGAGTGGCAGATTGGGTACTACATAGGTACGGTATGGACTACAGGCAATCCTTTCTCTCAAAAAAATCCGATAGATGCGGAGTATATTTATCGCCCACCTCTCGTCATCTCCGTCCAGACGCTCAAAAGTCCATTTCTTATGAGCATTGGAACAGGAGCTGTATTCCATATACTGCGATTTCCTCTGGCCGCTGAGGTGTATTGGCCGATAGAAGAAGGGCGCATCCAAAGAGCCGCCTTTATCGTGAGTTTCAAACAAAACTTATAAAACAAAAACCTTCGGTAGCCTTTCTAAGAGTATCATACCCTCTTATAGAAGAGAAGATTCTCGCTTAAGGAGATTGCTGGGCAGCTTTTGCTGCTTGACGCATAGACTCAAATATGTTTTTGAGACTCTCTCTATCTGAAATTTGGGCTAAGTAGTTAAACATCGCTCCTTGAAGTCTCTCGGCTCCATCTATAGGTATCACGGCGCCAGTAATATAAGGAGCTAAGTCCGAGAGGAGGAAGGCGGCAAGTGCCCCCAATTCGGCATGGTTGCCATAGCGACCGGTAGGAAGGCGCTTGAGATACATCTCTTCAAAGTCCTTTCCTGGCATGAGGCGAGACCATGCACCCTCCGTAGGGAAGGGTCCCGGAGCGATGGCATTTGCGCGAATGCCGTAAGGTGCCCATTCATATGCAAGAGAGAGAGTTAGAGCTTGAACTCCTGCTTTTGCCGCTGCTGATGGAAGTACGAAAGCACACCCCGTATCCGTGTAGGTAGTAACGATATTCAGGATGTGGCCTGGCAGACGCTTCTCAATCCAATAAGCCCCAGCCCAACGACTCACATGAAAGGTACCCATCAGTACGATCTCGACCACTGCCCGAAACGCCCGAGGGGAGAGGGTCTCCGAAGCCGCAAGGAAATTCCCAGCCGCATTATTCACTACAGCATCCAGCTTCCCGAAGTCCTGGACTACCTGTGAGAGGAAGGCATCTACACTTTCCCAACTGCGGACATCACAGGTATAGGCGCGAACTGCAGGACCCAGCGCCCGAGCAGTTTCTTCCACTACTTGGGTGCGGCGTCCACAGATGGCTACTTGGGCTCCACATTGGACGAAGGATTCCGTCATGGAGCGTCCTAATCCAGTTCCTCCACCAGTGACGACAATGACTTTACCCGTAAGGTCTATCTTCAACATAGGCTTAGAATTTGTACTCCGGATTATTGCGGGAGAAATCTTTTTCTGTCAGCGCTGGATCCACTTCCACCGAGTAATATTCGTACCGTTCATATACTCCAAGCTCATCTTCTACCTCTAACATAAGGGGGATGTACCGCTCCGCATCTATAATCACTCGGATAAGCTTCCCGTAGTCTGAAGGAACTTTGAGGACTTGACCAGACTTTAGGGTGGTTGTTGGAGATTTGAGGCCATTAAGCTCCATGATTTTGTACCAGCTCACATGCAGCTTCTCAGCAATTGAAAACAAGTCTTCCCCAGCCTTTACAGTATAGTTTTGAATCTGGTAATTCGGTGGCTGAAGGATCAACTTGTGACACTTATGTCCGTCCCATATCAGAGAGCCTTCATATTTGACTAAACGGGAAAGCTCACTTCTGTATCGCTCTCTTGCTGCTATCAGAAGAGAGCGGGTCTGGTCATATCCCACAGCCCTAATAGTCTGATGTTGATTTTCTAAAACAATGTCGCTGTGCGGATCTAAAGTGAGCGAAATGTATGGGAAGGTATTTGGTTTCACAAGGATACGGTCGGTATTTGGATCAGCTGGATACAGCACCTCTACGCCCTTGCGAGGACTTATTTGATACCCATACACAGCGAAGGGTGCCCGACGCAGCTTGAATCGCATGTGCTCCAAGAGGAGCTTGCCTTGGATACGCTCATATTTTTTGAGTTCATAGCGCAAGGTCTGAAGGGTGCCTGTGCGTTCTATCATTGTGTTCAGAATCTGCAGGGGCTCTACCGTCTGAGCTGAAAGGAAGGAGAGGCAGTAAATCCAGAGTAAAAATCCTCTATTAGTTTGTTCCATCGGATGACAAATATAGACTCTTTTGAAAGAGTGAAGCTTCGGAGGGATCATTCGTAGCACATATAATGAGAAAAGAGGGATTGCCTTGTCGGCGAATCAGCTCGGTGTGGATGCGATCACGATAGCTCTCATCTAAGAAAGCTGAGGGTTCATCCAGTAACAAGATACCCTCTGGTAGAGAGAGGCTTAGAGCTATAAAGAGCCGCTGACGCATACCTGCAGAGAGCTGGAAAAGGGGTCTTTCAGGGGGAAGAGCCCACTGCTCATAGAAGGAGGAGGAAAAAGATACCTCCTTCTGTCGGCTCCAATCTCGTACGATATCTCCGACTCGTAGCTCAGGGGGCGGTTGTACATGGGGGGATTGCCACGCAAGCCTCTGAGGCTGAACATATCGTTCAATTCGTCCAATAGTGGGGGTAAGGAAGCCCGCAAGTACTGATAACAGGCTGCTTTTGCCTGAGCCATTCGGACCGATAAGGGCCCAACTTTCACCCCCTTCCATTGAGCAAGAGAGATTCCGGAAGAGCCACGAGCGCCCATATCTAAGACCTATCCCCTCCAGAAGAAGCCTTGGCTGCATAGGAAGGCTTGAGGGAGCTCTTGGCTACTAAGCTTGCGGTCAGTTCCGCCTCACACACTAGCTTGTCATCTACATAGGCTTTACCTGCCATCTTACAGATGCCTCGCCGCAGCTGAAGCATATCTAACTTAAATACAAGCTGGTCGCCAGGTACGACAGGCTTCTTGAAACGGGCTCCGTCTATAGCTAAAAAATAGACCCAGTAGTCCTGAGGATTCTCAACTATATTGAGGAAAAGGATGCCACCAACCTGTGCCATTGCTTCTAAAATGAGAACCCCTGGCATGATAGGATTATCCTCAAAATGTCCCGCAAAGAAGGGCTCATTGATGGTTACATTCTTAATGCCGACGATGCTATCCTCACTGAAGTAAGTGATGCGATCTACCAGAAGGAAAGGATACCGGTGAGGAAGAATTTGCCGAATAGCATGGATATCAAACACAGTCCCCCCCGAAGTGGGAGTTTTCTGGAATCGTTCTATGATTCGGCGCTTCTGGATGAGTTTATTGAGGGTTCGGATGAATTCAATATTGGCAGCATGACCAGGCCGCATGGCTACGATTTGACCCCGAAGAGGGGCTCCTAGAAGGGCAAGGTCCCCAATCAGGTCTAGTAACTTATGGCGAGCTGGCTCATTTTCAAATCGGAGAGGGGTATTATTTAGTACGCCCTGTTCCACTACCTGCACATCAGGATAGCCAAAGAGGGTACCTATTCGCTTAAGCTCCTCAGGCGTATAAGCTCGGTCCACAATAACGATAGCATTTTCTAATGTACCCCCTCGAATCAATCCTAAGCGATGAAGTTCCTCCAGCTCGTAAAGCAGACAGAAAGTCCGGGCGGGAGCCACCTCCACAGGAAAATCTTCCCACCTTACCAAGGTCGCTGGCTGGATACCCAGCACCTGGGAATTATAATCCACAATCACAGTAGCTCGGAATCCATCAAAAGGAAAGGCTGCAATATCTACTCCTCGTTCTTTATTCTGATAATGAACAGGCTCTTCTATGTGATAAAATTGCTGAGGCTCCTTTTGAGATTGAAGTCCGACTTGCTGTATGCCTTCTACGAAGGGGAGAGCGCTTCCATCTAAGATAGGAATCTCAGGTCCCCATACTTCTATTCGGGCATTAGAAACACCCATCCCAATAAGGGCAGCTAGCAAATGTTCTACGGTGTGAATGCGTACATTCTCCTTTCCCAATGTAGTAGATCGCATAAAGTCTACCACATACTCCACCTTTGCAGGAATTTCTATAGGATAAGACCCATCCATTCGGACAAAGACATATCCTGTGTGCTCAGCAGCTGGATGAATCCGAATCTGCACGCTTTCCCCTGTGTGTAGGCCTATCCCCTCAAAAGTCAGCGTATCTCTGAGTGTATGCTGCTTTTGATACATACCTAAGGTTGGGATAGAATTTTCTCTAATTCTCTCAGCTTTGGATAGATCTCTGGCAAGCGACGGGTGAGGGCTTCTATTAGGAGCTGTTGTCTTACTTCTTGAGCAGGAGAGCCGCGCCATGATTTGCCTGGGGTGGTAATGGAGCGAGATACGCCGCTCTGGGCAGCTATGGAGGAGTGATCGGCTACGCGGAGGTGGTCAGCTATCCCTACCTGCCCTCCAATCCTGCAATAGGCTCCCACTACAGAGCTTCCCGCAATTCCTGTCTGAGCGGCAATCGCTGTATGAGCCCCTATCTTTACATTATGCCCCACTTGGATGAGATTATCTAGCTTAACGCCATAGCCAACATGAGTTTGACCAAGGGTAGCGCGATCTATACAGGTATTCGCTCCTACTTCTACTTCATCTTCTAAGACAACATGTCCAATCTGTGGGATTCGCTCATAGAGGCGCTGCTCCCCCTTGTAAAATCCAAATCCATCTGCCCCTATCACTGCACCAGGGTGGATAATACACCCCCGACCAATTTTTGTGCCTGGCATAATCACAGCGTGAGGATAAACCAAAGTTCCTTCTCCAATCTCTACTTCTGCCCCAATATACACAAAAGGAAAAATCCAAACATTGTCGGAGAGGCGCACTCGCTCTCCGATGTAGGAGAAGGCACCAATGTAAGTAGCTTCGGGCACTTCAGCCGTGGGATGAATAACGCTATATGGCTCGCGTCCCCACTGGGGAAGGGGAGGCACTCTATACTTAGAAATCAGAGAGTAGAACGCATGTTCAGGGCGCCTGACATATATCCATGTCGTATGCGAGGGAAGCGGCTTTTTTGGCTGGAAGTCCGGCGAGAGTAAGACGGCCGCAGCTTTTGTGGCATAAAGGTAAGCTTCATATCGTCCATCTGAGAAGAAAGTGAGGTCAGTCTCCCCTGCTTCAGTAAGGCTAGCGAAACCTGTGATGAGTCTTGTAGAATCGCCAACTAAGCGCTCTGCTCCTACTTCCTGAGCAATAGAGAGCGGTGTCAATGTCATATGCGCAATCGTTTGAGGATTTCTTCGTGAAAGAAGCGTCCCTGCAATTCTATATCATGCCGTTCTTGGGCCATCTCTGGATTCCCATTGAGAAAAGGAAGAAAGGTAGCGGCTACACTTTCCACAGCCCCATTGAAGAGCTGCCCAAGAAGGGCTATTTGTTCGCGCTGGTCCGCAGAGAGCGTCTCACTGATTTGCCGAAGAAGGGCAAAGCCTCTCAGTATCTTTTTACTGAGAGTTCGCAGTACATTGGCATTCATGACCTGTTCGTTCAATAGGAGTAGAGTATCTTGGAGAAGCTGAATGTACTCTGTATGAGCGAAGGCATGGCGGGCAGGGAGTCCTGAGACAAGTCGAGCTGCTAAACTCAAAGCCAAAGCACACTGAAGAATGACGGTAACTTCCAATGGAATGGGTTGCTGCCGATCGGCCAGCCGCCACAGAAGCTCTCGGAGAGGCAGTTCGCCCAAGTCTTGTCCCCCTTCTATCGGGCCAAATACTCGTTCCGGGCACCGCTCCTCTGGTCGGAAATCTCTCAGCATGAGCGACTGAATCGCTATTTCTACCAGCTCTTCTTGGGATAGTTGTTCTATAGTCTCACCTGCTTTTTCGGCAAAGTAGCGCCCAGCCTCTACGAGGCTCCACTCTGGGACTATCCCCACGATTTCAGTCTCTGTGATGCGGGCCCCCACCCCTCGGGCTGCTTCCTCAACCGCCTCAAAGGCGCGCGAGAGCGAAACTTCTCGCAGATTCGTGATATTCAGACTCACCTGTACAAAACCTCGCTCCGGCAGAAACCAGCTTATTGCTTGAATGTGCGGAATGCCGCCCGAGCTTTCTCTCACTTGACGAGCGATCCGAGTTCCTATTGATTCCGAGCGAGTATTGAGCGTGAGATTAAATGCAGCGATAAAGTCTCGCAGTCCAATCACTGTAGCTCCTGCACGAGCATTTAGCACAATGGGACCGAAGTCGGGAGCCCATACAGGGTCCCTAAGCTTTTCTGCTAGCTTCTCATATCCTCCCTTTCGAATAGCTGGCAGCTTACGCCTTTCTGGTAGCCGAGCAGATTCAGCGTAGAGATAGACAGGCAGCCTAAAAGTATCAGCTATCTCCTGCCCAAATCTCTCTATCCGATTGAGCAGCCATGCCTTTTCTATTCCTCTATACGGGGTAAATGGACATACATCTACAGCACCGAGCCGAGGATGAAGCCCTTGATGCTGACGCATATCTATATGCTTGAGGGCCACCTCGTAGGTAGCACGAGCAGCTGCAAATACTGACTCCGGCGTCCCTCCAAACGCAATGACCGTCCGATTCACACTAGGACTGCGATCAATGCACAAAATTTTGACTCCAGGAGTTGAACCGATAGCTTCTTCTAAGCTCCGAATTACATCCTCGCGGCGTCCTTCACTAATATTCGGCGTACATAAAAGCACGGGCTCCATATAGACAAACTTATAAAATCACACTCGCACGCCTATAACCAAGATATCATCAATTTGCTCATACTTGTGCCCTATCCATGCGTCTAGCTCAACTTTTAGGGCTTCTGCTTGGGCATCAGGGGAGATAGGAGCGATCTGGGCTAAGAACCGCTTGAAACGCTTGCTCATGTATTTGCGTCCCTCTGGCCCCCCAAATTGGTCTGCATAACCGTCCGAAGACACATAGAGCTGACTTCCTTTTGGGGGCTCTATAACATGGAGTGTGAAAACCTGCTCGGCTGGTGCAGCAGCTCCGCCGATGCCCTTTCGGTCCGCTGGATACTCTTGTACATCCTGACTATCTGGCATCCATATCCAGAGGGGGCGATGCGCACCTGCATAGAATACCCTTTTCCCTTCAAAACAGAGAAGGGCAATATCCATTCCATCTTGCGAAGTAGCGCCAGGAACATCTTGACGAAGGGCTCGCCGAAGCAGGCGATGAGCTGTACTCAGAATCTCATCTGGGCTCCGACACCCTTCCCCTAACACCGCTTGGGTCAAAGTAGCTGAAGCTATCATCGTCATCAAGGCCCCTGGTACCCCATGACCAGTACAATCAGCCGCAGCAATATATATCCTTTCATCTAAGTGAAGAAACCAATAAAAGTCCCCGCTTACCACATCTCGGGGGCGCCAAAATACAAAGCTCTCAGGGAGATACTGCCGAATCACCTCAATGGGTGTGACCATGCCTTGCTGAATTCTGGCAGCGTATTGAAGGCTTTCTGCAATCTCAGCGTTTTTCTGCTCTATAATCTTATATGCTTTCTCCAATTGTTGGCGGCTTTGTTCAATGAGTTGCTTTTCATATTCGGCTCGTTCTCGCTCTACAGCGAGACGGAGAGCGGCAGCCTCTTTCTCGCGCCGCTGTTCTTCCTCTCGTTTGCGGTCAGTTACATCTCTCAGTGTAAGAAGGTAACCTTGGATAAGTGGGTCTGTGAAAAATGGCTGTCCTACCCCTTCAAAGTAGCGCCAGTAGCCTTCTCGGTGCTGAAGCCGAAGGGTAAAAGCAGCCGAGCTTTGCCGTTCCAGCGCTCCGCTCAAAAGAGCACCATCTTCAGAATGAACGATCTCTCGCATCTCACCTCCCTCTAAATCAGAAGGGGCATATCCTAAGGTGCGCTTGACTGAAGGGCTTACATAGAGGATAAGTCCCCTTTTGTCCAGTATCAGAAAGGTGTCAGAAGCGTATTGAACGAGCGCCTTATATCGTCCTTCTATGCGAAGGATGTGTTCGCGCGCTTCTGAAGCTGCAGCTTCTTTGTATCGCTGAGCGCTTCGCCAGAGGCGCCATCCTACTATCCCTCCCCCCCCTACCATCGCCACCCACATCCCTGCAAAGACGTAAGAGCGCCAATCTGAGTACAGCCAGAATACTACTCCCAGCCCCAAAAGGAGAACTCCTACACTCATTCCTATTCCTATCTTCAACTCCCGCTGAAGGGTAGGTACCTGAGCCTGAGGCCGCATCGTTGAAAGCACTACTGCCATTTCACGAGCCATATCTAAAAGATTGGAAAGGGATAGACTACTCCGCGCTCTTTGTACCGATAGCCGATTTGATAATGCATCATAAATTGGATTCCTCCGAAGGCAGTGGGGGTGGTCGTGCGTCGGGTAAGCAGGCTGTAAGCCAGGCCAGCTGCAAGCCCTTTTTGAAGTGTAAAACCTGCCATAAGCGCATATTGATCGCCGGCTCGCAGACTCGCTCCCGCCAAAATAGAGCCAACACTGCGAGTGTGCCAATAGCCGTCTTCATATATCACAAACTCCATAAGCAGGCTTGCACCTATCCAAGAGCTCTGGTTAGCCCGATTGAATACGAAAGACCCAATAAACTGAAGAGGAGTCCGTGTAAAGAGACGAGCCCCCCCGTGCCCACTCCACAGAAGGGAAAGCCTATCCGACTGACGAACCAAAAACCCGACGCTGGGGCGATTGAGGCGAGTCGCTGAGAAACCTAGAAAGGGAGCTATCTCTACATTGCCTGGAACTTTTTGGGTACGATAGTAAAGCAATCCAATCCCGTAGTCTGCATGCCAGAGCGTAGTGCGAGGAAAGGCTTCAGCTGTCGGTCGTGAAAAAGTCAGACCATCGAACTGGTCCTCAAAATAGAGCTCAGTGGGCTCAATAGAGCGATTTACAAGGGCAGCGGTGAAACCACCTCTCAGATGATCGTATCGGGCACGACTGCCTAATGGAGCCTCATAAGCTAAGCTCACAGCAAAGCGAGTCGTGCGCCACCCTCCTGCTACATCGGAAAGGAAAAATCCTCCAATGCCTGCTGGCAGCTCTTTGAGCATAAAAGGGACTTCAACCCCTGCCCACACACTGCTGAAGTTGGCCAGAGTGGTAACCCTCCGAAACTGTTGAGTGAAGCAGACTCGCCCTTTTCCTTCTACCAATCCGACTAAGGCTGGGCTCAGGGCTTGAGGTTGAGACCATAACCCTATAGGCAGGACCTCCTGTGCTCTTCCCTCACCGCAAAAGATGAACCACACCAGTGTAGGTAAATACCTTCTCATAGTCAGTGCGTATAAGGGCCCTATAAGAATAAATCCCGGGGTCTAAAGGTTCTCCGTTGCGTCCTTCTCCTCTCCATTCCAGAATCTCATCTCCCGCAAAGACCAATTGTCCCCATCTGTCAAAAATTTCCAAACGGTCAAAGCGCAACCCTTCCTCCAAAGGAAGAACCCGAAATACATCGTTTATCCCATCGCCATTAGGTGAAAATGCATTAGGAAGAAAGATGCGTCGGGGAACTATTTCTATACAATTCGTGCATACGTAGAAGTTTGCACAGCCTATCTCCCTATTCTCTGCATATACTACCACCGAGTAAATTCCAGGCTCAGAATAAATGTGCTCTATTTGTCTCTGGCTACTATCGGTGGTGATCCGAGTGTAATCTCCAAAATCCCATGTATAACTCGTAGCGCCTTCTGCTTGAAGGGTGAAAACTACGCGAGGATTATTCATCGTTGTTACGCGAGGAGCTGCCTCAAAGCTCACTTGAGGAGCTTGGGCTACCTCTACTGGTAATTCATCTATGCTCTCACAGGTTCCACGCCTAAGGTAAGCTGTAAAAGTATCTCGTCCCACTGGCAAAATCCCTGCTTCATAGAAGCCTCCACGAGCGAGAAAGCGAGGATTGGCTTCTGAAAATCCACCAGAGGTCAATATTGTATTTACCCCTCCTCTAAACCATAAGATGTCGTCCAACAAGGGAGCAGCAGCAAGGGTTAGGGATACATTGCTACATACTCTATTTGGAGCTAAAATACGAATCGGCAATCCCGCCTCTACATAGGCTGAGTCTATATAGATCTGAGAGCCACAGCTCTGGCCTATAACAGTCCATGCAAATCGGATCCATTTTCCCACGTCGGCAGAGTCTGGGATGTAGTAAGCTTCTGTGGAAAAGGGGTCTGGCCCGATAATTCCTTCTCCATCCGTCTCCCATCCAGCAAAGGAACCTGAAATAATTTCTCCTCTCAAGCGAAGCCGTCCCCCCAGACATACTCTTTTCTCTTCTGATGGTATAGAAAAGGCACCTTGGGCATCAATCGGCCTGAACCTCACCCATGTGCAGAGGGTGTCCTTACTCTTGTCTCTGCAGGCCGTAAGATCTTCTGGTCGGATGACCCAACAAAAACGAACCTCCTCAGCGGTATCAGCTAAGGCAGGAATGTAGGCAGTTTGAGGAGACTCGGGTTGGGTGAAAATCCCGCGACCATTGGGAGTAGTCCATATTCCCCTTCCCTCTGCATAAAGGTAAAGAGTGTCCTCAATGCAAACTTCCGAAGGAGGAAGGATATAAAGCTCTCTCCGCAAAAATTCCCCTGATATGGTGATAGTAACAGGACTACTGTAAACTTCACATAAGCCCACTCGGAGACGAACCCGATACACATGATCTCCTAGGGGAAGAGAGTCGGGAGTATTATACCATAGGCGCATGCTGTCTACAACCATCCACTCTTCTCCTACCTGTTTCTGCCAGTGAAGAGTGTCATACACAAATGCTCCTGTTACACTTAGCTCTACTATTTGACCTAAGCAGACTGTTTCTGCGCTAGCATCAATAGCTATAGTAGGACAAGGATTGACATAGACGTGATAATAAGCGTTTTTCGGACAGGATTCAGGTCCGTAAGTAGCGATGAGAGTATCCACTCTATCAGTGAGGGAGGGGGGGAAAGTAACTATTACAGAATTTCCCGTACCTACTGCTGAGGAGGAGCCTCCTTGGGGAGCGTATGTCCATGTAGCTGTGCCTGAGCCTGTCAAAGTATAGGTATAGGTTCCAGGATAGACATAAGAAGGTCCCGAAATGAAGCGCAGGGGAGGAGGCTGCTCTATTTGAATTTGAGCCGATGGACTGAAGAGGGTACAGTTTCCATAGTGTAGTCGCACTCGGAAGCGAGCTGAGCTTCCTGTGAGGGGTGGTGAGGAGTAAACAGGGGTCCGCATTCCGATCCCATCTGTTACATCAGCCCATGAACTGCCTGTCCATATCTGCCAGTGGAGGCTATCAATTGGGGTGGAGAAGCCTTGTAGCTCTAAAGTAACCGACTGACCAGCACAGATGGTGAGAGAAGCGGGCTGAATGTTCCCTCCTCCCGAGGGACAGGGTAGAACGGTAATGAGCTTGAAGCTGCGTTGGAGGCATGAGCTCCCGCTTGTAGTGTAATCCACCAATATCGTATCCACTCGCGGAAGGGGAGGATTATTTGTAAAAGCAATAGTTTTAGAGGTTCCACTTCCGAGGGGGGTAGTGGTCGTGCCTTCAATCCAAACCCAATTCGCAGAGGTAGGACTCTGGGAAAGAGAGTAAGTAGCTACGCTTCCCGCATACACAGTATCTCGTCCTTGAATCCCTAGAAGTGGGGGAAGAGGGGCCACTTCTGCTTGTAAGCTTCCCAAAGGTCTCTCGCAAAGGCACTTCCGATCCACGCCCACGACGCCTATCTCATACCTGCCTGATGTAAGGAATGTAAGTTCAAAAGCATATCCCCCACCAGAGGTGGTAACAATGTCTGGATATAGAATTGGTGGAGAGGGAGGAGTAATTTGTCTGACGCTTACAACGAAACTATCAGGTACTAAGGAACCGCTTACTGAGAAAATCCATGAGCTAGGGCGATTCTCACAAATTGTGGAGGGGGGAGGACTGAAATTGAATGTGGAGATAGAGAAGGAAGGACACAGCAGAAGTGTATCATTTCTCCATGAGAGGCGCTGCTTGAGATTTTGAAGCCGAGAGTTGAGTACAGCTGCGGGCGTGCTATCCCAAACAAGTGCGCTAAGCACCGAAGAACCGCAAGATAAAAGAGGAACTCGCCACCCAATCAATGTGTCTTGTTGAACAAGCGCATGACCAGGAGGAGTAAAACCAATGCGTCTTCTAATAGTGAGATTGACAGAATTGCCAGAGATATTGTAGGAGATAGGTAAGTAGTAACTATTATCGTGAAACTTTCTCAGAAAGATGACTCTTGCTTGTGAGAAAAGTAGGGCAAGATTATTGAAGAAGAAAGGGAAGTTAGCAGAGGCCAAGGTGTCAGGCACTCCTCCTCCACTTGATTGGCGAGTCCGAATGTAAATGTCCAGTGAATCGGGGGTTTGAAGGTTTCCGCTACGCACATACGCCTGCTGGAAAAAAATTTCGTACTGGTACTGCCCTAAAACAAAGCCGCTTTGAAGGAAAAGTAAGAGCACTTTACGGGACATAAGCTATGGGAAAAGTAAGGGCTTCAGTAGATGAGAGGATCCGGATCTGATAGAGGCCTGCTGGGAGTGGAGGAAAAGTCAATATAAATGCTCGATGGGGCTCTCCTCTAACCTCTTGGATGTATAGACACTTTCCTGTGGCATTGTAGAGCCTGAGTTGAAACTCACCAGAAGTAGGCGATTCTATCCATACTTTGCCCGTAGTCGGATTAGGATAAATGCGCCATCCATTTATGACAAGGTCCTCTTTGCTTGTGGTGCGCCACTGAATCGTATCTGTCCATCTTCGGGCTCCACAGACATGCTCCACTTCTGCATAGTATGCGCCACCTATGAGAGGAGTGAAAGTAAGGCCTTCATGTACTAATACTCCGTCTCTGTACCACCGGATGCGCAAATTTTCTGGACGAAAATCTGACAGGTCTGTAATAGCAAGTTCTGTCCCTCGGTCAGCTATGTGGAGGGGAGGTAAAGTCGGACACAGAAAAAGGGGTAAAGGTGCCACATAAACAAAGCGATGTCTAGCTCGTTGAAAGGGGGCAAGGACAATTTCGCCACTCTCCATGCTCCAAGAGAAGCGTAGCGTATCGCCAAAGCGAAGGAGAGGCATCCGCCAGGTTCCAACGACTTCCCATTCACCGCTAAAAGGGAGACCAGCGGGAGGAGTATTTGCCAAAAGGTTGAGACTTAGGCGAACCCCATCTATACCCTCTTGCTTAGCTGTCACATAAAGAGGAAAATAAAGAGATGAGACAGGAGAGGACCAGTTCCCACTTTCGCTAATCTCAGGGGTTTGCCATCCGATGGCTGAGGCAGGGCTCCCATGCAGAACAAAGTTTGCTCCCAATGGAATGAGTCCTTCTTCAGATCGCCATTCTACACGCACTTCTACAAAGTCTCCCCTAAGAGAAGAGGTAGCTTTGATGGTATCTTGAGCCCAGGCGATCATCAGTCCACTTCTTAAGAGGAGATGGATGAGCCTCATAATCCGAAAAGACGAATTAGAGCGGAACCTGCCCCTGCTTACTCGGAGGCTACTTAAGTGTGAGCAAAGGAGAAGAGAGGCGTGTCTCAAAGGAGAGTCGTCTCTTTGATGAGAGGCAAGAGCCCCTTGTTCTGAAAGAGCCGCAGAACTCAGAAAAGAAAGCCTTTCTCTTCTCAAAGAGGAAAGATCAGCCTGTGCCTCTCTATTTGTCTGTGTGTGTCCTTTACTCTTTGAGAGAGACCTAAGCTGCTTCTTTCCTGCAAGCCAAAGAGTGTCCAAGCTCATAGCCTCCACAAATATAAGCGAAAGGTGAAGTAAGGAAAGACATGGCTGCAGAGCGATGGAATTTCCCGCTTATATTTGTCCTATGCGACTAATTCTCGTTTTCCTGAGTCTCCTTTGGGCTCAACGGATGGGTATTCGGTTCAAAGACCCTGTTTTTTCTCAGATTCAAGTTACAAAGGATGTAAAGTATGGGGAAAATCTTAGTTTTACTCAAGCCCCTGTAGAGCTGTTTATGGATGTGTATGAGCCAGTTGGCGATACGATGGCGCGCCGCCCTGTGATTATTCTTATTCATGCGGGCAGCTTTCTACCCCCTACTTTAGCGGGCTCTGCGTTTGGACGGGTGCCAATCGGGACTCGGGAAGACTCGGGGATTGTTGCTTTGTGTAGAGAGTTTGCTCGGCGCGGATATGTGGCTATTTCTGCTACTCATCGCCTGGGATGGAATCCTTCGGCTTCCACGCAAGAGCTTCGAGCTCAGAGCATTATTCAAGCCGTATGGCGAGCCGTTCAAGATGCTCGCGCCTTAGTTCGCTTTCTGCGGAAAGATGCTGCTACGACCAATCGGTTCCGAGTGGATCCAAATCGCATTGTGATGGGGGGATCCTCCTCTGGAGCCTATGTCGGACTTCATGTAGCCTACCTCAATCGTCCCGAAGAGTTGGACAATCCCAAGTTCAAGCTCAGTGATGGGACGGTTTTCGTAGATACTACTGCCCCCGGCATGGATAGAGGTACAGGTCCAAATGCCAGTTCTAACGCTTTTGAAGGAGGCAGTGGACATCCTGGCTATCCCTCCAACATTCAAGCTGTGCTGAATCTGGGTGGTGCCCTTGGTGATACTAGCTTTATTCAAAATGAGAATATCCCTGTCATCTCTCTTCATGGGGTTCAGGATCCTACTACGCCCTATACCAGTGGGATTGTGATTACAGCTGTGGGCAATCTCCCCATTATAGAGGTTTTTGGCAGTTATAGCTTGACCCAGAAACTGATTGAAAAAGGCAATCAGACCCAACTCCTCCCTGACTTTGCTGACGACCTGCCATTTCCTGGGTTGTATCCCTGGCAAGGGGTTGGCTTTGAACCTTTTGGCTGGTACAATAACTCTTCTCCTGCTGAGAAGGAGCGGGCTCGGCGATATGTAGATACCGTTCTGTGGTTTGCTGCTCCTCGTCTCTTCAAAGTTTTGGACTTGCCTGTCATTGAGCAGCCAATCGCTTCTTTGGCTTCTGAGATAAGAGAGTTCTTTGACAACTTCTCTCACGCTGAGGACGCTGTGGAGTCCTTCTCAATCTATCCAAATCCAGCCTTTTCTCCCTTAGTTAGCATCGTTCATCAAAGGCTTGCCATCCAAAAGGTGGAACTCTATACCCCAATCGGAACCAAGCTAGCCGAAGCATGCCTTGCTTCTCCAAGTCTGGAGTATGTGTGGGCTCTGCCGAGTGAGCTACCTACAGGGCTCTATGTCTTGCTTGTCCGAACGGAAAAAGGTATAGCTGCTAAGACCTGGAGCTATCTACACTGAGGTAAGACGACCCCTTTTTAGCAAACTTCGTTTGGAGCAAAATCCCTACCTTTGCTGAAAAGAAAAAAACCACAACCTATGCGAGTCAAAGCGTACTACAGGCAGCTTACAGGGGGGATATCCCTTCTGCTGAGCACGAGTTTCCTCACAAACTGTGCAAAGTTCAAAGGAACCCTCGTATCTGTCAATCCAAATCCCCTTGAGGTTCATGCGGATTCCGTCCGTTACACGGGTAAGGCGACCATTCCTCCAAAGTCGGGCTTTCGTCCGAAATCTACTTATACAGGTAAGCTCGTCATTAAGAAGGGGGACCAGCGCTATGAGATACGCACTCTGACTATTTCAGCCAACGATTACCCTAAAAAGCAACTCAAAAAAGAGGGCGTAACAATCACCACGCAAGGTTCCTTTGCTTTCCAAGAGGGAATGGACGGCGGCATGTTCGTCGCTGAAAATTCCTACGAACGAAGAGGCAAAAATTTTGACTTGCCTGACGTTGAGCTTGCTCCATGTTGTATTACTACTTCTAGGCTGGTAGATGCACGCCCCTATGTATTGTTTGAACAGCACAGCTATGTCTCTCGCCGAAATATCACATTAGAAGCTCTCTTTCAGTTTCCCCAGAATGTTCATCTCATTCAGCCAGGGGAGTATGAGCGGCAGGCGGTCAAGGATATTGTGGCTTTCCTTCAGAAGAAGTTCCCTGCTACTTCCGTAACCCTGGCTGGGTATGCTTCTCCAGAGGGGCGCTTTCGCCGCAATCAATTCCTCTCTCTCAATCGCTACAAAGAAGTCCAGAAATGGCTCATTGAACAAATGCGAAAGGAGGGATATAAAGAGTACTTAGACACAACTTTCTTTAAGGTCTCAGCCACGCCGCAGGATTGGGAGGGCTTCAAACAAAATTTAGCTCAGACTTCCCTTCCAGAAAATGTAAGGCAGCAAGTGATCCAAGTGATTGCCTCTAATATGGACCCTGATGCGAAGGAGCAGAAAGTCATGCAGCTGGTGGGGGGACCGCGGGAAGTGGAATTTATTTTAGCGCCCCTGAGACGCACCTATGTAAAGTTGGAAGGGTTTTCTGGACGCCTTACGGACGGGCAGATAGATAGTATCGCAAATGCCTTCTTAGCGGGCAGCCTGTCTCAGTCAGCTTTACTGGAATCTCTCCTTCAGGAAGAGTTATACTTTGCCACGACTCGTCAAAAAGATAACGCTAAGCGTGAGCGATTGCTCAAGGCATACGTCTCCAAGTACGGGCAGGATCATCGTGCCCTCAATGATTTAGGGGCATTAGCTGTCCAGGCAGGGCGCTTAGATGAGGCAGTAGATTATCTCAACTCAGCAAATCGTCTTACCCCCAATAACTATGCTGTTCTCAATAATTTAGGCTTAGTTTTCGCTGCTCGGAAAGAGTATGCTCAAGCAGCGCAGAATTTCCAAGCTTCTTATGCTGCTCGTCCTACGCCTGAAGCCGCTTTCAACTTAGGGGTTATTTATGAGAAAACCGCTCAATATGCGGCAGCGGCTGAGGCTTTTGCGAATGCAGGGGACCTTCCCGCCGCCAAATACAATGCAGGGCTCTCTCGCCTCCTTATGAATGACCTTGCAGGGGCTAAGGTCTCCTTAGAGCGGGCTATTCAAGAAAATCCGAATGACGCGCTCGCTTACTACGTACTTGCAGTTGTTGGGGCTCGTTCAGCAGACAATAACCTTCTTCTGACTAATCTGCGTCGGGCTGTCCAACTGCGACGAGAGCTTGCTTCAAAAGCTCAGAGTGACTTAGAATTCCGCAAGCAGCGCGACTCTTCGGAGTTTAAGGCTGCTCTCAATCCCTGAAAGCTTCCTAACCCCCGCCTCCTACAGGGCGGGGGTTTTTTCTTACTTTACTATATGGCGATTTTATTAGATGCTCATACAAGGGTCATCGTCCAGGGCGGAACTGGACGTGAGGGCTCATTCCACACTCAGCAAATGTTGGAATATGGTACAAAGGTCGTCGCAGTAGTGACTCCTGGTAAAGGGGGTCAAACCCACCTTGGCTTGCCTGTCTTTGATACGGTGTATGAAGCGGTGGAGGCTGTAGGGGGGGTTGAGGCTTCTGTTCTCTTCGTGCCTGCAACAGCAGCAGCGGATGCTATCTTAGAAGCAGCTTCGGCTGGCATTCGACTCATAGTAGCGATTACGGACGGTGTCCCTGTACGTGATATGCTACGGGTGAAGTACGTACTACAAAGCGATTTTCCCCATGTTCGGCTCATTGGACCTAACTGTCCAGGAGTGATTACGCCCGGGCAAGCGAAAATGGGTATCATGCCAGGCTTCATTCATCGTCCAGGGAGTGTCGGTGTGGTGAGTCGCTCTGGCACACTCACATATGAGGCTGTGTACCAAATCACTCAAATGGGACTAGGACAGTCCACTTGTGTAGGTATCGGTGGAGACCCTATCATCGGGTCAAGGCATATAGATATTATCCAACTCTTTATGGAAGATCCCCAGACAGAAGCTATTGTGATGATAGGTGAAATTGGAGGTACGGATGAGGAAATAGCGGGTGAATGGATTCGTTCTCATGGGACTAAGCCAGTAGCGGCATTTATCGCTGGACAGACAGCTCCTCCGGGTCGCCGAATGGGTCATGCAGGGGCAATTATTACAGGGGGAAAGGGTGGAGCCCGAGAAAAAATGAACTTTCTTAGCCAGTGCGGTGTTCATGTGATTGAGAGTCCGGGAGAGATCGGGCGGACAGTAGCTCGTCTGCTCGGCAAAGCAACTTGATTTGGACCAATTTCATAACTTTGTTTTTACTACTGCTGCACCCGTAGCTCAATCTGGATAGAGCACCAGACTACGGATCTGGCGGTTGGGGGTTCGAATCCTCCCGGGTGCGCAAAAGCCCTCAGTCCATAATACCAAACTTCTCTCTAAAGATATTCAGAAAAGGAAACTTCTTTGCCATCATAAAGCGTTTTTCTCAGCATGTGGCGATTCCTCACATCGTTACTTGGGACGAGTGTAGTCCAAGCTCAGATAGGGCAGGAAGTTCCCCCTACCTTGACCGCTCAGGATGAGGCTGACCGTCAGATAACCTTTGGTCAGCTTCGGGGCAGATGGGTTGTCCTCTTTTTCTATCCGCATGATGATACCCCTGGCTGTACTCGTCAAGCCAAGGAATTTTCCCAACTACAGCCCGAATTTCAGAAGCTAAATGCTCAGGTTTTTGGTGTGAGTACTCAAAACGCTGAGAGTCATCGCTTCTTTAAGCGGAAACACAACCTTACTATACCCCTTCTGGTAGACAATGATGGGAAACTAGCCGACTTTTTCGGCGTCAAGCGATTGATGGGTATGTGTAGTCGGGACGTAGTAGTGATTGATCCCCAAGGGAAAGTAGCTCTTTTCCGACAGGGGGTTTCTCCTGCTACGAGTGCTCAAGAAATTCTCTCCTGGCTTCGGGAACAAGTGCGCTAAGACGCTGTATCTGAGGAGGAGAGGGAACCCTTTTCTCTTTCTCTTGGAGGGAAATGGAAAAGTGAGATCCCCAGGAAATGGGGTATAAAGACTTCTACGAGCGGGTGTGGTATGTTGTGCGTCAAGTACCTGCGGGAAGGGTAACTACCTATGGAGCAATAGCCCGCTATCTCGGCAGTCCGAAGGCAGCCCGATTAGTAGGGTATGCAATGAACGCAAGCCATACTGCGTTTCCACCTGTGCCTGCTCACCGAGTAGTCAATCGGCTGGGATATCTCACGGGGAAATTTCACTTTCCTTCCCCCACTGCGATGAAAGAACGCTTAGAAAAGGAGGGTATTCAAGTGGTGAATGATCAAGTCCAAGACTTTGAAAGTGTCTTTTGGAACCCTCTCACCCATCTGCCACCCCCTCATTTACTGTTTTTCGAAAATGAGGACGATGATACTGCCGCTGAACAGGTATTCTGATGAAGACTTGGAAAAGAAAGCTTCCTATGCCTTTTCCACTCCATTAGCTAAGGGGATACCACACCTTCTTCTTGTTCAACACCTACCCTCCATTAGTCATGAAACTCAGCCTTATTTGCTAAATCTTGCCTGCCTTCTTTCGTTATGGGGAGCTTGCGTTGTGCGGCTCAAAAAATGATCCTTACTCCTTTCACATGGCACAGCACATCTTCTTTTTCTTTTCCTTACAGGCAGGATATTCTTGATTGGAGACGAGCTTGTACTCTACCGCTGCTTCCTTCAAAGCGGCATGGATTCGGCTGCAGCACCCTATGGTAGGCTTATCATACAAGATAACCAGCTCGCTGCTCGCCTCATCGTACTGAACCGACTTGACGCCTTTGAGGGTGGAGAGGGCCTTTTCGGCTGAGGCTACGTAAGCTTTTTCTACTTTTAGGACCATTTTAGACGCTTTCTCATCGCTCAATCGGCTTATGCTTGCCCCTATCAGGGCTACAACTGCAAGGTGAATGAGTACTTGCATGGTGCGAATGTACGACATTTACAGAAAAAATTGATGGGGTGAAAGGCTTCCTTGCACTTCTACCTGTATGGGAGAGTTGGGTAGCGCCTTTAGGGCGATGGGGACCCTATGCCTTTCCGATAGTGCAGGAGAATGGAAAAGTGTACGTAATAGATGGGCGGAGAATATGGCAATTTCAGGGGGGACGATGGGAGGAGTATCAACGCCTGCCTGAGGAAGTTCGCACAGGGATTAGTTTAGGTGGGGATACCCTCTTGATAGGAGGGCTTGGAGTAGTGTATCTGGTGACGACAAATCAGGTCCGTAGTTTTTCCTTAGAAGGAACGGGTTGGATCTACAAGATGTGGCGTTTTCAGAGCAATATTGCTATTCAGGGTGTTCGCTCGGCTTTTCTTCTTAGAGTCCAAGGAGATAATCTTGTCCTTAGCCGTATAGAAGGTGAATGGCTGGGGGTGATTGATAAAGGATTGGTCTTACGTCAGGGAGATACCTTGAAGGTAGGAGCAGAGGGGCAAGTCCTTCAAGAGAGAGGGGCTATGCGTTGGGTTGAAATTGCTCAGACCGTAGGACAAATCTGGGGGATCACAACAAAGGGGGAGGCGACTTCTCTTACGCAAAGAACCTCTTTCCCTTTTAGCGGACGCACGTGGGTAGGACCCTATCTTCTGAGTGAAAGAAAACTTTTTTCCCCTCCTCGTCTTGAACCCCTCTGGGAAAGCCGTAGCCCTATATATAGTGCTGCTTCTATCTCTTCTCTGGTAGTTTTGGTCACTGCGACGGAATGCGTTTTTCTTTACCCTGAGCTTCGCCTGAAGTGGAAGCTTTTATGGGGGCGACCAATGAGTCAGGCTTACGTGAGAGAGAAGGAGTGGGTCGTCTGGCAAGGAGAAGTAGCTCTTATGAAGGAAGGGGTTCGTCGTTTTTCTGCTACCCTTATAGAGCCCACTTGGTATGAGGGTCGTTGGATTTGGGCTACCCCGAAGGGTCTTCTTGAACAAGATGGGCGGGTGCTTGCGGCGGCAGGGCGATATGTAAGTACTGTGTCTGCTTATGGCGCTCGGCTTGCTTGGGGGTCTGGAACAGAGGTCTATATCCGAACCCCAAAAGAGGAGAAAATCTATCGCTTTACTCATCCCATTCGTCGGCTCAGATGGCAGGGCGATACTCTATGGGCTTGGGGCGCGCGCGTTTTGTATGCTTGGAAGGAGGGCAAATGGAGCCAAGAGAGGCTTCCCTTCGAGCCTACAGAGGCTGTTTACTGGGGAGACCAGTGGTATTTCAAAGTGGGTCTTTCATGGTTTTTTCGGCGATCAGCTGGGGACTGGGACACCTTAGGACGACCCCCCTGGCTCCCTGCCTTGCCTTTAGCTTACAGTTGGGGACAGCCTCTATGGAGCTTTAAGAATAATGATACGAGTTTCATTTTGACTTCTGTAGGACTTCTTGTGCTTCTTCCTGAAAAGAATGGACTCCCTCCCTTAGCTTTGGAAGCCAGCCTTGAGGGACCTGCTCTTTCTTCCTCAGGGGGGAAGTTTCACCTTCCTGCTGAGCGTCCGTATGTAAAACTGCGCTGGAGCGTAGGAGCCCCCTTCCTGCCCACTGCTCTACGAGCGTATTACCAGATAGGGGAGGAGCCCCCTCTTCGTCTAGTAGAAGCTACGCTTCTTTTGGCTCTGAGTCGCCCAGGTTCTACTACTCTCCGCTTATGGATAGAACATCCCTGGTATGAAGCATCTCCTACTCAAAAATGGGGTATAGAGGTCATACCCCCCTGGTATCAGACATGGTGGGCTATAGGGGGAGGCATGGTTTTTATTCTTGTTATGATAGGAGGCTTTATCTACTTGCGAGAGGCCTCCCATCGGCGCTATCAAAGCGCTCTGCAAGCTGAGAAGGAAAGGCTAATAGCTCAGACTCAACTTCAGCAGGTTCAACTGCTTCAACAGGAGCGGATGGCAAACTTGGGCGTTATGGCGGCTCATATCGCCCATGAGATTAATACCCCTTTAGGGATTATTCAGAGCGCTTTGGCAGAAGGGAAGGAGGCTCTCCGCTTCCTATTTCCAACCTTGCCTTTCCCCTTGGAACCTCGTCCGTCTGCTGCTCGTCTTCGGGAACTGCGTTCTCAGTGGCAATCTATTTCTGAGGGGCTTTCACCGACCCAGATTCAGGAGCTGGCGATGCTTGGCTATACTCCTGAGCAGAAGCCTGCATTAGAGCCTTACCTTAGGGACTCCACTCAGTGGAGTCAGGTGAGCCGCTGGCTTTCTCTCTGGTATGCGCTTGAGCGAGCTGAGGAAGCAGCAGGCAAGCTGTATGCGCGGGTTCAGGCGATTCGGACCTACGTTCGCGGCATTGGTGAAGCTACCGCTGAGCCTGTTAGGATTATTGAGTCTATAGCCTCTACTATTGAGTTTTATCGCCCACTTATGCAGCAAATACAAGTAGAGCTTTTAGCCCCCAATTATCCTCTCTTTGTCTATGCTCATCTCGCTCGGTTGGAACAGGTGTGGGCAAACCTTATTCAGAACGCTATTCAGGCTATGCCAGAGGGAGGCAAGCTAATCATTCGAATTGAACCTCAAGGAGAAAATGTATGGGTCTATGTCCAAGATAGTGGCAAGGGTATCCCTCCTGAAAGTCGCTCTCTCATTTTTGAGCCGCTTTATACCACGAAGGCTCCGGGAGAAGGGACTGGTTTAGGACTTCCTCTCTGTAAGCAAATCATAGAAGGATATGGAGGAAGTTTGCATCTTTTGCACAGTGAACCTGGATATACGCTTTTTGGCGTGAAGCTTCCTCTCTGGAAGCCCCTTTCCGCGGCTTCTTCCGCAGAAAAAGGGGAGTAGAAGAGCTGGGCAAAATCAGGAAAAATCTAAAGCTGATAAGTGAGATTGTCTTATACTGGAGGGAGGAGAGTTAGAATTGATTGAGCGTGAGTGCGTCTGTTTATTTCTATGTGTAGGACGCTGGCGCTGTATAGCTGGTATGTGGGTGTGGCGGCGGCAGCCACCTGCGGTGGCT
>JANXAJ010000012.1 GCA_025062295.1 Bacteroidia bacterium | reverse complement strand
GGCGCTGGCGCACCCTAATCACCTACAGCCCCGCCGCAATTCTCAGCTTATAGAAAGGTACTCCTAAGTGTCCTCTCCTTTCCCCTAATAACTCCTCCTCGCTCAGACTCTCTTAGTTACTTTCCGCTCATGGTCTTGCGCTCAGAAAGAGAAGTTCTTCTTTTGTATTAGCAGGGAGCCCATGGGCATGGAGCTCCTGGCAACCAAGCTCTCACCAGTCCAAGTTCATCTGGCTCTTCCCATGAAGCCACTTCATATCCTGCTTTGCGCAGAGTCTCCACAATAGAGGGAGTGCCTCGATGCGTTTCTATCGCCCATACTTTGACTCGGCGAAGGGTCTCTGTCGGAGTAGAGGCAAATATCATATACTCACATCCTTCACAGTCTACCTTAGCAAAATCCGCTTCGCTCCATCCCAATTCCTCAAGAATGTCCTCAAGAGTATATACTGGCACCTCCGCTGTGCGATAGCTCAAGTTTGATGCTCTCAAGGTGGGAAAAAGGCTACTCCCTGATGCCTCTTCAGCGGTGATGAAAAAGGATTGGGTCCCTCTTTCGCTCCCTATCGCCACAGGATAATACTTTATTCTATTCTCAAATCCAGAAAGTGCAATATTCTCTAAAATATGCTCAGCCGCCACAGGAGAAGGCTCTATACATGCAACAGAAGCAGCTCCATTCAGTGCAAAAAAAATAGCAGATTCTCCTTTGTAGCCCCCAATATCTAATACACGCATATCTTTGAAATTGGAACCGTACGGACGACCTATAAATACCTCTGCTAAAGCTACAATATCTAACCCCTGCTCAGTTTGGGTGGCTATATGGACCTCAGGTGCAAGCTCCCATATCAGCCGCTTAGATCTATAATCCACTTCTTTCAGACGGAGATGACCCCATACATCAATCAGAGCCAAAAGATTAGGCGGCGTGATAGGTAGGATGGTGGGGTGAGGAAGAAGAAGGCGGTGCTCTTTGTTTCCTCTAAGAATATTCAGTATGGCATGTGGGATGCTCTCAAGCAAGGAACGCGATTTGTGAATGTTTTTTATGATGAAATTGATATATAGAAGCTTTCTCATAATACCTCCTTCCTTAAACTTCGGTAATAACCCCCTCTTTTGTAGCTGTAGAAGGAGACGCATGCCGGCTGAACGTTGAATGGGCTGCCTCACTCCATGCGAAGTTGGAAGAAAAGCAGAAAATATTTTACCTTTGCTACATGCCTTACTACGTCTGTCGAGGGCATGTCCCTCACAAGCGCCACACGCAGTTCCGAAATAATGGCAAGCTATATGCAGAGGAGCTTATTAGTACAGAGGGATTTTCTGATATTTACAGCTTAGTTTATCATGTCAATCCGCCGACATTGGTTCGGGCTATAGAAGAGCAGACGGTTGATCTGCGTCCTCAGGCAGCAATAGAGAATAATATGAGACACCGAGCGCTGCGGGGCTTTCAAATTGAGCCGAAAAAAGATTATTTGGAGAGTCGTGTCGTAGTGCTCTTCAATGAGGATGTTCATCTTTCGTTAGCGGCGCCCGAGCGGGGATTTAGCGATTACTTTTACAAAAACGCCTCTGCAGATGAGCTCATTTTTGTCCATGAAGGCTCTGGCGAGCTTCGAACAGGGTTTGGCAAGATTCGCTTCCAGCCGGGGGATTACCTTCATATTCCGCGTGGGACGATTTATCAAATCTACTTTGATACTCCTCAAAATCGCCTTTTTATTATAGAGTCCTATTGTGGGGCTATTCGCTTCCCGAAGCGTTACATGAATGAATATGGTCAGCTTATGGAGCATTCGCCTTTCTGCGAGCGAGATATTCGTCCCCCTACGGATTTGGAGACCTACTACGAAACCGGCGAATTCATTGTCAAGATTAAGAAAAGGGGCGAGCTTTTTACATACGTCCTTGCATCGCATCCTTTTGACTTTGTTGGGTGGGATGGCTACCTTTATCCCTACGCATTTTCCATTTATGATTTTGAGCCGATAACCGGTCGGGTGCATCAGCCGCCGCCAGTTCATCAAACGTATGAAGCTCGGCAGTTTGTAGTTTGCTCTTTCGTCCCTCGCCTCTATGATTATCATCCTTTAGCGATTCCCGCTCCTTATAATCACAGTAATGTGGACTCAGATGAAGTGCTCTACTATGTAGAAGGCGAATTCATGAGTCGTAAGCATGTAGAGCGTGGAATGATTACGCTTCATCCAATGGGCATTCCTCATGGACCTCACCCGGGGGCTGTGGAGAAAAGCATTGGCGCTAAAGAAACTAAAGAGTTAGCGGTGATGGTAGATACTTTCCGTCCCCTTATGCTTACTCCCGATGCGCTTAGAATAGAGATTCCGACCTATTATCTGAGCTGGCTGCCAGAAAGTGAAAAATCTGACGCAGTATGAGTCAAATAGCAGAAGTAACTCTCAAGAGGGCGGAAGATTCCGACTTCCTTCCTATCCTTGGAACGGATTACATTGAGTTTTATGTAGGAAATGCTCGGCAAGCTGCCTATTACTACCAGCATGCCTTTGGCTTTCAACCCATTGCTTATCGGGGGTTAGAATCAGGTTATCGGGAAGCTGCCAGCTACGTCTTGCGTCAAGGGAAAATTACTTTCGTTTTCACCACACCTTACCACCCTGGGAATTTTATTGCGGATCATATCTACCGGCATGGAGATGGGGTGCGTGTGCTTGCCCTTCAAGTGGAAGATGCTACTCAAGCCTATGCAGAGACTACCCGGCGAGGCGGCAGACCCTTTATGCCTCCCACTCGCTTAGAAGACGAGAATGGATACGTGATCCTCTCAGGCATTCATACGTACGGGGATACTGTCCATATATTCGTAGAAAGAGGTCATTATAACGGCCCTTTCTTGCCTGGATACCTCCCGTGGGGAGGCTTCGGACAAAGTACTCCAATCGGACTTAAGTATGTGGATCACTGCGTGGGCAATGTATATCTCGGTGAGATGAACCAATTTGTAGCCTTTTATCGGGATGTAATGGGCTTCAGACAACTTATCTCCTTTGATGATAAGGATATATCTACAGAATACTCCGCTCTCATGAGCAAAGTAATGGCAAATGGAAATGGATATATCAAGTTTCCTATCAATGAACCTGCTCAAGGACGGCGCAAATCGCAAATAGAAGAGTATTTAGAGTATTACCACGGACAGGGCGTTCAGCACATTGCCATGGCTACGGATGATATTATTCACACGGTTAGGGAACTGCGCAGGCGAGGCATAGAGTTTTTAGAAACACCTAAAACCTATTATGAAACTCTCTTAGACCGAGTAGGTCAAATAGATGAACCCGTAGAGGTGCTTGCAGAGCTTGGAATCTTAGTTGATAGAGATGATGAAGGATATCTCCTTCAAATCTTTACGAAACCTGTTCAAGATCGCCCTACACTTTTTTACGAGATTATCCAGCGGAAGGGAGCTAAGTCTTTTGGGAAAGGGAACTTCAAGGCATTATTTGAAGCTATAGAGCGGGAGCAGGCGCGTCGCGGGAATCTGTGAGGAAGGGGGTACTACCCCGCCTGCTGCGTCAGTTGGAATGGCGCAGCCGGGTTGTACTGAGAAGCGGGGTGGTTGTACTTGAAGGGATGGGGTGGCTTCCTCCCCCATCTCCCAGTCCAGGGAAAGGAGAGGGTTTCTCACTCATTCGGTTAGATGGAATAGGGGATTTTTGGCTCTGGCTTCCCTTTGTAGCGGCACTCAAAAAGGCTTATTCTGATAGTCCTTTTTACCTTGTTGCCAACCCTCTCTGGAAAGAGCTGGCAGAGCAAACGGGCTTCTTTCAGACGATTGTGTCGGTCGATCCCTCGCGGCTTCGGAGAAGCTTTCAGTACCGAAGGGCTATCAGAAGGATGCTTGCTACTCTCTTCCCTTCCAGCAGGATGCTATTGCAAAGCACTTTTAGTCGTCGGATCGCTGTGGAAGACTGGGTGGCCTGGACCCTACCTGCTGCCCAGCGTATTGCTTGGCAGCGCGACCCTTTGAGTGGAGAGCCCCTTCTTCTGAGTCAGTGGATAGACCAAGCCCTATACAATAAAGTTTTAGAAACGCCTACTTCTTTTTTTATACATGAATGGAGAAGGTATTCGGCATGGCTTGATGACTTAGGGCTTGGACCTTTGGAGTGGGATATTTATTCTGCTCTTCGGCATCGCCTCGCTCCTTCTTCGCCAAGCTCGGCGTATGGGATTGTAGTTGTAGGGGCGAGTGTTTCCTACAAGGTGCCTCCAGCCGATGTTTGGATAAAGCTTTGCACAGCTCTCAGGCGGTATGAGGGGGTACGATTGTATGTTGTAGGGACGGCGGCTGAACGAGGGCATGCCGCTCTTCTTCAATCTGTCGCAGAAGACTGGACAGGACGGCTCTCTCTAAGGGAGGCAGTACAAAAAATCATAGGCGCTTCTTTTGTCCTCTCCACCGATACTGGTATGGGTCATATCGCTGCTACTTTGGGGGTCCCTACTATTATGATAGCGGGAGGGGGACACTGGGGGCGATTTATCCCCTATCCAGCAGAAGTCTCATTTCCTCTCAAAGTCATAGCAAAGGAGAAACCTTGTTTTGGATGTGGGTGGATGTGTAAGTATCAATACACTCGAACAAAAGCCTACCCTTGTATTAGAGAAATAGCGTCAGCTGGAGTGGTAGAAGAAGCTTTAAGTTGGCTGAAAGAGGTGCGAAAAGCAACCTGAATTTGTAGAGAGTCTTAATCCCTTAGCAAGCAGCCCATCCTTATTCTCCCCAACAAGCCTTAGAGCCTCTGGGGATCAGAAGGTTTCTTCTACTCAAGTAGCAGCAGCCCCAGGGGGTTAGAAGCCTTTTCCCTTCGGCTAATTTACAGCTGATTATTGAGCTCAAAAGCTTCTCTTTGCTATCCTTCAACACTCTTTGTAGCTAATAGGGCATGGAGGGTGCGAAGAAGCTTTTTCTCAGCTTCGGAAAGGATGCGTCCGCGCCGCTCTTGCATGCGCTGCGCTGCTTGTATGACTTTCTCCACCTTCCAATACTGTCCCTCATTCCAGAAAAAAGGTGGAACATATTTTGGAGCAAAGCCCGTTCCTACTACATTTGCAAAAATATCTACGACACATCCTGTCGGGAAAGGTGTCTGTATCCCACATCGGGCATAATCTCCCATAATAAGCCCACAGAACTGAAGTCCTGTATCCTGTAAAACCCCTAAAGCGGGTGAATAAAGTCGGACAGGACCGTAAGTGTTTTTGAGATTAGAGGTATTAGAGCCAGCTCCTATGTTGCACCATTGAGCAATAATAGAATGCCCAACGAATCCATCATGAGCTTTGTTAGAAAACCCGAGAAAAGTACTCTGACCTACCTCTCCCCCGATTTTACACCAAGGACCAAAGCTATTGTGAGTGCGGATGCGGGCCCCTACCATGATAGTGGTTGAGGGTCCGAGCACATTAGTATGCTGGACGATGCTTCCATCTTGAAGCTCAGCAGAGGGTCCCACCCAGATGGGTCCGTCCTCCGCCGCAAGGATAGCGAAGCCTGCCCGAGCAGAAGGGTGGAAAAAGATATTATCTCGTCCTCGGACCGATAGTGAAGAAGGTAGGGGAGCACTTTTCTGCCGAAGATGCTTCCAATCCTCGGCAATAATCTGACCATTGAGCTGAAACAAATCGGTAACTTTTTCAATCCAATATAGCTTTAGCTGGGGGGGCAATTGAACGGTTCGAAAACGAGCTAAATCCTCTCGCTTTGTCAGAGAGCGAGTGCGAAGAGCCACGGGGACGCCTTCTTCTGTGGTATAGAGTGTGTCGGGCTCGAGAGAAGGAAGCCAATACGGAAGGTCTGGGCCCATCGGAAGAAGACGAGCATTGAGCCATACAAGCTCCTCTGAGGGCACAACAGGCGGAAAGACCTCATGGAGAAGAGACTGGGCGGGGAGATAACCAACGACTTTCCAATCGAAGTACCTCTCCCATTTATCGCAGAGACGGTCTATACCCCACCATAGCTCCCAGAGGGGACGCAAGCGAGTCAAAGGAAGAAAAGCTTGCCAGCCCTCGTCCTCAAAGATTCCGATGCGCATATCGTCGTCGAAGAGCCGCTGCTGTATAACTTGTTGGATGTGTAAGAAGACCTTTCAGGGGTCCCTGATAAAGAAGTTCTCCCCCCTCTTCCCCCCCTTCTGGTCCTAAGTCTATTACCCAATCCGCTTGTGAAATGAAATCTAAATTGTGCTCCACTACTACAAGCGTGTGTCCCCGGGCTACAAGTAGCTGTAGAGCCTCCACTAAACGCTTCACATCATCAAAATGGAGACCCGTTGTCGGCTCATCTACAAAGAGGATAGTTTTTTCTCCTTTCGGTCGGAGGTAAGAAAGAAGCTTGAGCCGCGTCGCTTCCCCCCCTGAGAGTTCCACAGTGGATTGACCCAGCTTGAGATACTCCAGTCCCAAGAGAACAAAAGGCGAAAGAGCAGAATGGATCATTGCTGAAAGATTTTTTGGGACCTTTGGAAGGTTGGAGAAAAAGTCTAGAGCTTCTGATACTGTCATCTCAAGGACATCACTGATACTTTTGTTCTTTACCTTCACTTCCAGGATGAAATTTTGAAAGCGCTTTCCCCCACAGTTCGGGCAAGGCAGCCGAATATCTGCCAAGAACTGCATAGACTTCACCAGTACGCCTTCACCTTCGCAGGTTTCGCAGCGACCGCCCGGTACATTGAAAGAAAACAAAGCGGGAGAGTAGTCGTAGCCCTCTTCATTGGCGGCGAGAGAAAAAATTTCCCTTATTGCATCGTAAGCCCCGCTAACGGTGGCAATGGTAGAGCGACGATTTCTCACGATAGATTGCTGAGAGAGCACTTCTACGCTTTGATAGGCTTCGGCTGATACCAAAATCTGCTTATACCACCTTCCCTCTGTGGGGTGTTCAATGCGATATACCTTACCTTCCTTTCCCACAGGCTTGCGGCTCCCTTCTTGAAGCACTCGTGCAAGTAGATGAAGGGCAAGCGTAGTCTTGCCCGAACCACTCACGCCTGTTATGACGGTCAGCGCCTGAAGAGGTAAAGAAAACGAGATATTCTTCAAATTATGAAGGCAAGCTCCCTCTACATGAAGGAAAGGATGGCGTGAAGGAAAGCGCTTCTTCCGAGGAGGAGGCGGAGGCTGCTTGAAATAAGAGGCAGTGGGAGTATCTGCTCTGAGGAGTTCAGAAAAAGTGCCAGAGAAAATTACTTCTCCTCCATTTTCTCCGGATTTTGGTCCCATCTCTATGAGATGATCCGCATTCTGAATGAAAACCTCATCGTGCTCCACTACGACGACTGTATTTGGAGCTTCTTGAAGCTGACGGATGGTTTGCAAGAGCCGCTCGGTGTCTCGGGGATGGAGGCCAATAGTGGGTTCATCTAAGACGTAAATAGCACCTGTGAGTTGACTGCCCAACACTGTAGCAAGTTGGAGGCGCTGACTTTCTCCTCCAGAGAGGGTCTCACCTGCTCGGTCAAGGGTAAGGTAGCCTAGTCCAACCTTGAGAAGAAGATGAGTTCGGTGTTTGAGCTCCTGTAAAAGGGGGGCTGCTATACTGCGTCGCGGCTCAGGTAAATCTATGCTGTCCAGCCACTCAGCAAATTGCTCCACACTTAGGGAGAGGACTTGGGGTAAAGATAAGCCTTCAATCCGAATCCAGCGAGTGTCTGGATGCAAGCGACTTCCTTCACAAACAGGACAAGGCCCCTGACCTTGAAATTCAAAGAGCTTCTGGCGGAGGTGTCGATGTTTCAGGGTTTGCTCATAACTTTTGTAAATACCCACTACCCCGCGCAGAGCATCACCCCACCAGAGCAACCGACGCTGGGTAGAGCTATATCGATAGTATGGGAGTTCCGAAGGGATGTCTCCTTGAATAGCTTCTTCAAACTCCACCTGAAATCGCTGCATTTCGGGAATAAGGGTCCACAGCGCTACCATGCCTTCTGCCAAACTCTTCCGAGGATCAGGAATGACTCGATGTGGATCTAAACTCACGGCTTGCCCACGTCCTTGACAAGCTGGACAGGCCCCATACGAACTGAAGTAGTTGAAGAGCTCTGGGACAGGTTCCCGAAAGGTGTGCCCCTCTGCGTATAAATCTCCACTGAAGAAAAACTCACCTTTACCCTGAATCCAGAGCCAGACTCGCCTCTCATGAGCGTACCACACTTCTTCTAAGCTCTCTATAAGCCGAGCGCGCAACTCTATCTCCGTCGGCTCTATGAATACTCGGTCAACGACGACATACACCTCCTCTTCATGAGGAGGCACTTCAGGCCACTCATAGAGTCGTCCTTCCTGATAGAATCGGTCATATCCCGCCTCCACTACCTTTTCAATCGTTTTAAGGAGATCCCCCCCTCCCTTCTCTTGGGGGAAGAGGGGACGCAGAATCAGAACCTCCGTGCCATCGGGCTGCTGAAGAAGAAATTGAACCACCTCTTCAAGCGTGTAGCGGACCACGGGAGCACCGCTGATGGGAGAGTAGAGCTGACCCGCCTTCGCAAAAAGTAGGCGCAAATAAGGATATAGCTCACTAAGGGTAACCACCGTGGAGCGAAACCCAGCGGTAAACCGATTCTGTTGGAGGGCAATAGCAGGAGCTAACCCTTCAATCCGATCTACAGCAGGACGCGGAAGCTTCGGCAAAAATTGACGAACGTAAGTACTCAGACTTTCTACATAAGCTCCAAATCCCTCAGCATAAAGGGTATCAAACGCTAAGGTTGTCTTGCCAGAGCCGCTCCACCCACAAAGAACTGTCAGCTTATGGCGAGGAATCTCTACAGAAATGTTCTTGAGTGTATGCTGGCGCGCTCCAACAATCCGGATCTTCTCAGAGAGACTCATGAAGCAGGGATGGCAGCCGGATCAGGTTGAGCACTCTTGATCTCTTCTGAGGCGAAATCCTCGTATTTCTTAAAATTCTGGCGAAATAGCTGAGCCAAATGTGAAGCTTGTCTATCATAGGCGTGTGGATCATCCCAGGTATTTCTGGGAAGCAGATACTCACTAGGCACCCCTGGCACCTCCCTCGGTACGGCTAATCCGAAAATCGGGTCTATAAAATATGCTACGTTCTCCAGCTCTCCCCGAAGGGCAGCCCGAACCATTGCTCGCGTGGAAGGTAGAGGCATCCGGTAGCCTATGCCGTAGGGTCCTCCAGTCCAGCCCGTATTGATGAGCCATACCCTTACATCGTGCCGCTGAATCTTCTCCCCGAAAAGCTCAGCATATCGTGTGGGATGGAGAGGAAGGAAAGCTTGACCAAAGCAAGCGGAAAAAGTTGCCTGAGGTTCCTTAATTCCAGTTTCGGTTCCCGCTACCTTAGCAGTATAGCCAGAGAGGAAGTAATACATAGTCTGAGCTTTAGTAAGACGAGCAATGGGAGGCAAAACCCCAAATGCGTCTGTCGTCAGGAGGAAAATATGCCGAGGATGTCCTCCTATGGAGGGGATGACAGCCCCTGGGATATAGGATAGGGGATAGGCTGCGCGAGTATTCTCAGTAATAGAGGCATCCTTGAAGTTTATTGTTCGGGTGTGAGGATAAAAAGTAACATTTTCTACTACTGTACCGTAACGAATGGCTGCCCAGATTTGGGGCTCCTTTTCCTGGGAGAGGTCAATACATTTTGCATAACATCCACCTTCAAAGTTGAAAATACCCTGTTCATCCCAGCCATGCTCATCATCGCCAATCAAACGGCGTTCGGGATCAGCTGAAAGGGTTGTCTTTCCCGTTCCAGAGAGCCCGAAGAATAATGCCACATCCCCTTCAGGACCGATATTAGCTGAGCAGTGCATGGGCATGATTCCTTGCTGGGGCAAAAGGTAGTTGAGTAAAGTGAAAATGCTCTTCTTCATCTCCCCTGCATATGCTGTCCCTCCGATTAGGATGATTCGTCGTGATAAGTTCAGCACGGTGAAGTTATGCTGACGGGTCCCATCTATAGCAGGTTCAGCCCGAAACCCAGGCATGACAATCATGAGATAGTCTGGTTCAAAAGACTCCAGTTCTTGGGGCGAGGGTTCTATGAAAAGATTTCGTACAAAAAGGTTGTGCCATGGCAGCTCATTGACGATACGAATACGGATCCGATACTCTGGTCGAGCACTGGCATACACATCTCGGAGATAAAGCGTTTTATTTTGCATGTAGGCTCGTATCCGTTGATAGAGCCATTCAAATTTCTCTTCAGGAAGGGGATGATTCACCTCTCCCCACCAAATCAGATTTTCAGTAAAAGCATCTCGGACGACGAATTTGTCTCTTGGTGCCCTTCCTGTGAATTCGCCCGTAGAGACCACTAAAGCACCATTATCTGCCAGTGCGCCTTGACCTGATTTCAGGGTATGTTCAATCAGCTCTGAGAGAGGTAGATTTACATATACTACATCCGTAAGATTACTACGATGCGGCTGTGAAACTGGCGGAAACATACCACAAAGCTACGAGCAGAGAGGCAAAGGTGAAAGCTGAAGATAAATTGTGGATATTCCTACTTATTCAGCAGCAGCTGAAAGAAGATTGAAAAGCTGCTCAACTTGTAACTTTGCATGGAGTTTTTGTGTTATAGAGAAAAAACAGACATAGCATATGAAGAAGCGCAGGGAAACTATGGACGAACTTGACCTTCGTCTGTTAGCTGTCATGGCAGAAGATCCGACGGAGTCCTATGCAAAAATCAAAGATAAGCTGGGAGTGTCTATCGGAACGGTGTATTTACGCTCTCAGCGCCTTAAGGAGTGGGGGATTATCCAAGGAGCCCGCCTCCTTCTGGATGCAAAAAAGTTAGGCTATTCTTTTTCGGTGGCAATTCGGCTATACACTCCTGACGTTGCAGCTGCCATCAAGGTGTTAGAGGCGCGTTCAGAGGTGAGCGGGGTGTATGTGCTGACAGGGGAGCAGAATCTAATGGTGCATGCTTACCTTCGTAGTGTAAATGAGCTCAATGAGCTCATTCAATTTTTCCAGCAAAGTCTCAAAGCAGAGCGGGTAGAGGTACAAATCATTTTAGATGAGCCGATTCAGCGTGGGGTACCTGTCCCTTCGGTTGAAATGAGCTCTCTCAAAGCAGGGACTGGAAAAAAGTCTTCTTCAAGAGGGCAAAAGCCTTCTTCTAAAGGGAAAAAGAAGTAGAGCCTAAAGTGCAGGGGCTTTGGGTCATCCCCACCCCTCTCGGAAACCTTCGGGACATTACCCTCCGAGCATTGGATGTTTTGAATGAGGTGGATGTTCTATGGTGTGAAGATACTCGGACAGTTCGTAAGCTTCTTTCTCATTTTTCTATTCAGAAAAAGCTGCTCCGTTCTCTTCATATAGGTAATGAGCATCGGGTTCTTGAAAGACTTTTTCAAGAAGCGAAGCACAGAAACTGGAAGGTGGGCTTAGTGACAGAAGGAGGGATGCCTGGTATCTCGGATCCAGGTTTCCTCCCTATACGTGAAGCTCATCGGCGTCATATTCCTGTCTACGTCTTGCCGGGACCGACGGCTTTTGCAGCAGCGGTCGTAGCCAGCGGCCTGCCAATGGAGCGCTTTATTTTTGAGGGATTCTTTCCTCGTCGTCAGCAGCAGGCCTATATTCAAGCCTTTCTTCGGGAGGAGCGGACAGTGATATGGTATGAGTCGCCCCATCGTCTGGTTCGGACCTTGAAGCTTTTGAAGGAAAGTCTCGGAGAGCACCGATGGGGATGTATAGTAAGAGAATTGACTAAGATTCATGAAGAGGTTCGGCGCGATACCTTAGGGGCACTTCATGCGCATTATGCATCAAATCCCCCTCGTGGAGAGGTGGTTCTCGTGGTGGCAGGCGCTGCCTACACAGAAGCCTCGCCTTAGTGTTTTTTTAGCAGGAACGCTTTTGGGGGCAGCTTTTCCCCCCCTCTCCTTACCATGGCTGGTATGGTTGGCATTTCCGCTTTTGTGGGGGCTGACTAAGGCTCCTCGCCCTTACTCCAGACTCTACAGCGCTCTTCTCCTCTGGAATCTTATTGGCTGCTACTGGCTCACTCTCACAGCTCTCAGTGCCCCTAATCTCAGTGAAGCTTTCATAAGCTTTGTAGCAGGGGCAGCTGCGATTTTCCTTAATCCTCTCTTGATGCTGCTCCCTTTTTTCTTGTGGAAAAAAACCTCTCAGCTCCTCAGAGTATCTCTTTCGCCATGGCTTTTCATCTTGTGGTGGGGCATATATGAGCAGTTTCATTTTCGATGGGAGCTTACCTGGAGCTGGCTGACAGTGGGATTCGCTTGGAGTGAATGGGGCTATTGGCGACAGCTTGCGGAAGCTTTGGGAGTAATGGGTCTCTCTACATGGACTTTGATTGGAGCTGCTCTGGTGTATGAAAAAAAGTCTATGCTTCTGTTTGGGGCATGGAGTTTTCTTTTGCCAGGGAGTCTTAGGCTTTTCTCGCCGAAGCCAGTGATGGGTTCTGCTCGCTTAGTTTATGCAGTACAGCCTAACATAGACCCTTATACCAAGTTTGAAGAGATGCCTCCTGAGCAGCAGGTGAGTTTGCTTTTGCGACTTCTTCCTTCTTACCCGCCAGCTGGTTCGCTGGTGGTGCTGCCAGAGACGGCTATTCCTATTGCTGTGAGCTTAGACCGCTGGCGAGAGGAGGAGCTTATTCAGCCCTTTTGGAATTATGTACAGCGGCATCGGGTAAATCTCCTAATAGGAGTAGTAGGGTATCGCTACCTTCCTAAGGGGGCCGCTCTTCCTGCTTCTGCGCGCTCGCTTCCGGGAGGAGGAGGCTATGAAACCTATAACGCTGCCCTTCTTCTGAGACCTGATACCTTTCAAGTGCATATCAAAGGACGACTCGTCCCTTTTGTAGAGCGTGCCCCCTACTTAGAACTTTTGACTTTTTTGAAAAAGTGGCACATAGACTTAGGTGGAGGATTCGGTCATTTTGGTAAGCCTCAGCATCAGTATTCTCTCACTCTTTACCCCGATGAGGTGAGTTTGAGTTTGGCTATTTGCTATGAAAGTATTTTTCTTCATGATCTGCGAAGGAGAACTGAAAATAACCTCAGCTATATAGCTATTATCACAAATGATGGATGGTGGAAACGCAGCTCTGGGTACTGGCAACATCTGAGTTACGGACGCTTAACAGCCCAAGCCTTGGGAGTATCTGCTGTTCGAAGCGCAAACACAGGGGTTTCCGCTTTGATTTCCTCTAAGGGCGAAGTGCTTCGCTCTTTAGGATATGAGGAGAGAGGACGAATAGAGGGGCTTCTTGCACCTCAAAAGGCTGCTACCTTTTACTATCGCTTCGGCGAGATAGGGTGGGGCGTGCTCACTACTTTTGCCTGTGTTATATGGTTGAGACAATTGTACCGCTTTCGGCGCTCCTCCGCTCTATCCGAGAGGTAGGTACTTATCTCCGAGATGAATTTAGACGATTCAATCGGGAGTATGCGGAGTACAAGACGGCACGAGACCCCGTCTCATATGTAGATCGTCGTGCGGAAGAGCTCCTTAGAGAGCACTGTGCGCGTCTTCTTCCAGAGGCAGGTTTCATCTTAGAGGAAAGCGGCGGTACTGATCATCAAAAGGAGCTTCTTTGGGTCATAGACCCCTTAGATGGGACAAAAAATTTCGTCCATGGCATTCCTCTCTTTTGCATTAGTGTAGCCCTACTTTATCGGCGAGAGCCTGTAATAGGGGTGGTTTATGCAGTGGCACAAGATGAGACTTTCTGGGCGGTACGAGGGGCTGGTGCCTACATTGAAGGAGAGCCGCTCCAAGTGAGTCAAACCGCCGATCCTGATAGAATTTTGGTAGTTACGGGGTTTATGTATAGAGAGGCAGAGCGCTCAGAAAAGTACTTCCATGCCCTGAATGAGGTGATGCGGCGATTCGGTGGGATGCGTCGTCTCGGCTCTGCTGCTTTAGACCTTGCATATGTGGCGGCAGGTCGCATAGATGCCTTTTTTGAAATGGACCTCAATCCGTGGGATGTAGCTGCTGGTGCCCTCTTAGTTCAAGAGGCGGGAGGGATCGTTACAGATTTCGCTGGTCGGGATGAGTATCTCTTCGGAAATAGCATTCTTGCAGGAGGAGCATGGATTCATCGTGCCCTCCACTCTATTCTAAAGGAAGCCGGCCTCGCAGAATATTCCTCTTCGCCTCCTGTGAGACCCCAGTGAATTTTGTTTTTACAGCAGACATGTGGCGTGCTCTGGTAGTAGTCTTAGTTATACCCTTGGCTGCATGCCTCCGTCTCATTGATGTGGATGTACCTGCGGATGCAGGAGAGTGGGTGATAGAAGCTTACTACAATGACAAGGATAGTGCAACTGTTCGCCTCTCTCAAACTATTCCCTACTTTACTGAGGGGAAGCCCCCTCTTTACTCTGATGCCTTCATTACGCTGGAGGAGTTAGAGACGGGTGCAGTGGATACGCTTGTCTGGCGAGACTCTATGTATGTCCGCGTGAGGGGGCGAGTCTCGCCTCAAGCTGGCCATACCTACCGACTCAGAATCCGAATAGGGGATGAGGACATTCAAGCCGTTAGTCGCCTGCCCCAGCGTGTGCCGATAGATACTCTCGTAGTGCTATACAGACCTGCCTCAGGCTTCTTACCAGAGGGATACAGAGCTATCGGTGTAGCGCGAGACCCTCGGGATAACCGAAATGCCTACCGAGCTCGCGTCTGGCGCAACGATACCCTCTTCAACCGATCCTTTGAGTGGATTTATTCCGACGATAGGTACATTGACGGACAGGTTATTGTATTTGAGTTCCCCTATACACTGCAACCTGGGGATACTTTCGCCCTTGAGCTTATGGCGATTCCTCTTGAAACGATTGCCTACTACGACCAGGTAGTTCGGAATACGCTTGGAAGCAGTGGGGGGTTCCTTCCTCCAGCAGATAACGCCTACTCTAACTTCGTAGGGGGCAAGCGTCGAGTGTGGGGATACTTCCTTACCTATGCTAGCGATAAAAAAGGTGTGCGATTGAGGGGATAGCGTATTTTTAATTATGGCACTCATTCGTCCTCTTAGGGGGAAAACCCCCCAGATAGGACCCGGTACTTTTGTAGCAGAAACCGCTGTAATTATCGGCGACGTCACTATCGGCGAAAGCTGCAGCATTTGGTATCATGCAGTTATACGGGGGGATGTGCATTTTATCCGAATAGGCAATCGTACCAATATTCAAGACGGGGCTATTCTGCACTGTACTTACCAGCGAGCCCCTCTAGAAATAGGAGAGGAAGTTACTATAGGTCATGGGGCGATTGTCCATGGGTGTAGGATTGGAAACCGGGTCCTTGTAGGAATGGGGGCAATTATTTTGGATCACGCAGAAGTAGCAGATGAAGTCTTAATTGCAGCAGGAGCGCTTGTTCCTCAAGGAGCGCGCTTAGAATCAGGTTATTTGTATGCAGGTATTCCCGCTCGTCCTATCAGACTCCTTTCCCCTGAGCAGATAGAGACTCTTAGAGAGTCTGCAATAAGGTATATA
Organism: Bacteroidia bacterium; assembly: GCA_025062295.1. Classification (GTDB taxonomy): domain Bacteria; phylum Bacteroidota; class Bacteroidia; order SpSt-205; family SpSt-205; genus SpSt-205. Next base: position 37,702 of record JANXAJ010000012.1, on the reverse strand, counting down.
GGATATAAAGAATGGTATGAAAAGAGTGAGCTGATTGAAACCCACCCCGTTCTAAGGGAGGGAATGGATGTAGCCCCACCAGGACTCGAACCTGGATCTTGAGCTCCGGAGGCTCACGTTCTATCCCTTGAACTATGGGGCCCTATGCAAAAATACGCTTTATTCGGAAAGGGCTCTCTCAAATGCAGTGCTCCAGATTCCTTTGAGAGCAAGAAGGTCTAAAATCACTTTTTCTTGGAGAAGGCTCACTTCAGCCCACCCTACTTGGGGGAGCGTTTGACCCAGGAGATAGAAGGCCAGTCCAGCTTCTTTCACTTTCTTTTCCAGAAGGGTACTTGAGGAGGGAGCTACAGCGATGATGACCCTACCACCATCTTCGCCAAACCAGAAAGCGTCGGTTCGAGTGTCTGGACATTGTCGGACCTTGAAGCCTGTCTCGCCTGCAAAAGCCATTTCTAATAGAGCAATAAGTAGTCCCCCGTCCGAGACATCCTGTGCAGCTAAGAGAATGCCTTGTGCTGCCAATTCAGGAAGAAGGCGAATCAAAGCCCCTTCGGAAGAGAGATTAAGCTGGGGGGGTGGTGAGTATCGAATGCCGCATATCTCCCGCAGGTAATGACTACTGCCTAAGGTCGGTGAAAAGAGAGCTTTTGCATCGCCAATCAAGTATAAGTAGGCTGAGACAGGGGGAAGAGCCAAAGGCACCCAATGCTGAAGTGCTTTCTCCAGCAGACCTACTACTCCAATAACGGGAGTGGGGAGGATTGGTCCTCGTTCATCTTGATTGTAGAAGCTCACATTTCCTCCGGTTACGGGTAGATCGAGCGCTTCACATGCTTCTCGGAGCCCTTCTACTGCTTCTACGAACTGCCAATACACTTCTGGGGAGTGAGGATCTCCAAAGTTAAGGCAGTTCGTAACTCCTATAGGTATAGCCCCTGTGCAGGCGACTTGTCGGGCAGCCTCGGCTACAGCTAAGGCAGTGCCTTGGCGAGGGTGGGCCTCTACCCACCACGGATTTCCATCCAGACTCATTGCCAGAGCTCTCTCCTCAAAGGGAAGGCGCAGGGTGGGAGCTGCCGCAGGAAGGTCTGCCGCAGAGCCCATTGTACAAGCTCCCACCATTCGGTCATATTGCTGATAAATCCACTTCTTATCTGCCAAATTAGGATGACATAGGAGCTGAGTCAGAATCTCAATTAGCTCAGTGCCCTTAGTAATGTCGCGCACTTGTGTCTCTCTGTACTCAGCGATATGGGCAAAGTAAGCAGGCGGATGCCGAGGATGATCATAGAGAGGGGCACCCTCACCAGCCATCAGCACAGAAGGAGGAAGCTCAGCCACTTTCTGCCCTCGCCACCAATATTCTAAAAGTTCTGTATCGGTAACCTCCCCGATTTCTACGCACAGAAGTCCCCACTTTTCCGCAATAGAGCAGACTTTTTGTACAGCTTCTGGGCGGACAATCAGAAGCATTCGCTCTTGAGACTCTGAGAGGAGAATCTCTTGAGGTTGGCTAAGCCCTCCTCGAAGTGGGACCTGATCTAAAATCACTCGCACGCCTACTTTGGCTCGGGCAGCTGTCTCTGCAGTAGAGCTGGCAAGACCCGCAGCTCCCATATCTTGCATGCCTACAATCAGTCCCTCTTCTACCATTTCTCCAATAGCTTCCACTAAGAGCTTTTCCCGAAAAGGATTGCCTACTTGAATTGCAGGCATGTGGTCTTGACTCGCTTCGCTTAGCGTCTCAGAGGCAAAGGTAGCTCCCCCTATTCCGTCAGGTCCTGTAGCAGCTCCTAAATAGAGAACTCGATTTCCAATCCCCTCAGCCCGAGCACTGATTAGCTGCTCTACTCGTACTAACCCTAGGCTGAAAGCATTCACAATCGGTTTTCCCTGATATTCTGGAGCAAAATAGGTCTCTCCTCCAATAGTGGGCACGCCTAAAGCATTCCCGTAGTCGCCTATGCCTCTTACTACTCCATCTATTAGACGGTAGGTATCTTTCCTGATAGGAAAGCCGAAATGGAGAGAGTTAAGAGCAGCAATTGGACGAGCGCCAACCGCCAAAATATCCCGATGGATGCCACCTACCCCTGTAGCGGCTCCTTGATAGGGGGCTATAGCGCTTGGGTGATTATGAGACTCTACTTTGAAGGCGATAGCCCATCCCCCTCCAATTTCCAAGATACCAGCATTCTCTTCGCCAGCAGTGCGTAAGCTTCGCCGGCCTCGTCGTGGTAACCGCCGCAAGTGAAGCAAAGAGCTCTTGTAACTACAGTGTTCGCTCCAAAGGGCTGAAAAGAGCCACACCTCCACAGGGCTGGGTTCCCGTCCTAAAAGCTCCCATATTCGCTCATATTCTTCCTCAGTCAGCCCAGCCCTTTTGGCTATTGCACGGCTCTCAAGAAGCGATCCCATCGCGGCTTCCAGTTTTCAATAGAGAGAAGGACGAATATAGGCTTGCCCACAATGTGATCCTCTGGGACAGGTCCCCAGAATCGCCCATCTAAAGAATTGTATCGATTATCGCCCATGGCGAAGTAGTAGTTTTGGGAAAAAGTGTATTCTGTCTGAATCTTCCCGTCTATGTAAATCTGCCCTCCTATCACTCGCACAGTGTGTCCTTCGTATCCTTCAATCAAGCGGCGATATAAAAGAAGCGTATGATGGTTGAGGGAGATGCGATCTCCCTTTCGGGGAAGGTAGAAAGGTCCCCAGTGATCTAAATTCCATCGGAAGGTCGTATCATGAGGATACACTTGAGCCATGTGGTGGCCTGAGGTATCTATGATTCGGTAGAAGGTGTCTAAAAACTCTCCAAACTTCTGGCGGAATTCCTCTGAGAGATAGCGTGGCATATCCAGGATGTATGTCTTTTCGTCTACTGCTGCCCAATTTGGATTGGAACTGCCAGGGGGACGAAAGCCAAAATGCTTGAGAACCCGATAGGTAAGGGGAGTATTCCGAGTAACGACTTTGTAGCGCTCTTGAACATAGCGAGGATGATAGCTGGGCTTTCCATTGATGTAAATATTGCCATCACGAATTTGAATCGTATCGCCTGGCACCGCTACACAGCGCTTGACGTAGTTTTCTTTGAGACTTGGGATATTCACGGGACCAAGCTCGGGGCTATTTGGCATGATGTCATCAGCAGGATAATTGAATACAATGATATCCCCGCGCTGGATAGGCTTGAAACCTTTGAGGCGGATATAGGGGAAAACTATCCAGTCTAAATAGGAGGGAATTCCTGTGAAGGGGATTCTATTATGGATGAAGGGAATAGTGAGAGGGACCATGGGTAGGCGCGGTCCGTAGTGTAGCTTACTCACAAAAACAAGGTCCCATGCTAAAAGCGTTCTCTCCATGGAGCTGGTGGGGATTAGAAATGCCTCAACGATAAAAGTGCGCAGAAAGAGAATGATTCCTAAGGCGATTAGAAGCTCACGCCACCAGCGACGACGACGGGCTTTGGCTTCAGCGGAGCGACTCACTCTCTACAAAGGTAGGGGGTCAGGTGTGTCTAGTGGAAGATATGTCGGCCTTGGAAGCTCTGACACACCGTGAAGTCCCACAGAAGCTGTTACAGGTGGTTAGATTCGCTCTAAAAGGAGGCTCACGCCTTGCCCCACGCCTACACATAGAGAGACAAGACCGTATTTTTTCTCATAGAGATGGAGGCTGCGGGTGAGGGTCAAAGTTAGACGAGCCCCCGTCGCTCCCAAGGGATGTCCAATCGCAATAGCCCCTCCGTGGATATTCAAGCGAGCCTCATCTATGTCTAAAAGCTTGATGCAAGCTATGACCTGGGCAGCAAAAGCTTCGTTGAGCTCAAAGAGATCAATTGCCTCCAGAGGCAAACGCAAACGCTGAAGCAGCTTTTGGGTAGCGGGTACAGGACCTATGCCCATGTAGGCGGGATCTACGCCCGCCGAAGCTGCCCCCACTACCCGAGTCAAGGGCGTCAGCTCATAAGTGCGCAAAGCCCGTTCGCTGGCTAAAAGTAAAAGAGCCGCTCCATCATTGATGCCAGAAGAATTACCTGCCGTTACACTGCCATTAGGTCGGAAGCTCGGCTTGAGTTTGGAGAGTTTCTCCAAGGTAGTATCGGGTCGCGGATGTTCATCTTCCGCCAAAAGCTCACCTTCGGGTAGGGGGACAGGAAAAATCTCTTCCACGAAAAATCCTCGGGATTTTGCTTCGGCGTACCGTTTTTGAGACCTAAGAGCATACAAGTCTTGGGCTTCTCGAGAGATGCTATATTTTTCGGCAACATTTTCGGCGGTTTCCCCCATACTATAGGGAGGGTAGCGTTGGGCGAGAACTGGATTGATGAAGCGCCAGCCGATGGTGGTATCATAGATTTCAGCTTTTCGCGAGAATGGGGTCTCTGCTTTAGGCAAGACAAAAGGGGCTCGGCTCATGGATTCCACCCCTCCAGCCAAAACGAGATCAGCTTCCTCTGAGGCAATCGCTCGGGCGGCTTGGATCACGGCTTCCAATCCGGAAGCACATAGACGGTTTACTGTAACTCCTGGCACCTCTACGGGCAGACCTGCCAGCAGCACTGCCATCCGAGCTACATTTCTATTGTCTTCCCCTGCCTGGTTAGCAGCTCCTAAAATGACCTCGTCATACGCATCCGGGGGAATTTGAGGGAAGCGCTCCACTAATCCTCGGATCAAATGGGCAATAAGATCATCTGGACGCACGCTTGCCAGCTTTCCTCCGTACCTTCCAAAAGGTGTACGTATTCCTCCGACAATGTATGCTGCCTGCATTGCTCCAAAGGTATTAAGTGGTACATTTGTAAAGATGGGACGCATCTTGGCCATAGATTATGGTATAAAACGAACTGGTCTTGCTTGGACAGACCCTGAGCAGCGGGTGGCCCTGCCCTTGGAAGGGATTCCAACTTCTCTACTCTGGAAACGCCTTCCTGAGCTTTTGTTGCAAGTAGAAAAAGTCATCATAGGCTATCCCCGCCATCTTGACAATCGTCCCACGGATATGACTCCCTTGGTTGAGTCCTTTTACCGAGAGTTTCAGCGAAAATATCCCTCTATCCCTGTGGAACTTGTGGAGGAGCGCTTTTCTACGAGAGCAGCAAGTTACTATCTTCGCCAACTTCCCCGCTCTTCTCGACAGAATAAGGCAGTTTCTGACCGACTTGCAGCTACAGTACTATTAGAAGCCTACCTTTTGCGTCCTCGGTATGGTCCGTCCGATTGTGCTGTATAGCGCGCCCATCCTTCGGCGAAAAGCCCAAGAAGTGTATCTCCATGATCCTTCCCTCCCTCAGCTTATTCAGGACCTATGGGATACAATGTATAATGCTGAAGGGATCGGATTGGCAGCGCCACAGATAGGGGTCTCTAGCCAAGTCTTTGTCGTAGATGTTCGAGAGGTGCAGTCGCCAAATGAGCAGCCTTTCAAGAGCGTTTTTATCAATCCTCGGATTCTGTCAGCGACTTCTACGCTTAGCATAAGAGAAGAAGGATGTCTAAGTATCCCTGGGATTCGGGAACGCATCGCTCGTCCTGCTGAGATAGAGATAGAGTACTACGATGAACGCTTTGCCCTTCATCGTCGGCATTTTACTGGAATAGTGGCGCGTGTGATTCAACATGAATATGACCACTTGATGGGGCGACTTTTTATAGATTACCTTTCCCCTGTCAGACGACAGCTTCTTCGGCAGCGGCTCAAGCGAATCGCAGCGGGTGAAGTTGAGGTGAGTTACCCCCTCACTTCCTATGTCGCCTGATATTGCTCAGCTCATAGTTACTCTTCTTACGGGGATTTTATTGGTGGGGGCACTCTTAGCCCTCGCAGCCAATAAGAAGTCCTTAGCATGGCTTCTTCTTGTAGCAGGTAGTCCATGGGCAATGGAGAGGATAGAAAGTGATTTCCTTACTCTCACTCTTCCCAACGATGTCTTTGCAGGAGTGGGGAGTATAGGGGTGGGGCTTTTTCTACTTTTCTACCCCCAGACCTTAGAGAAGCTTATGATGAATCCTGTTTTGAAGTGGGTGATGATCTATCTTGCATGGATGGGATTGACTACTCCTTTTTCTGAGCATCCCGTCATATCGCTAAAATTTTGGATAAGCCAGACAGCTTATTTCCTAACCTTTGGGGTTGGAGGGTATTTATGGGCTTCTGGGGAGTTCTCTAAGCAAGGGGAGGTTTATCTTCGGGTACTACTTATTTCGGCAGTGGTAGTTTTAGGGTACTGTGTTTTTCGGCACCTTGAGCTTGGTGGCACGAAGCATACAGTGGATAAAGCGATTATTCCCTTCATGCGTGAGCATACAGTATATGGGGCTTATTCTGCTTGGTTTTCGGTAAGTGCGATTGTTAGTTTCTTCTTGTGGCGACGGTGGTGGATAGGGTTGGGGGCTCTTGTCTCGCTGAGTGCTCTTTTTCTCAGCTACAGTCGTGGGGCTTGGCTCAGTGCTATTGGTGCCTTAGGCCTCTGGGTGTTTATAGAAGGGGTGCGCCGGATTGCCCTTCCTGTACGCATTGGGCTAGGGCTGCTTGCGATTGTGGGGATTGCAGCTTTGACAATCTACTTCATGTCTTATAATCCTCAGCTTCTTCAGCTTCAGGCGCGCTGGCGCTTGGGTGAGGCTGGCGAGCATCTTATCTCTAGTTTTGACCTTCAACGCAATCTTTCAAACATGGAGAGGCTCAACCGATGGGATGCTGCTCTCCAAATGATTCGAACTCGTCCTCTATTAGGGTTTGGCCCGAATACCTTCAGTCGAGAGTACTCCGCTTATCAGAGCAGTCTTACTCGCACTGCCATCAGTGTAGAGATGGGTGAAATGGGCGGAGCTCATAGCGAGTATCTCACAGCTGCTGCCGAAATGGGTATCCCAGGACTTGTGCTCCTTCTCCTAATCTATTTCTCCTCTCTTAAGACGGGCTTGTGGGGGATGTGGTATCCTACCTCTTCTACTCAGCGCTGGACCTTTGCCCTTTTCACTCTTCCCCTTTTGTCCTACTACCTTCATGGAGTTATCAATAATTTCATGGATCATGGGCACATGGCAGCGTTCCTCTATCTCCACTGGGGTATAATAGGGGCTCTTGCGAGAGAAGTCATACCTTCATTTTATGTATCTGCGCATTAGGATTAGAAGTCGCTGGGGCTTAGTCCTCCTCCTGAGTAGTGCTTGCCAGTCTCAGCCTGCTTTTCTGACTGGAGAGATAAAAGGCTTTCTGAGAGATTCTCTTTACTTGTATCGCTGGGTGGATGGACGCTGGGAAAAGGTAGCTAGTACGAAGGTGGAAGGTGAGCGGTTCAGCTTCAGGGGGTCTATCCTTCCCGGCATATACCTATGGGGCCTCTCTCCCCAAGAGGGCGACATAGTAATTTTGGGTCAAAAAGAAGCACCTCACATTAAGGGAGAAGGGACCCGCCTTTTCCAGACTTACCTCTATGAAAAAAGCCCCGACAATGAGAAACTCCTTCAACTACGGCGAGAGGTAAGTAACCTATATCAGCGACTCAATCAGCTGCCTCAGGAGCAGCGAGTCTCTCTCCAACGAGCCATGGATAGCCTTTTTCAGGCAGCTTTGAAGAGCTCTTCTCCTCATTTGCAGATGTATGGCTATCTTTTGCGTCCGCCGACTCCGCTTACTTTTTCTCAGGGGGCTCCGAGCCTTCTATGGAAAGAGCTGGATAAAAGTTTCTGGAGTGGCTTCAGATGGGATTCTGTATTAGCTCCCCAGATCCCTGAGACTTTTGTACGGATGCAGAGTTTCTGGCAAAATGCCCTTTCTCTTATACCCGAAGACTCTCTTTGGAGACTGAGTGAGGGGTGGATTGAGAAGCTTCCCTCTTCTCTTCGTCCTACTGCGTGGATAGCTCTTGTGGATGCAGCTCAGCGATATCAACTGACGGAAACGATGCTTTTTGCTGCTGAGCACTTTCTTGCGGTAGCTCCTCAGGACCCCCGTCGAGCTCAGTTAGAACAGTTTATTCAAGCGGAAGGAGCGCTTCGGCGAGGACAAGTAGCACCTGACATTGCCCTTCCGGATCCGACAGGAAAGATTCGTCGTCTCTCGGAGTTGCGAGGCAAATGGGTATTGATTGATTTTTGGGCAAGCTGGTGTCGTCCCTGTCGTATGGAGAATCCTCGCGTGGTTCGGCTGTATCAGCAGTATCGTCCTCGGGGCTTTGAAATTTTCGGCGTCAGCTTAGATTATAATCGAGAAGCATGGTTAGGGGCTATTCAGGCGGATAATCTGATGTGGACGCATGTGAGTGATCTCAAGGGGTGGCAAAGTGCAGGGGCTCAGTTGTATCGGGTCTCTGGCATTCCCTACACTGTGCTCATTGATCCCCAGGGTCGGATCGTCGCTAAAGGCTTAAGAGGGGCTTCATTAGAGGCGAAGCTCCAAGAACTTTTTCCGTGACCCGATCTGGCTTTATTGCGCTCCTCGGTGCTCCCAATGCGGGCAAGTCTACTCTCCTGAATCGGCTGATAGGTCAGTCACTTGCAGCCGTAACTTCCCGACCTCAAACAACCCACTTTCCTATCCCCGCCATCTTGACCCGGGGAGAGGTGCAATACATCTTTGTAGATACGCCTGGTTGGATTGCTCAGCCTCGGTATGCGTGGCATCAAGCCCTCACAGCTCAGAGCTTGGCGACAGCACGAGAAGCGGATATACAAGTATGGGTGCTCTCGCTTACGAGTCAAATCCCTCTCCTTCCAGAAGGCGTAGAAGCTTTCCTTCGTCAAGCTCCTGCCCTAATTGGGGCTTTCACTCATGCGGATCTTCTTTCCGATCGTATTACTCACATCCACCGTTTCCAAGCTGACCTGGCTCATTTCCCCTTTCAGAGATGGATAGACGTTTCATTGGATCAATCTCTTGAGCCTTTTTTGGAGGCTTTAGCTCTTTTACTTCCTCAAAGTCCCTTTCTTTATCCGACCGAACAGCTGACACCTCTTCCTATCCGCTTTTTCGTTGCAGAAATCCTTCGCGAAGTGCTCTATACCCATCTCCGTGAAGAGGTCCCCTATAGCACAGAAGTAGAGGTTGTGCAGTATAAGGAAGGAGAATCCAGTGATTACATTGCAGCAAACATCTATGTAGAGAAAGAGTCTCAAAAGCGTATTGTTATTGGACAAAAGGGCTCCATGATTAAGAATATAGGAAAGTTAGCCAGAAGAAAGATAGAGGAGATATTGCAAAAGCATATTTATTTAGAGCTTTATGTAAAGGTAAGACCTAGCTGGCGTCGCTCTATTCTCTACTTGCGAAACTTGGGCTATAGAACTTCCTAACTTTGCGGCATGACCCCTCCTCCCTCTGAGAAAAAGAAGAAGCGTACCCTTGTAATTATTGATGGGGATGCTTTAAGGGAAGGTGTAAAATATGACCTTTCCTTTTTGGAGAATGAGAAAAGATTAGAGATATGGTTTTTCTATAAGGATAAGATTCATCATTCTTTTCGGCTGCGCAGAGATTTCTCTGCTCACAATGTAGTAATGCCCCGATATGAGGAAGACTTACTTCTGTATATCCTCAAGCGTGTCTGTTATGAGCTGGGTCGTCGAGAAGGGAGATACAGGAAGGTTCTTTTGATAGGAACGCATCATCGGGTTTGGGAGGGTCTTGTTCAGTTTCTCAGAGAGAGAGACTTGAATTGTACCCATATATTAGCAGATGATTATAGGATAGATACGGAGGCGGAACGACTTCTTCCAGCGGCAAAGGCCGCCTCTGCAACTGAGGAGGCTTCGGTCCTTGTTTCTGAAAAGCAAAAAGCTTTTTCCCCTTCTGGAGGGAAGAGTCTTTCTGATGAGGAATTCTCTGCCCTCTTCAAACGAAAAGGAAGGGTTAAGCCAGATCATCTTACTATATATAGAAAGGTGTTGGATTCTATCCTCAGCCTTGCCGCAGGTACTCAAATGACTCGTAAAGAGTTTAGGAAAATGCTTGAAAGCATGAGTATAAATGTAGATAGGGACCTACCGGGGAAGAACTTAGACTACTTCCTCAAGAGGCTAATAGAATGGAATTTCATAGCTATCAAAGACAAGAAGATTATAGTTCAGTCGCCTCAATGAGTTACGGACTGCTGCGCGGTAAGAAGGGGATCATCACTGGTGCTTTAGATGAGCGTTCGATTGCTTGGCATGTGGCTCGTCGAGCCTCTGAAGAGGGCGCAACCCTTCTTCTTACGAATGCTCCTGTGGCTATGCGTTTAGGGCAGCCCAGCGCCTTAGCTCAGCGATTGGGAGTACCTCTTGTTCCAGCTGACTTGACCCAAATAGCCGATATTGAAAAGTTATACGACGAAGCCCTAAAATACTTTGGTGGACCGATAGATTTTCTCCTTCATTCTGTCGGCATGTCTCTAAACGTGCGGAAGGGAAAAGCCTATCCTGATATAGACTACGAGTTTTATCAGAAAACCTTGGATGTATCGGCTATATCATTTCATAAGCTGCTCCAAATAGGGCGGCGGAAGGAGGCTTTTGCAGAAGGGGGGTCTATTGTTGCGCTCAGCTACATTGCAGCTCAGCGAGTCTTTCCTAAGTATAACGACATGTCTGATGCCAAGGCTCTTTTAGAGTCTATTGCGAGAATGTTTGGGTACTTTTTAGGCAAGGAACGAGGGATCCGAGTGAATATAGTGTCTCAATCACCCACTCCTACCACGGCTGGAATGGGTATAGAGGGCTTTCAGGCTATGTATGAATACGCCCACCAAATGAGCCCTCTTGGAAATGCTTCGGCAGAAGCCTGTGCTGACTTTATTGTGGTGCTTTTTTCCGACCTCACTCGGGGAGTGACGATGCAGACTCTCTACCATGATGGGGGCTTCTCGGCGATGGGGGTAGCGGAAGAATTGCTCAGATGACTGAGGACTTGTGGGCGCTTTCCCCCTTAGAGGGGCGATATAGGCGCTATGTCGCTTCTTTGCGCACGTATCTAAGCGAGGCGGCTTTTTTTTATTACCGCCTACAGGTGGAAACGCGCTACTTTCGGGCGCTGGCATCCCTTCCTCTTCCACCGCTTCAACGCCTTCCATCTTCGCTCCTTCAGCAGTTGGAATCAGCCTATGAACCTTTCACAGAGGAAGTCCTAACCGCTCTGCGAAAGATAGAGGCGCAAACCCGACATGATGTAAAAGCCATAGAGTACTTTCTAAGGGAGCGATGGACAGCCTTTTTCCCCCCAGAGTTTCATGGGGCTTTAGCTTTCATTCACTTTGGGCTCACCTCTCAGGATGTGAATACCACCGCTCAAGCCTTAATGATTAGAGATGCCCTCAAGCAAGTGTACTATCCAGCCCTGGAAGCGCTTCTTCAATCGCTCCATGAGCGAGCCTATGCATGGCGCAGCATGGCAATGCTTAGTTTCACTCATGGACAGCCAGCCTCTCCTACTACCCTCGGCAAAGAGCTCTATGTATATGTCGTGAGACTCAAAAGCGAATATGAAAGCTTGCAGCAAGTTCCTTTTTGGACAAAGCTAGGGGGAGCCGTCGGCAATCTAAATGCTCACCGTCTGGCCTATCCAGAGGTAGACTGGGTGAGCTTTTTTGAACAGTTTGCAGCTCAGCTTGGTCTGAAGCGTTTTCCTCTCACTACTCAGATTCTTCCCTATGAACGCTGGGCTGAGATTTGGGATAGCTTGCGTCGGCTCCAAGCTATATTGATAGATTTAGCGCAGGATATCTGGCTTTATGTTCATCGGGGCTATCTTCAGCTGCATCGTGCGGAAGGACAGATCGGCTCTTCCACCATGCCTCATAAGGTCAATCCTATTCTTTTTGAATTAGCTGAGGGAAACCTCCATCTTTCAAATGCGATGTGGTCATTTTTCACAGCTAAGCTCCCCATTTCTCGCCTCCAGCGGGACTTGAGCGACTCCACAATTCTACGAAACCTGGGAGTGGCTCTTGGATATGGGCTTGTGGGCATTCAAGCGCTTCAGGAGGGACTCGCCCTTCTCTCTCCAAACGAGGAAGCCCTTCGTCAGGACTTAGAGGCTCATCCAGAAATCCTTTCTGAGGCGTGGCAAATACTTGAAAGAAAAGCGGGACAAGTGAATGCGTACGAACTGGCCCAAGAAGCGATAAAGCAAGGCAGATTCTCAGTAGATATACCCCCAACGGCTTATTTAGGTTATGCCCCAGAGAGCATTCCTCCGCCGTAATTCTCCTCCTGAGGGAGATGATCTCTTTAGTGCAAAGTATAGCAAAGCTGACTTTTTCTCATAGAAGAATAGGGGTCTAAAGACTTCTTCTCAGATAGAGCTAAAGTTAGGCATTTGGAAATGGAGGAAGGGGGAAAGTCTTTTATCCAGGCTATTGAAAGCGAGAGCCTGAACGAAATTTTAGAGCGTTTAGGAGGGCTCCTTACTCTCGTATAGGGGCTCTGCAGGAGCGCATGGTGAGACTTGAGGCTATTCGTTTTGCGGGGATAGAACCGAAAAGACTTTGTATTTTTCCTCTCTATGAAAAGCCAATCCCCTAAAAGCATCTCTGCCAAAAAGGGTCGTCAATCTCCGCACAAAAGGCCTAACCGTGTGGAAGTCCCTTCTCTGCCTCAGCAAGTACGACTGGTTCGTTATCTAAGCTTAGCTGGAGTAGCCTCTCGGCGGAGAGCTGCTAAAATCATTAAGAATGGACAAGTTACTGTTAATGGAGAGGTCGTCTATGAACCATGGAAATATGTGGATATACAGAAGGATAAGGTTACTTACAAGGGAGAGCTTCTGAAGCCTGAGAAGCCCGTGTATATTCTCCTCAATAAGCCTAAGAATACCATTTGTACGGTCCGAGATGAAAAAGGGCGTCCCACCGTACTATCACTGCTTGAGGGAGCACCGCCTGTTCGGTTATATCCAGTTGGACGCTTAGATCGCAATACGACGGGCATCCTTCTTTTGACAAACGATGGGGATTTAGCTCAGAAGCTCTTGCACCCTGCAAGGAAAGTGCCCCGTACCTATCGCGCTACGACGGTCAAGCCAATGAATGCTACGGTAGTGCAGAAACTCCTGGAAGGGATACCCCTTCCTGATGGGGTAGCCCGAGCAGATGAGGCTTACTTAGAGGATCCCTACACTTTGATTATCACCCTTCATATCGGTAGAAAGCATATTGTGAGGCGTATGCTTGAACACCTAAACTATCGTCTCAAGTCGTTAGATCGCATAGCCTTCGGACCACTGACTCGCAAAGGTGTGCCGAGAGGCAAATGGCGATTCCTTACTCCACAAGAAGTAAGCTGGCTTAAGATGATCGCCAATCAATCGGTCTGACCCGATGCCTATCAGAATAGCAGACACGCGAGACGAAGTGCGCAGTCCTGAGCGGCGTGCCCTATTGGAAACTTTTTCTTTTGTTACCCAGCAACCTCAGCTTATTCACCTTCATACAGAGGAGTTTAGCGCTGTGTGTCCAGGTACAGGACTGCCCGATATCGGTACGTTGGATATATGGTATATCCCCTCAGATAGGTGCATAGAGCTCAAATCCTTGAAGATGTATCTCTTCAGCTATCGGAATGCCGAAATTTTCCAGGAGCCTGTGGCGGACCTTCTATTTGAGGATTTGTGGACAGTGCTTCTTCCTCGGTATATGAGACTTTCTTTGAGGTATAATATTCGGGGAGGGATTTTGACCACGGTTCATATAGCAAGAGGGAACTTAGAGGATCTCCCGAAAGAGATACAGCGACTCATCCCTTAGCTCTCTTATTTTTGCGGAATGGAATGGAGCTTTCCCCTACCGGCGAACGAGGTAGTCTTATCGTATGCGCCAGGCTCAGCAGAGCGGCAGGAGCTCTTGGAGGCCCTCGAGCATGCCTATAGAGAGCATGTTCAGGTGCACAGTTTTATTGGAGGGAAGAGGTGGGAAGGCACACCTTTTTCGTTGGCAGCGCCCCATCGTAAGCATCACCTTTTAGGCACAGCCTATCGGTTGGGTCATGAAGGGGTAGAGGCTGCTATTCAGGCCGCGCTTCAAGCCCATCGAGAATGGAGTCGCTGGCCCTTTGAACGACGAGCCGAGATTTTTCTCAAGGCAGCTGATCTTCTCTCTCACAAATATCGTGCTGCTGCGAATGCAGCATGCATGATTGGGCAGTCAAAAACCGTATTCCAGTCTGAAATAGATATTATCGCTGAACTGGCGGACTTCTGGCGGTTCAATGTGCATTATGCGGAGTGGATCATGCGGTGGCAGCCGTCAAGCCCGTCAGGAGTTCGGAATCGTTTGGACTATCGGCCGCTGGAAGGGTTTATTGTAGCCATTACCCCTTTCAATTTCGCCTCTATCGCTGGTAACCTTCCATCAGCCCCTGCCCTTATGGGGAATGTAGTCTTGTGGAAGCCCGCCGAGACTCAGCTCTACTCAGCTCGGATCATTCTTGACATTCTTTTAGAAGCAGGCTTGCCTGAGGGAGTAATTAATATGCTTGTTGTCTCTGGTCCGACCCTCTCTGAAGTCGCCTTGCGTCATCCTCAATTTGCTGGACTTCACTTTACAGGTTCTACAGAGACTCTTAATCTTTTGTGGCAAAGTATTGGACGAAATCTTCCCTCTTATCGGAATTATCCTCGCGTAGTGGCTGAGACGGGTGGAAAGGACTTTGTTTGGGTGCATGCTTCTGCTGATCCGCAGGAAGTAGCCGTAGCCTTAGCTCGAGGGGCTTACGAATATCAAGGTCAGAAATGTTCAGCTGCTTCCAGAGCCTATTTGCCTGCTTCTCAGGCGGAGGCGGTTCTTCATCGGCTACTGGAGATGATGCGTAGCTTCCGCATAGGTCCTCCAGAAGACCTCTCTAACTTTATCACCGCTGTAATTGACAAAAAGTCTTTTGACAAAATTGTCTCTTATATTGAAATGGGTAAATCGGATCCGGCCGTAACTCTCTTAGAAGGAGGGGGATATGACGACACGGAGGGCTATTTTATTCAGCCAACCCTTTTTCTGACCAAGGAACCTTTTCATCGGCTTATGCAGGAGGAGATTTTTGGGCCAGTCTTGACGGTGTATATCTATGAGGATGAGGAATGGGAAAAGTCTCTTTATCTTGTGGATGAGACTTCTCCTTATGGTTTGACGGGGGCTATATGGGCTCAGGACCGGCGGGTGATAGAGCGAGCTTTAGATGCTCTTCGGTATGCAGCAGGGAATATCTACATCAATGACAAGCCAACGGGGGCTGTAGTGAATCAGCAGCCTTTTGGAGGGGGACGAGCTTCGGGTACGAATGACAAGGCAGGGTCCCCTTGGAACCTTATCCGATGGGTGAGCCCTCGGGCTATCAAAGAAAACTTTTTGCCCCCGAGAGATTACCGTTACCCTTTCATGGGCTAAATTTTAAGAGGCCTAAGGGAAGCCGTATCTTTGTAGCGTGGAGCGTGTCGGTCGGGTGCCCTTAATAGAGCCGATTTGGGCACTGGAGCGAGAGCTGATTCAAGCTACGGAGTGGGGCGGTTTTGCAGCGACGACGCTCTGGGGATGCCCGACCCGCAAGTATCATAGCTGGTTCTCCCTCTGGAAAGGCTTTGAGCGATACGAATTCCTTCCTCAAATGCAAGAGGAGCTTTATCTACAGGAAGGGCGGTTTCTCCTCACAAGTCAGTACTTTCATCGCAAGCTCACATGGGAAGGCTATAGGCATCTTCATAGCTTTCATGTAGGACCTCCTTGGAGATGGGTTTATCATATCGGTGACGTCTCTGTGGAAAAGACTCTCTATCTTTCTCCGACGGATCCTCTCTGGTTATTACGATATCGCTTTTCGGGTGGGGCTCTTTTCCGATGGATTCCTTTATGGTCTGCTCGTCCGTGGCATACCTTGCGTCGGGAGTTTTTTCGGGTAGAAAGGCTGGGAGAAAGGCTTATTTTTCCTGAGGGGCTTACTCTGTATTTCTACACAGAACCTCTGCCTCGATTCATCCCCTGGGCATATGCTTATGAGGGGGTCTTCTATCCGAGGGAGGAGGAGCGGGGGTATGAAGCAATAGAGATACTTTCTGCCTCTGAATGTTGGGAATGGCGCCTTCATACAGCAGGAGAGGTTCTGATTGTACTCAGTTCCCAGCCTATCGCTTCTGCCTCTTTAGGGCTGCCAGAGCGCCGTTACTCCCATACTACTTTTTTCCAAGCACTGAGTGAGGCAGCGGATAGCTTTTTTCTGAAGGATAAGACAGGTGAATACATTATAGCTGGTCATCCGTGGTTTAGCGTGTGGGGACGAGATACTTTTATTAGCTTGCCAGGGCTGACGCTAGCACGGGGTCAGACCTCCAGGTTTCATAAGGTGATGGAGACAGCGCTACAGTTTTTATCGCCAAATGGGCTCTTCCCTAATGTTTTTCCTAATCAGTATAACAGTGAAGATACGGGATTGTGGTGGATATGGGCGCTGATGCAGGCGACCCGAATGGGAGTGTCACCTAAGGAGATATGGGAACGATATGGCGAAGCTCTTCTACAAGTGCTGGTTGGATACATGCAGCGGCTATGTGGAGAGAATGGACTTCTTTTTGTTGAGGAGGTTCCGCCTGCCTCGTGGATGGATGCACTCGTAGAAGGCAAGCCTGCTGTGCCGCGACGGGGTGCTCTGGTAGAGCTAAATGCCCTATGGTATATGGCTGTGCGTTTTGTGGCAGAGATTGCTTCTCAGGAGGGTATTCGGTGGCGATGGGGCTTGCTGGCTCGTAAAGTCTTAGAGTCCTTCAAACCAACTTTCTGGAATAAAGCGCGAGGCTACTTAGCAGACTGGCGAGCAGAGGAAGAGGTAAGCTGGCAGATGCGTCCTAATCAACTCTTCGCAGCTGCTCTCCCCTACCGACCAGTCAGTGAGAAAATAGCTGAGCTTATTCTACATGAAGTGGAAAAGCATCTTCTCACACCTCGTGGGCTGCGCACCCTTTCACCCGCTGATCCTCAATATTGTGGGCAATATCAAGGTTCTCCTACTGAACGAGATAAGGCGTATCATAACGGAACGGTCTGGCTCTGGCTTATGGGTTCCTATATTGATGCTCGGCTGAGTCTCTGGGGTGAAGGCGCACGAATCCCTCTTCTCAAGCTTATAAATGGTTTAGAGGAAGCCCTATATGCATACGGTTGGGGTACTTTGGCTGAGATTTACGACGGAGATGCTCCCCACCCTCCCAGGGGGGCTCCGGCTCAGGCTTGGAGTGTGGGAGAGGTGCTACGCGCTGCTTTTTTTCTCAAAGCGCTATGAGAGTACTCATGCTGGGGTGGGAATTTCCTCCTCGTATTGCTGGTGGGCTCGGCGTAGCATGCTATGGGCTCGTCCGTGGTCTTGCCTATCATAAGGTACAGGTTACTTTTGTCATGCCTTTTCGCTCGGGGGACGAGCCTCTTAATGGATATAAACTTTTAGGTGCTCATGAGATAGAGATCCCTCGCAGTTGGGCAGTTCCTCTACCTCCCTTCTGGCATCATATCACCTTTTATGGGGTCAAGACGGCCCTTGGTCCTTACTTGGAGCTTCTGACTTATCCTGAGGTTCTCTTTGAATCTGTGCAGGAGAGGATGGTTTGGACTCAACAGGAAGAGGCCTTACGCTTAGAGTTTTCGGGACGCTATGGACCTGACCTTCTGAGCGAGGTCTATCGGTACGCTTATGCCGTGAGCCATCTTGCAGAGAGAGAAACATTTGACATTATCCACGCTCATGACTGGCTTACTTACTTAGGAGGCTTGTGGTTGAAGGCCAAGACAGGCAAACCTTTAGTGGTTCATGTCCATGCTACCGAATATGATCGTTCTGGCGACAATCCAAATCCAGAAGTACGCTCAATTGAGCAGATGGGATTTGAAGGAGCTGATTTGATTATTGCTGTGAGTTTCTATACTCGTTCGGTCGTAGCCGAAAAATATGGCATTCCTTTGGATAAAATATGGGCAATTCATAATGCTGTCCTGCCGAAAGACAGGCAACCTCTTCAGCGTCCCCCTTCTAAGCAGAAGGTAGTAACTTTTTTGGGGCGTGTTACGCATCAGAAGGGACCTGAATACTTTGTAGAGGCAGCAGCTCGGCTGGCGCCTTACGTACCTGAGGCTCACTTTGTCATGGCGGGGACGGGTGATCTCCTGCGTAGCGTGATTCGGCGGGTGGCTCAGCTTCGGCTAGGGGCTCGTTTCAGTTTTACAGGATTTCTGCCTCCTCCTGAGGTGGAGAGACTATTTGATTTGAGTGATGTGTATGTTATGCCCTCCGTGTCAGAACCTTTTGGCATCTCAGCTTTGGAAGCCTTACGGGCTGGTGTCCCTGTTATTGTCTCTCGTCAATCTGGCGTCGCTGAAGTCCTTCCTCATGCCCTCAAAGTAGACTTCTGGGATGTGGATGGCTTGGCTGACTTAATCTACGGGGTTTTGCAGTATAAGGGCATCCGTCCTTTCTTTATTCGCTATGCTCAAGCAGAACTCTCTCAACTCCAATGGGAACGCTCCAGTGCACGCGTGATTGAAGCCTATAAATCTCTTCTGAGATGAAGCACATATGCCTCTACTTTCAAGTGCATCAGCCTTTCCGCTTACGGATTTACCGATTCTTTGACATTGGGGTGTCTCATGAGTACTATCATGAGCTAAACAATCGTACTCTTTTCCAACGCATCGCTCGTAAGTGTTACTTGCCCATGAATGCCCTCCTGAAGCACTTGATAGAGAAGTGGGGGCCTGAGCGATTTTCAGTAGCTTTTGCAATCAGTGGCAGTGCTCTGGAGCAAATGCAATTCTATGGTCCAGAGGTACTGGAAAGTTTTCAGGCGCTTCATCAAACAGGAGGCGTCGAAATCGTGGGTGAGACCTACGCTCATAGCCTTTCCTGTCTAAAGTCTCGACGAGAGTTTGAACGGCAAGTGAAAAAACACATAGAGACCATAGAAAGGCTATTCAGCACTACACCCAAAATTTTTCGCAATACTGAATTGGTGTATTATGATGAAGTGGCCCGGTGGGTTTCAGAGTTAGGCTTTGAAGGGATGCTGGCTGAGGGGGCTGATACCCTATTGGGATGGCGCAGTCCAAACTATCTCTACGAAAGTGCGGCTGCTCCGCTTAAACTGCTCCTTCGGCACTATCGCTTCAGTGATGATATTGCCTTCCGATTTTCCAATAGAGAGTGGTCAGAATGGCCTTTGACGGCTGAAAAGTATGCGGGGTGGTTGAGTGCCCTACCCTCTGAACAAAAGCTTGTGAATCTCTTCATGGATTATGAAACATTTGGAGAGCACCAGTGGGCAGATACAGGCATATTTGAGTTTTTTGAACATTGGGTCAATCTAATGCTTTCAGAAGGGAGAGGGACTTTCGTAACGCCTTCTTGGATTCTTGAGGCGTATCAGCCTGTGGCAAAGCTTAGCGTACCTATGCCTCTTTCGTGGGCAGACTCAGAGCGAGACCTCACAGCCTGGCTTGGAAACGAGCTGCAGACAGATGCTTTTGAAACTCTCTACGCATTAGAACCACTGGTAGAAAATGAAGAAGACCCCTCCATCTGGCGAGATTGGCTGCGGCTTCAAACCAGTGATCACTTTTACTACATGTGTACCAAGTTTTTTTCCGATGGGGATGTGCATAAGTACTTCAATCCTTATAACTCACCTTATGAAGCCTATGTAACTTATATGAACGTACTTGCAGATTTTCGGCAGCGGCTTTTAGGCAAGGCGCAAGAGAGAGGGTAGGGAGCTTGAAAGTAAGGGGGGGAGGGAATAGGGCTTTATGGGCTTCCTTTCATACCTCAAGCCTAAATGAGGGCTTTTCGCTGGCTTTCGCGGAGCTAAGCTTTACCATAAGGACATGAAAAATCCCCCGGGGACTCAACCCGAAGGGAATCAACCCGGGGGCCTCTCTGCTGGGCTTCTACAAATATACAAATTTTTGGCAAGATAAAAGCAATCTCTTATCCAACGGAGTGGAAGTTTTTTACGCTTGAGAGGTATATATCGGCATCTGAATGGGGGATTAAATGTGGATAGCCTCACCGTAGGCAGCGGCGGCGGCTTCCATAATGGCTTCAGAAAGGGTAGGGTGAGGATGAATGGTCTTAGATAAGATATGACCAGTGGTTTCTAATCGTCGGGCCGTTACAAGCTCCCCTATCATTTCAGTTGCATTTGCGCCGAGAATATGGGCTCCTAAGAGTTCTCCATATTGAGCATCAAAGATAAGCTTGACAAAGCCTTCAGTTTTGCCGCTGGCTGAGGCTTTGCCCGAAGCTGTGTAGGGAAATTTACCGACTTGAATGTTGTAGCCTTTCTCGCGAGCAGCCTTTTCGGTCAAGCCCATAGAAGCTACTTCGGGCTGACAGTAGGTACAACTTGGCACTATGCTGTAATCCAGCGGTTCTGGATCAAGTCCAGCAATTTTTTCCACACAGATGATGCCTTCAAGGGAAGCCACGTGAGCAAGGGCAGGAGTGGGCAAAATGTCTCCAATCGCATATATTCCTGGTTGGGTGGTTCGGTAGAACTCATCCACTACGACGCGTCCTCTCTCCAGCTTGATACCAACCTCCTCTAAGCCAATTCCGTCTGTGTTTGGTGTAATCCCTACTGCTAAAAGGGCAACCTCTGCCTCTACCTGCAGAAGTTCTTTAGGGGTCTGCAGAGTGGCTTTGATGCCTTTTTTGGTCTTTTGGAGTTCAGTAACTTGCGTGCTTGTGAGGATAGTCAGACCTTTTTTGCGGTAAATCTTTTCAAGCTCACGGCTTATTTCTTCATCCTCGCGCGGGAGGATGTGAGGCAGGGCCTCTACGAGGGTTACCTTCGTGCCTAAGGTATGATAGAAATAGCTAAATTCCACTCCGATAGCTCCTGCGCCAATGACGAGGAGGGTGTTAGGCTGTTTGGGGAGGGTCATAGCCTCTCGGTAGCCGATAACGAGGCGTCCATCTATCTGGATGTGGGGAAGGTTGGCGGGGCGCCCCCCCGTGGCTAAGATGATGTGAGGCGCTTCCAAAAGGGTACGGCTGCCATCTGGCAGAGTTACCTCCACCTTTGGGCCAGGGACGAGGCGAGCAGTGCCCTTTATAACTTCTATTTTATTCTTCCGCATGAGGAAATCTATTCCCCGACTCATTTTCTCTGCTATACTGCGACTACGGGCAATAATCCCTGAAAAATCCACATGAGGTTCGCCGATACGGAAACCGTAGCTTTCAGCATTTAAGAGGTATTCCAGCACTTCGGCGGACTTAAGGAGAGCTTTTGTGGGGATGCAGCCCCAGTTGAGGCAAACGCCGCCAAGCTGTTCCCGTTCTATGAGCTGGGTCTTAAAGCCTAATTGACTTGCTCGAATAGCTGCCACATAGCCGCCCGGCCCCCCCCCAATCACAATCACATGCTTCTCCATTGAGCAAAGATACGCTGACCTTTCCCTCAGAAGGGAAGGCACCCTTGTAAATATGCTGTTTGCACTATATTTGTCTGCTGTAAACGTCCTTGTATATGCGAGCAGGGATAGGAAAAGGATTGATGCTTTTAGGATGGCTCACCATAGCCTTTGCCCAGCAAGATGCGGGAAAAATCCGAGGGGTAGTCCGAGATAAGATTACCAAAGAGCCGTTAGCTTTCGCAACTGTCGTCATCCTTCAGAATGGGGTTGTAAAAGGAGGTGCTAATACAAACGAGAATGGGGAATACAGTATCGCTCCAGTGTCTCCTGGTACCTACGATGTCAGGGCGAGCTATGCAGGTAAGAATTTCACTGTGAGCGGGGTTGTTGTTACCCCCAATCGCACGATTGTATTAGACATCAATATGGAATCCAGTGTAGAAGCGGAGACGCAAGTCATCGTGGATTATAAAGTCCCGTTATTTGAAAAAGATGAAACAGTAACGGGCAAAACTATTACCCTGGAGCAGATTCAGAAGATGGGGACTCGAAATGTTACTACTTTTTTAGCTACATCGGCAGGGGTTTATCAAGCGGATGATGGTGGGTCTGTTTTCGTTCGTGGAGCTCGTTCGGATGCAACCCAATACTTCATAGATGGAGTTCGAGTGGTTGGGATTTTAGGGATGCCGCAGCGAGGAATTTCTCAGCTTTCTATTTATACGGGTGGCATACCGGCTGAGTTTGGAGATGTGATGGGAGGCGTAGTCCAGATCACAACAGGGGCGCCGAGCGGCTTTCACACTTTCGGGGGAGAGATTCAGTCCAGTCAATTCACGGATCCCTATCGCTTCAATCTCTTTGCCTTCAATGCTTCCGGACCAATTTTCTCTCGAACGCGAGAAGATGGTTTGAAGATACCTATCTTAGGATATGCCTTTAGCACGGAATTTCAGCATGAACGGGATTATGGTCCACCTTATGGGGGGGTCTATCGGGTCAAGCCCGAGGTCTTAGAGGACTTGAAGGCGACCCCACTCCAGCCTTTTGGGACGGGACAGGCTTTCTTTGTGAATCGGGCAAACTTTATTCGACCCGATCAGATTGAGCGCATTCCTTATCGGCAGGGTGCTCCGCTCAGACAATTGAGAGCGAATTTACGGATGGACCTTCGTCTAGGTGAAAATGCATTTCTCAAATTTGGTCTTAATGGCGAAGACTCCAGAACTGTTTCTTGGTCCCTCTCTCGGTCCCTGCTCGCATATGAAACAGCAGCCGTTACCTATTTCCGAACCGTCCGTTCCTTTGTTCGCCTTCAGCAATCTTTCCCTGGAGATACAGGAAGTGTATTGAGAAACTTTTTCTACACCCTCCAGTTTGACTTCACTAGAAACACCACCCGTACAGTTGATGATCAGTATCAGTTGAACTGGTTCTATTATACTCATATTGGACGCTTTCAGACGAAGTATGCAGAATTGCTGGTTCCTACCCTTTCCGATGGCAACCTTCCTGTATATGAATCATTGGGTTTTGTAGAAAATGAGTATATCTTTGATCCATCTAACAGCTCTTATCCTACTTTGGCAAACTATAACACATACATTTACAACTATCTTCGCCAGAATCCGCGCCTACTTTTCAATCCTCTCACCCTTAGCATAGAGCCAAGTTCTAGGGTTCGGAACTTTATAGACCTTCTTCAGTTAGGGGGGAATGTGAATGGGATTCTCGGGGCTCAGACCCTAATTTACAATCTTTACTTTGGTCAGGGTTATCCACCTGCTACGGGGGCTTCATTTAGTGATGGTGAAATGTTTCGGATTACGGGTCAGGCGGCGGTGGAATTGGGGCGTCATAACCTGAAGGCTGGATTTGAGTTTGATCAGAGGTATAGTCGGTTTTACGGTGTATCGGCAGGATACCTGTGGCAGCTTATGCGGCTGTATGCGAATCGCCATTTACAGGAGCTGGATCGGTCCTCGCGCATTTTTTCTGGCGATACGATTCGGTATCGGCGTCTGTACCAAGCAGACCAGCAGAGCCACTTTGATAGAAAGATGCGAGAGAAGCTTGGACTGCCAGTGGATGGGCTAGACCTTATAGAGCCAGATGCGATGGATCCCTCTTTCTTTGATATTGACATGTTTGATATTCAAGACCTTTTTGCAGGGGGAAACCCAGCGGTGTTTTATCAAGGTTACACCCCATGGGGAAAAAGGGCTCGCCGAGTGGCGCCTGAACGGTTTTTCTCTGATACACAGAATCGTCCTCAGAATGCTTTTTCTCCGACATACGTGGCTCTGTATGCGCAAGACAAGTTTGAGTTTGACAGAATGTTTTTCAACATAGGGGTCCGAGTGGATCGCTTTGATGCGAATATCCCAATTCTTAAGGACCCCTATATTATTCGTCCGTTTTATCGGGCACAGGAGACTGCAAGGATTTTAGGTGTGGAGCTACCGCAGGGGGTGGGAGGGGATTGGGTGGCTTATGTGGATAATGCGCTCAATCCAACCCGCATCATAGGCTTTCGGAGTGGGAATGTCTGGTATGATGCGAATGGAAATCCTACGAGCGCTCTGGCTATTACTCGAGCCTCTGGAGGGAGAGCTTTGCCTCACCTCAAGCAGGATACCCTCACCTATGAAGCCTTTGAGGACTATCGGCCTCAGATCAATATCATGCCACGCATTTCTTTCTCCTTCCCCATCTCGGATGAAGCGACATTCTTTGCTCACTATGATGTGCTCACTCAGCGGCCTAGAGCTGGACAGGTCGCTCAATTCGTGGATTGGCTTTTTATTCTGCAAAATGCGACACTTCAGCAAGCTAATCCAGCCCTGCGTCCTGAACAAACAATTGATTTTGAGGTGGGCTTCAAGCAGCTTCTGACTCAAAATATTGCGCTCTCTATCTCTGGCTACTATCGGGAGATGCGGAATCTTGTTCAAAGCTTCTTCTTCTTAGGAGCCTATCCAGTGAGCTATACTGCTTTTGAAAACTTGGACTTTGCCACTGTCAAGGGGATAAATGTAGATGTAGATATTCGTCGGATAGGGGTATTAGAGCTTCGGTTTGCTTATACCCTGCAATATGCACAGGGGACAGGTTCATCACCTACATCTAACCGTGGGATTATCGGGAGCATAGAGGGGTTCAATGTCTTTCGCTCCCTCCTTCCGCTCTCTTTTGATCAGCGACATACTTTCACAGGAGTGGCTGATATACGATTTCTGGAGCGAGGCGTCAAAGGACCAGCTGTTCGGCTGGGAGAGCGAGTGATTTATCCACTCAAGGGAGCAGGAATCAACATCACCTATAATCTTGGTTCGGGTCGTCCTTATACTCGCTATATTCTACCGAACCCTGCGGATGTACAATTTGGGGTCAATCCTGTCAGTCTGATTAGCGGGCAGCCATTTGGAAACAACTTGCCATGGTATAACCGCTTTGATATTCGGGTGGATAGAGATTTTATTATCCGAAGAGGCGAAGACAAGCAGTCAATTCTGAATCTGTATGTTATCTTTTTGAACGCTTTCAATCAGAGAAATGTGATAGGCGTCTATCCATATACTGGACTGCCAGATGACAGTGGGTATATTCAGTCTCCGGTTGGACAGCAGTTGGCGGCAAGTCAATACTCTAGGGAGACTTTTGAATTTCTTTATCGACTCAAGGAGCGAAATCCAGGTCTTTTAGGGGCTCCTCTTCGGATTCGGCTTGGCATGCTTTTCAACTTCTAAATTATAAGTCCTATGCAAAGAAGAATGCGGACTTTTTCCATGCTATGGGTGATAGGGGCTGGATTGGGTATCGGATGGAGCAAGCAGATTTTGGGGTCGGTAGAACGGCGGATAGCGCCTCGTACAGCCAGCACTTGTACAGCGCCGACTTCCAGCGTGCAATTGGACATCAGTAATGTCAGATGTCTTATCCACAATGGCGGAGATATGTGGTGGGATCTGGTAAGCGCGCCCCGATACGAAATCCCCAAGGTGCCTCCTGGCGTGCCAGCGGTTCACTCTATGTTTGCCAGTGCGGTGTGGGTCGGGGGGCTGGATGCAGCTGGGCGCCTGCGTCTTGCTGCTCAGACCTATCGCCAAAGCGGAATTGACTACTTTGCGGGTCCCCTCTCTCTCCAAGGAACAACCGATGAAAACACCTGTCAGCAGTGGGATCGTCACTTTGTTATCACCCGAAAAGAAATCAACGCTTTCCGCTCTGCTTTTCAGACGAATCCTCAAAACCTTAACCTGGGGGAGTTTCCTAATATCGTAAGCTGGCCTGCAATTAATCCTACCCCAGGGTTTGAGCGTACTTTAGCCCCCTTCGTAGATGTGAATAATGATGGGGATTATACGCCAGCGGCGGGGGACTACCCTGATGTGCTGGGTGACATGGCCATCTGGTGGGTCTATAACGATAAAGGGAATGTACATACGGAGACTGGGGCGCCTCCCATTGGCTTGGAAGTCCAAGCGATGGCTTTTGCTTTCGCCACTACTGATCAAGTGAATGATATGACCTTTTATAAGTACCGCATCATCAACCGAGGGAGTTTAGCCCTGCGAGATGCTTATATGGCGGTGTGGGTAGATGCGGATTTAGGGATGTATAGTGATGATTATGTAGGGTGTGATACGAGCAGGGGCTTAGGATATTGCTATAATGGTGATCCTTTTGATGACCCTTCTGGGCCTGGATATGGCTTAAACCCTCCTGCGATTGGGACAGACTTCTTCCAAGGTCCAAAGGATGAAAACGGCAATCGGCTCAAGATGACCAACTTCATGTATTATGAGAATGACTTTAGTGTGCGGGGGAACCCTACTAATGCGATCCACTACTACAACTACATGCGCTCTATTTGGAAAGACGGTTCGCCCCTAATAGCAAATAATAGGAATGGATATGGTGGGCTTGGGGGTCCAACGAATTTTATTTACACCGGCCATCCGGGTGGAGCCGATGCGGTGGCTCGCTGCCCTTTTTCTCCGCCAGCAGCAGGATGGGATGAGGCTACAGCAGGGAATAGCCCGTTTGATCGCCGATACCTTCAGTCAGCAGGTCCTTTTGTCCTTCAGCCTGGAGCTGTGAATGATATCATTATTGGGGTGCCGTGGGCTCGCGATATCAACGGCATCTACGGACCCGGCGGCGACGGACGCATTGGCTCTGTCTGCCTTCTCTATCAGGCGGATGATGTGGCCCAAGCCCTGTTTGACAATAATTTCCAATTAGTAGATGGACCTGATGCCCCTGATCTTGAAATCGTAGAATTAGATCAGGAACTCATCCTGAGCTGGCGGTATAAAAATCCACTTTCCAATAACTACTTTGAAAATTATAGCCAAGTTGACCCTGTCCTCAAATCTTTGGGTGCACGCGATTCTACTTACCGATTTGAAGGATACCTCATTTATCAGTTGCGTGACGCTCGGGTCTCAGAAGCGGATCTTCAAGATCCCACCCGAGCTGCCCTTATCGCTCAATGTGATATCAAGAATGGAATCACTGCTATCGTCAACCGAGAAAAGACAGCCCTACCTGGACAACCTGAACCTTTGATAGTGGATAAGGTAATGGTGAATGGCGCTGATCAAGGTCTATTTTATTCAATCCGTGTGACTGAGGATAAGTTTGCTGAAGGAACTGATCCGCGGCTCAAGAATTATCAGAGGTACTACTTTATGATTGTTGCTTATGCTTATAATGGGGATTCCTTGAATAACCGAAAGTTTTTATTAGGTCGCAATAATGTCAGGCGGTATGAAGCTATCCCTCATAAGCCGACGATGCGAAGCGGTGGGACAGTACTGAATAGTGCATATGGGGATGGTGTATCGGTGCGGCGGCTTAGTGGTCAAGGGAATGGGGGGAATTTTCTTCGGCTGACCCCAGAGGCTGAACAGCAGGCTCTTGTTTCGCCCTATCGGAGTGAGCCTCTCCAGTATATGGCTGGCTTTGGGCCTGTCAAGGTCCGAGTAATAGATCCAAAACAGGTCAAATCGTATGAGTATCGGCTTGTGATCAACTTAGATACCACTGTTCGCCAGGTTATTTCTGGCTTGGAACCGACTATTCTTGTGAAAGAGTGGGAGCTGTATGGGCGACCAGCAGGGAGTGGAACCCCTGAAGAGCTGCTTTATACTTCATGGGCTCCCATTTCAGAGAGGCGATGGGACTATCAGCGGAATACTCTAGAGTTCCTCTTAGAACGATATCATAATGGCACAGAGAGGATTATTCCAGGACATGGGATTGCCATTTCGGTTCGTCAAGCGATTGATCCAGGGATTGATGGTTCTTTTTATGGGAGTCCAAGTCGGGTGCTGGCGCGTTCAGCTTATCCATGGATATGTGAGGTAGAGAGGGACACGG
The DNA here is from genome assembly GCA_025062295.1 of Bacteroidia bacterium. Taxonomy (GTDB): domain Bacteria; phylum Bacteroidota; class Bacteroidia; order SpSt-205; family SpSt-205; genus SpSt-205. The sequence continues at coordinate 9,942 of JANXAJ010000012.1, read as the reverse complement.
CGAATTTTGCCTATTATTACTTCATTCAGGATGTTCGGAATGGCCTTATAGGGGTAGAAATAGAGTATGCTGACCCGACAAAGCCCTGGCTGTCGTTTTTCTCGATGGAGCAGTTTGGATGGGCTCGGGGTCCAGGGCTTTTGGAGGGTGGAGAGCTCAAGCCGACCTATGAGAATGCGGATCTGCTCCAGCCTGTCCAGGATTATGAGCGTGGATGTCAGATTACCCTTCGTTCGGCTCGTCGACGCGAAAGAGGAGTGGCGGACTTCCCTATTGCTCCTTCTGCCTCGCTGCCATGGTTTTACTTCTATGACGGCCATGCTCGGGTGTATTATCAGGACTCTACATCACAGGGATGGGTGCCTTTTCCTCTCTTGACTCCTCTTTCGGAAAGGCGACCGGATCTTTTAGGATTTGGGATTGGCTTTTGTGGCGGGGCATGTGCGGGTGATGCTCCGCTGTACGGCGCTATTCCTACCGAGGCAATTGTACTTTCTCGCCTTCCCAGTATGCAGATTGTGATTACACCCGACCGCTCTAAGTGGTCCAAGTGTCTGGTCTTGGAATCTTCGCCCTCTACGAGCTTGGGACGATTAGTAGGAGCTGGGTCCCCCAGAGTAGCGAAATGGCGTCTTAGTCGGGATGTAATTCAAGGCGACACGCTGGCTTATCGCAATCAGCCTCTCTCTGTTGCTTCTCAAGGGTTCAGCTGGTTCCCGGGGTATGCCATCAACTTAGAGACAGGGGAACGGGTCAATATCCTCTTTGCGGAGGCTTCCTGGTTTAGAGGGGATAATGGCGATGATATGCTTTTCAATCCTACTTCTACTCTCGGAACAGGTAGTAATGCCTTTGGGGGGCGTCATTGGATTTTGGTGACGACCTATCCATATGATGAGTGTGCGAAATTTGCTGAGTGGCTCTGTGTGGGGGACAATCCTCCCCTCAACTTTACAACTGTAGGAGAAGCGGGACTTCGTTTCAACAAGCCAGGTGGGGGTGTAGTTCGGATAGACTCTTTTTATAAGTATGTGGCATGGGCTACATTGGCTCGAGTAACAGGTCCCCAATATGAGTTTCGTCATTATAAGGATATTCCAACGGAGGTTCGCATTACTATCGGTGTGAATAAATCTTATCGGCGAGGCCCGAATGGGGAGTCGCCCTCCTTTGCTTTTTCCACTCGCGAGCTGGCTGCGCGCGTCGGTGATGTCTCCACTGCAAAAGAAGCTCTAAATCTCATTCGAATTGTTCCGAATCCCTTCTACGGGCGCTCAGGCGTCGGACGAGGACGATATGAAATCAGTCAAATTGACACCCGGGCTAAAATCACAAATTTACCTCCTCGCTGTACTGTCCGAATTTTCACTTTGAATGGGGTTCTTGTACGGACTTTCCGAAAGGACTCCGAGGAGTCTTATATTGAATGGGACCTAAAGAATGACTACGGCGTGCCTATCGCTAGCGGAGTGTATATCATCCATGTGGATGTGCCCGGCGTCGGAGAGAAGGTTATCAAGTTTTTCGCTATTATGCCGCAAATAGACCTTAATAATTTCTGAATATGCGTGCTGCATTTATCGTATTAGCTCTCTTAGGGGGAATCCTGCTTGCAGGCAATCCTGAACGGGCAGGCTCTGCTGGTGCCACTCAACTTCTCATCAATCCGTATGCTCGTAGCTCGGGGATGGGAGGGCTAAATATCGCTAACACTTATGGCATAGAGAGCGTGATTATCAATCCTGCTGGTATCGCTCTGACCCGCCGGACCGAATTCGTCTTTAGTCATACCCGATGGCTGGTTGGGAGTGATATTAGTATCAATGTAGCGGGTTTTGCCCAAGGTTTCCGAAATGGGGGGACTTTAGGTATTGCTGTAATGGCTTTTGACTTAGGACAATTTGAACGGACTACGATTGATAACCCTGAGGGGGGCATCGGCTACTTCTCGCCTACCTTCTTAAATATCTCTCTCTCATATGCCAAAGTTTTTGCGGATGATCGGATATTTGTTGGAGCTACGGCCAAGCTCATTCATGAGTCCATCCCCGATGCTGCTGCAAATGGGGTAGCCTTTGATGCGGGTGTTCAGTATAGAGACAAAAAAGGAAACTTAAAGCTGGGTGTGGCGCTGCGAAATGTGGGTCCGCAAATGCGATATCGGGGAGAGGGCCTTTCCGCCAGAGCCAATCTTAGTGGAGCGGGAGGTGCTTTTACAAGCTTAGTTCATACGCCAGCTGCCTCATTTGAGATTCCCTCGGCTTTACTGGTCGGAGCGGCATATCGTATTGGATTCGGTGGCGAAACTGAGATTCGAAGCCGTGAAGCGAGCGTAGGAGGAACAGGTGGAGAAAAAGATTATGTGTTCTCTTTAGTGCCGATGATTGGATTTTATGCCCATTCCTTTCAAAATAACCAACTGGGTGCTGGGTTAGAGCTCAGGTATAAGAGCTACTTCATGATCCGAGGGGCTTACTTATGGGAGCCTGACGTTACTAGCCAGGAAACTACTCAGAATGCCTTCATGGGATGGAGCATGGGAGCGACAATAGAGCTGCCTTTCCGTACGGGTGAGAATCGGTATTCTACTTTTGGGATTGACTATAGTTTTCGTCCGACTTACTTTTTTAGTGGTACGCATAGTATTGGAGCACGTCTATACATATGAGCCGAATCTTGACAAAGGAAGCCTTTGAGCGATTGCGAGAAGAGCTGCATGAGCTCAAGACGCGGCGTCGCGCAGAGGTGGCGGCAGCTATTGCCGAGGCGCGAGAGAAAGGCGACCTGAGCGAAAATGCCGAGTATGCCGCAGCACGAGAAGCCCAGCGTCTCTTGGAAGCTCGCATTGCTGAATTGGAGGCTCTCCTTGCTCAAAGTCAGGTTATAGATATATCTCAGATTGATACTTCTCGGGTCAGCCTTTTAGCTACCGTACGAGTGCTTAATCTCTCTACGAACCGCGAACACCTTTATACGCTTGTTCCTGCCGTAGAAGCGAATGTACAATTAGGGAAAATCTCTGTAGAATCCCCCATCGGGCGAGCTCTACTTGGACGGAGAGTGGGAGATGAGGTAGTGGTTCAAGTGCCAGCTGGTCAAATGCGACTTAAAGTCTTGGAAATTCGCTATACCTGATGCCAAGCGTATTCACTCAAATTGTAGAAGGAAAGCTACCAGCCTACCGGGTAGCGGAGACAGAAGAATATCTTGCGTTTTTAGACATCCGTCCGCTGACTCGGGGTCATACACTGGCTATCCCCAAAAAGGAGGTGGATTATCTCTTAGATTTAGAGGAGCCCTTGTATGTAGGGCTATGGCTTTTTGCTCGGGAGGTGGCTCGGGCGATTCAGGCAGCAATTCCTTGTGAACGGGTAGCATTTGCTGTAGTTGGGCTGGAGGTCCCTCATGCCCACATCCATCTCATTCCTATTCGTTCCATGGCTGATCTCAATTTTCAGAATCCACGGCTTCAACTCTCCCCAGAGGAGTTTCAAGCTACCGCAGCAGCGATTCAAGCGAAGCTGCGGGAATTCCACCCCCAAAAGGCTTCTTCATAGGACGGCTCAAACTTTGAAGCCATGGGCTGACCTGAGCCAAGGGAAGAGCAGATCCGTTCTTGAGAAGGATTAGGATTTCTTCTTCTCGACTGGGGAGGTAGGCAAGGCTTTCAGCTTCACCTTCTACCCAGAACCACTCACGCCAAGGGTAAGCCCGAGGTGGGAGCTCAGCTTCCCATTTCATTTTGAGGAAGTTGATTGTTTCGGGGTCTGAGGTGAAATGAATCTTGTAGGGAATGCGCCAGAGAAGAGCCCTACTCAAAGCTCGGAGAGGGGGAAACCCAGCGCTCTCCTTTTCGCTAATCCAACTCCAGATTTGTGCTTCATCTATGTGGAGAAAAGTCTCAACCGCTTCTCTCTCATCTGAGCTTTGAAGCCGCTGAAGAAGCACAGGCAGTTCTTCAGAGATGTGGAGAGCAGCCCACCATCGCTTGAGAAGCAGCTCTGAACCTAAGACACCTTTGTGGAGATATACCTGCGAATACATAAAGCGTCGTGCAACGATAAACTTCTCTACGGAATTCAGTCCTTTTTCTTCTACTGCTAAGTGGGAGTCGGCGAGGGTCATCGTATAAATAAGCCGTTCGGTTCCTATGAGTCCCTCCTGGACCCCTGTGAAGAAACTGTCTCGAACGAGATAGTCTAATCGGTCCACATCTAACTGGCTAGCGATTAGCTCAGACAGAAAGGGGTGGGGATGAGAGCCTTTCCATAGAGCTTGAATCTCTGAGAGCTCGCCGACCTCCTCTGCTAAGAGAGAAAGAAGCCTGAATCCCAGTTCTTCATGGGAGAAGGGAAGAAGCTGTCCCTCTAAGCTATGCGAAAAAGGTCCGTGTCCAATGTCATGAAGGAGGGCTGCAAGCAGAACAGACTCCCAGCTCTCTTTAGAGAGGAGGAGCCCTTTACGGCTTAGGGAAGCGAGCGCTTCATCTGCAAGATGCATCACCCCAAGCGCATGAGCGAAGCGAGTATGGACAGCTCCTGGATAAACAAACTGAGCTAGACCTAACTGGGTAAGTCGGCGAAGCCGCTGAACTACAGGATGAGATAAGGCTTTCAGGATTCGTCCCTCGGGAATCCGAATAAATCCATGAACGGGATCATTAATAATTTTCGCCGTAGGCAGCATGCCATAAAGTACAAAGTATCTTTGCCTCATGCAGTGGTCTGACCTCCCCCCTTCTCACCAGCGAGAGAAGTGGTGTCGGGGATGTAGAGCTTTGGAAGGCGACTTTGAAGCCCACATTCAGTTGTACGAGGATAGCTTTGAGACGAAGGCGGTCCCCCCCTTTTATCCGCTATGGTATCCTGAATTGATGGGCTCTCCCCAGGAGACACATCTTTTTCAGGCACTGGAAGAGCTTCGAGATGAGCCCAGTTTCACTCCCTACTGGCGAGAGATGGGGTCTAATTATAAAGCTCTTCATCGGTGGAGCGTAGAGCGTCGGGCAGATTTTTGGCGATATGTCATTTTTGAGCGATTAAAGGTTCCCTTCAAGCGTGCTCCCGATACCGTTTTAGCTTTTCAGAGGGGAGATGTGGCTCAGCCGCTTTGGCTTGTGGGGGCTCTCTGGAATGTGATAGAACTGCTTTTATCTCATGACTCGGCCCCCCATCCTGCCTTGATTTACCAGCGGGAGGGAGGAATGATTCAGACATGGAGTTATGAAGCGCTAAGCGGAGAAGTTCAAGGAGTCGCCGCAGCCCTATTGGCTCATAAACTAACACCCGGCGATCGCATCGCCCTTTGTATGCCACTGAGACCTGAAGCGGTCTTTATTTATTTAGGGGCACTATATGCAGGGATTTCCGTTGTGACAATTCCTGATAGTCTCTCGGGTGAAGAAATAGCGACTCGGCTGCGCATTGCTGCTCCCCGTTTTCTTTTTATTCAGGATGGCCTCTATCGTGAGGGTAGGTTTATTCCCTTATACGAACGGCTTCAGTCCTATGCTCTGCCTCCCACTGTCGTCCTTGCTGGGGGTGAAAGTTTGCAAGCGCGCCTTCGGAATAATGCCTTGACGTGGGGTGCCTTTTTGTCTGAGGGCGGGGGAGGTGCCTCCCCTTTTTATGGAGCTTCGGATAGAGAGATAGGAGTTCTTTTCTCCTCAGGGACGACAGCTGAGCCGAAGGCTATCCCGTGGACTCAGCTTACCGCCCTCAAAGCAATCACTGATGCACACTTTTACCATGATGTGCATTCCACTGACACAATTACATGGCCTACGAATCTCGGCTGGATGATGGGTCCTTGGTTGCTTTTCGCTGGGCTATCTCATGGGGCCTCTATTGCCCTATACGAGGGAGCGCCTACCAGTCCCGGATTTTGCCAGTTTGTAGAGAGGCAAAAGGTGTCTATCTTGGGAGTGGTGCCCTCGTTAGTGCGTCGCTGGATTGAATCCGATGCATGGGCGGGGGTAGATTGGTCGGGGATTCGGCTCTTTAGCTCTACTGGCGAAGCCTCCAACCCTTGGCATATGTGGCAATTGATGGCAAAAGCAAAATATAAGCCTATCATAGAATACTGTGGGGGTACAGAGATTGGTGGAGGTTATATCACGAGCACGCTTCTTCATGCAAATGCACCCAGTCAGTTTGCTGCGCCAGCTTTAGGTTTAGATTTTGTCTTACTTGATGAAGAGGGTCAGCCAAGTGATGAAGGGGAACTCTTTTTAGTACCCCCTGCTATAGGACTTTCTCAGCACCTTCTAAATGCGGATCATGAAAAGGTGTATTATCAAGGCACACCTCCGATAGGGGAAGGGTGGGTAGGGGCTTCTGGGGCTCCTATCAAACAGGAGTATGCAGGGATTCCCCTTCGGCTGCGCCGACATGGGGATTACATGCGTCGGTTGAAGACTGGCTTTTGGGTCTCTGGTGGGCGAGCTGACGATGCGATGAACTTAGGAGGTATAAAGGTTTCCTCTGCTGAAATTGAACGAGTGGCGGTTCAGGTGCCAGGCATCGGAGAAAGCGCTGCTGTAGCTGTCCCGCCACCTGAAGGCGGACCAGAACAGCTCGTCTTGTACATTGTCCCTCAAGCTAATGCCTCACGCGCTCCTGACTACTGGTACCCTCTTCTTGCTCAGGCGATCCGAGAAAAACTTAGCCCTCTTTTTCACCTTCATGATGTGGTAGTGGTAGAGGAGCTTCCCCGCACCGCCTCTCATAAAGTGATGCGTCGCCTCCTTCGTCGCCAGTACCTTGAGCAGAAAAAAGGATGAATAGGCTCTTTAGCACCGCTAAAGCTTTCCTTCTTTTCTCCCTTTTAGAAGGAATAGGAAAGAAGCTACAAGCACAATCCCTCTATTATTCGCCGATTCTGGGTGAGAAGGATGGAAGGATCCTCTACTTCTATGCCTATAAGAGTTCTACAGCATTTTCGGATGGCACTCAGTTCTCTTTCCTCAAAGGTAGGCGATCCATTAGAAGTTTTCCTTCGCTTTCCTTTTTTAGGCAGGGAGGTTTTTTATCCTTTGATTCGCTGCGTCTTCCTAAACCAGAAGTAGCGGCCTTTCTGAGCGCTATTGTACCGGGGATGGGGCAGATCTATAATCGTTCCTTTTGGAAGGCCCCTATAGTGTGGGTTTTCTTGGGGACGACAGGGTATTTGGCTTACTACCATCATCAGCGATACATCTTTTATCGCCAAGCTTACAAAGAAGCTTTGTCAGGGGGGAGCTCCGTTCTTTCCCTCCCACCTGAAAATATCCGTCTCTTGAGAGAAGGCTATCGGCAAGACAGGGACATTTTTCTGTTGGCTTTTGTGATAGGGTATGGGCTGCAGATCGGTGAAGCCTTAGCGGAAGCCCACCTGAAGGGCTTCGTGATTTATTCATGGGTAGGTCCTTCAGGGGTTTCGTTAGCTCTTGCCTGGTGAGAGAGAGACTCCTTTTCGTCTTGAGCGTTATCACTCATCCCGCTTGGGTGGAAGCCTTCTGGATCTCCTACTGGAGCCGAGGACAATGGGAGTGGATTGTAAGCAGTTTTGGTCTGTTAGTGGGAGTAGGCGGTTTTCTTCACTTATGGGTTACTCAGGGTCGTCGGGACGTAGTCCTTCTTCTGGGGTCTGAACGGCGCTTCCTCCTTCTCTGGAATCTTCTGGGCCTTGTAATTTTATGGGGCGCCAATACGGATCCTCTCCTTTATGTGTGGCTGAGCTTTTTCTTATGGATGGGGCTATGTGCTTTCCTCCTTGAGTGGTTTTGGAGCTATTCGCTTCATGTGTATGGGTGGGCGGGATTGGCTGGGTTTTATGCAGGCTATGCAGTAGATTATCCATGGCATGTAGCCTTTTTTCTTCTGATGAGCATAGGGGTAGCTCTCTTACGCTTAGTTCAGCGGGCTCATCTCCAGTCGGAACTCTGGCGAGGAGGAGTGGCTGGGCTACTGTGTGGGCTGGGATATGTGGGCTTTCACCGACTGATGGGATGAAGAGAGCAAAGCCGTTTTTTGATTGACAAACAAGCTCTTTGGACTGATAACATGCCGTTCTTGGAAGGGGCTTTGCCGATATTCGCATCCTTCTACCTTACAAGCTGAACAGCAAACTGGCTCGCAGGGATCCATGTGCCAGAAGAACTCCACTTCTGCTTGCAGTTCCCTCCTGATAAGGGCTTCTAACTCTTTCATGGAAGTATGAGCCTGTTGAAGGCTCCAATACCACGGAAGAGTTACGTGCCCGTCTATGTGGAGGGCAGTCCCATATCGCTGAATTCTGACATTGTGGAGGTCTATCCACTCTGGGCGATGGTGCTTTTCTATTGCATGAGCAAGCCGCTGGAGGAGATGCTGGTCTTGGGCATCTACTAAGGTAGCCCCCGTCTGCCTCAAGATGCGTAAGGCTCCATACCCAACGATGCCCACGACAATAAGCCCCATGCCCTTGTCTATCGCTGGAGGAAGTCCCCATTTCAAGGCGAGAAAGCTAAGAAGGACAGCGCAAGAAGTGCCAATATCACCTATGAGATGCAGACTTTCGGCTCGGAGGATAGTAGAATGGTAGCGATGACTCCATCTCCAGAGCCAAATAGCTAAGGCCGCATTAATGCTAATGGCTAATCCTTCACAAAGCAGGGCGGTTTGAGTTGATTGGAAGTTTGGAGGTTTGTAGGTGCCGCTCAGGATAAGTATTGCGAGAACTGCGGCAGTGGATATTACAATGAGAGCTTGAATGGCAGAGATAAGGGCATCTACCTTCCCGTGTCCATAGGGATGGTCCGGATCACGCGGCTGACGAGCCCACCATATGCCGTACATTCCCAGTACGGCTGTCAGGATATTGATAAGGCTTTCTCCAGCATCAGAGAAAAAGCCTGCACTTCCCCCTATAGCGTACGCAAGGCCTTTGAAAAAAAGCACAACTAAAGCACTTCCCAGACTCCACCGAAGGGCAATCTCAGGCTTGCTGAGCAAGATGACTCTTCAGTTTGTCGATAATAGGGACAGGAGTAGGATCTACACCATGAGCCTCAGCCAAATAGATGGAGAAGAGATCTACGGCATGAAGAAACCACAGAAGCTGAGCCAGATAAGGCGCCTGAGGGGCACACCAACGTGCATACTGTAACCCTCGCTCTTTCAATAGGGCTTCCATGAAGTCTAAGCGAGATCGGTTTCGTGGATGAATGTGGGACCCCTCTAATAGCCAAAATGCTACTTTCTCCTGTAAGGGGGAGGGGTATTCCCAGCCGACGATTTCGTTATGATTCATTTCAGGGATAGTATGATGCCAAGCTAGGTGTTTCGCATTTTCTTGAATCTGCTGGCGCGCTCTCAGTGCAATACATTCATATTCTGGGGGGGCATACAAGACGATGATATGCTGAGCCCAGGCCTGGCTGAGCGCTCGTAGAGTAGCGGTATCGGGATGATTAGGACTGAAAAGGAGGGGGAGAAGAGCTTGAGCTTCCTCTCGCCATGTGTAGGGAATCAGCCCTAACCCCTCTAATAGTCGGAATTGAGCAGCAATAGAAAAATGAACGGCGGCTCGGGGCGGACGCCCTGAGGGCAGCGGAATGAAAGCAACAAGTCTTCCTTCTTCTCCCCAGGCTCTGAGGGTTCCTCCACTGGCAATCCCTACGACGGTTGCCCCTCGCTTGAGAGCTTCTTGAGTCGCGCTGAGAGTCTCCTCCGTCGTGCCAGAGTAAGAAGCACTAATAACAAGCGTGCGAGAGCTGACCCATGCCGGCAAGCTGTAATCTCGAATAATCTCCCAGGGAATGGAGAGAAGAGAACGAGCCCATGCTCGCACCACCTCTGCCCCGAATGCAGAACCGCCCATGCCAAGCGTTACTATCCCTGTATAAACCTGAGAAGGGGGGGTAGGAATGGTAATAGGGGGAGCCTCTATTTCAGCCTGCCATTCATTAGGGAGAGAACGAAT
>JANXAJ010000011.1 GCA_025062295.1 Bacteroidia bacterium | reverse complement strand
CACCGTAGGTGGCTGCCGCCGCCCAAAATCCACTCACCTCGCCTGCGCCAATACGCCCACCATTTGCCCAGTAAGAGCGCAAGCAGGGTAGGCAAAAGTCGCCCACGAGCAGTAGCATTGCGCAGTTAGGGTTGAAAGGTAGATTTACCTTAGAGACATATGAAAAGGCATGTCCTTTTGATAGGGCTACTGGTTGGGCTAGGGATGATAGGGTTGTACGCATGGCTGTTCAGACCCTTGAGGTGTGCTTCTCCGACCTTTCCTCCTCCACCTTCTATTGTACAACTTGGGGACCCAGAAGGGGCAGAGGTCGCACTTGTTGGTCTTCAGCCTGAATTAGAACCAGCAGATTATAGCTGTGCAGAACGGCTCATGACTAAATTGTCAGCATACTTAGACTCAGCTCGTCGCAGTGGCTGCTTGCCAGAGAGCTCAATTGTTGTCTTTCCGGAATATATTGGATCTTGGCTTGTACTTTTAGGAGAGCCTATTCCCACTTATCGGGCTCAGACCCTTCAAGGGGCTCTGACATGGGCAGCTCTAAACCACCTTCTGCATTTTGGTCGTGAATGGGTCATTGCCCGTCAAGAAGGGTGGAAAAATCCTGCTGCCGTCGCTGCTTTTCGCCTCAAAGCCCCTCAGATGGCTCAAGCTTTTCATCGGATATTCTCCACTTTGGCTTATCAGTACCGTGTCTTTATTGTGGCTGGTTCCATAGTCTTACCTGGAGCGGAAGTCCGAGGAGATAGCGTACTTGTAGATTCCTCCGCTCCATTAGAGAATGTGAGTTTCTTTTACCTTCCAAATGGAAGACCCGACGCTCAAGTAGTAAGGAAGGCTTTTCCGACAGTAGAAGAGCTTGGCTTTACTCAACCAGCCCGAGAAGAAAAACTTCCCGTCTATGAGACGCCTTTTGGACGCTTAGGAATCCTGATTTGTGCTGATAGCTGGTTTCCTCAGAGCTACAGCGCTTTAGGAAAGGTAGATATTTTAGCAGTGCCTTCCTACCTTATGGGGGACTCGTGTTGGAATCGTCCATGGAAGGGATACAGTGGATGGGAAGCTCCAGAGAATATTCACTCCACTGATCTAACCGAGGGGCAAGCCTGGCTCACATATGGAGTGGGGGGGCGATTACCTCAACATGATTCCACTGCTATAGGACTCAATGTATTTCTGCGCGGACGCTTCTGGGATGTAGGCTCAGATGGAAAGGCAATTGTGGTAACAAGAGGTTCAACTGAGACGGTGGATGCCTCCATTGTCTGCCTCAGAATCAAAAGGGGGGGTTGAACCCTTTGGGATTCACCCCCCCTAAGCGTAAAAGTTGTACGGATTAGAGCCTAAGAAGCCGTATTACTTGCTCCCCTATGCGCAGGAGATAAGTTCCTGTGGGAAGGTGAGGAAAGCTTAGAGGATAGGCCCATGTTCCTTCGCTCGGGCTCGTAAAGGTGCCTGCATAGATGACTTCGCCTGTCAAATTCGTGAGAATATATGGAATCTGATCTGCTGATGCTGTTCCGACATAAACAATCCAGTCTCCCGTAAGAGTAGGGTTTCCAGCTACTTGTATATGCTGGGGGGTAGAGGCAGAAGAAAGAGTAGTAACAAGTGTGAGTGGCTGGACTGCACCATCTGGGTATACAATAAATAGTCCAAAAGCTGGTCCATTCTGATTGGCGGAGGGGTTTAAGAATCCGCTGGCAAAAATCACACCGCCTCTTCCTCCTTGTGTCTGAGCTGCGCTTAGTTTGTACCGAACTAAAGCGGTAGATTGACCTGCTGCCCGAATCTCTACCACTGGTTCTGAGCCTGCTGGAAGAGAGATAGGTGCTGTATAATCAAGGTACTTGAGGTTCTGAGCCAGAGTGGTATTTCCAGACACCACATCTACACCAGGTGCATCAGTAACACCGTGGAAAAGACTTACACTGAATTGGTTAGAGGGAGCCCATCCATCTACATCAGGAACTATTTGGATCTTGAAATTCCGAGATACTCCATTAGGATTGGCAGCGAAGCGAGTCGTATCAGCTACTCCTTGAGCAAAGGCTACGTAGTTTGTGCCTGCAGGGGGTAAAGGAAAATCTATCTCGGCTAGAAGATTTTGACCACTACGAGTGGTAAATCTGAGAGACAGGGTATCTCCCGTGATTCCAGGGAGGAATATGGTTGGCAAGGCACCTCTAAAGTCAATAGGGATGGGGTCCTCTGCTATGTCCTCCACCGTGAAGTTTACTTGGGCTAAGGTGGGGTCGGCTGCATTATGCACAAGCTGCATTCTTCTTACCTCCGTTGTCGGGAGGGGAAAGACGATGCCATTGGGTAAGGCTAAGTGTAATCCAAAGGCTTTCCTCGGATCAGAAGTGCTCACATATCCAGAAGCGAAAACAACCCCTGTTTGGCCAGCTAAATTGGCGTCGGTTGGATCAGGTATGATAAATCCAATAGGAAGAAAGTCGTTTCTATCATTCCGACTAGAATCCAGCACTATAAGATTTAGCTCATCAAAAGGGACGTAGTTAGAGATGAAGTCATATTGGGGCAAAGTCCCTGCAGGCTCATAGGGGCTCGGTGTTTGTAAGAGGTAGATATCTACTGTGGCAATATCGTTTGCGCCATGAAAGACGATCGCTTCAAATTGATTTGCATTTTGAGCGGAGGCGCGAGCATTGAGGAAGGGATAGATGCTCAGATTAGGGTTAGGGTTCAGCGTTCCGGCTGCGACAAGCACATTGTATGAACCGGGCTGAAATGAGGGTAGCGTTTCCGTGAGGATGATGTCCCCAGGTCCGGTTGAATTTCCAGGAGCAACTCCTATTACCACATTTGGATTATTCGCTGGAACCTGTATAAAAGGAGTAGCTTGCCTGAACTTGAAGTTTGGAATGATCGCATCAGGGTCCCATGTATTTCCATCAAGGGAGACATAGATGTCAATGGAGTCAAGTACGACAGGAGAACTTACTCCTACTACATCTGCCACAGCATGAATGACTTGAACGAAAGCTGTCTGTTGAGCCCATGCTTTCGTCAAAAGTGAGATTGCGATTAGCAGTGCCTTCCGGTTTCGCATATGCCACGCGAACAAAAATCTTTCTATTTGCGTTTCCGACCTACTTTTGGGGATGTGGCCCCTCTTGCGCAAACTTCTTTTCGGATTAGAAGCAGAGCGAGCTCATCACTTGGTTTTCTGGCTTGCAAAAGGCCTGGACAAAATAGGGCTATGGCGGGATGCCCCCCCATCTGTAGCTCCCTTAACCGTATGGAATATTCGCTTTGCTCATCCTGTGGGGCTGGCCGCCGGCTTAGATAAAAATGGGGAACTGCTTAATCTATGGCGTCACTTAGGATTTGCTTTTGTAGAGGTTGGTACTGTAACCCCTCGCCCGCAGCCTGGTAATCCTCCTCCTAGACTCTTTCGGATTCCAGCAGAAGAAGCTCTCCTCAACCGAATGGGATTCAATAACAAGGGAGCATATCACCTTGCAGCTCGCTTAGAGAAGCGCCCCCCTGATTTGATTGTGGGAATCAATATAGGGAAAAACAAAGATACTCCCCTTCATGAGGCGGCTAAAGATTATGCCGAAGCCTTCCGAGTTTTACGGGATTTAGGGGATTTTTTCGTCTTGAACATAAGCTCTCCAAACACGCCTGGCTTGCAGACCCTTCAGACTCGGGAGCATATATACCGTATTTTAGAGGCGGTCTCTCCTTGGAATAGGGCTAATCGTCCCATCCTTCTCAAGCTCTCGCCAGACCTTTCTGAAGAAGAGATTCAGAGAGTCGGGGAAGCTGCTCAAATGGCCGGCGTAGTTGGATTTGTGGCAGGCAACACGACCACCTCTATCCGATATCCTGATTTAGGGGAAGGAGGAGTGAGTGGAAGGCCGCTTCAGCCTCTGCGTCAGCGGCTGATTCGGGCTCTCAATCCGTTTGGCCTGCCCATCATTGGCGTGGGAGGTATCTTCTCTTCAGAGGATGTCAGAGAAGCCCTTCAGACAGGGGCTACCCTTGTAGAGGTTTATACCGCCCTCGTTTATCGGGGACCGTCCCTCCTACAGTCTCTCCTTTACTCCTTCCGTACCCCGTAGGGGATTTGAACCCCTGTTTCCTCCTTGAAAGAGAGGTGTCCTAGACCGGGCTAGACGAACGGGGCATCTCGTTTTAAAACAAAAAACCCCCACCTCACTTCGTACCCCGTAGGGGATTTGAACCCCTGTTTCCTCCTTGAAAGAGAGGTGTCCTAGACCAGGCTAGACGAACGGGGCGAAGCGAAGCAAAGGTAGGGGTTTTGGATCACTCAAGCGACACGCCCTACTTCTTTCGGGGAGGAGCCTTCTTTGGTGCAGCTTTTGTTGAAGGGGTCTTTTTCTGGGCTGCTGCTCGCTGGGCTGAAATTTCCTTGCGAACTTCATGAGCCCAGTTCTTGAGTTCTAAAAGTGCCTTTCGCGCACGAGTCCCTGCGGCTTTGTTTCCATCATCATAAAATTTGCGCAGGTCCGTCGTCAGCTCGCTTACGAGCTTTTCCAGTTGCTCATACCGCTTACTCATAGGCTTGAAGGTTTTTGTTTGACTCAAAGGTAAGGAATTATTCAAACAATCGATCCCCTTGTTCTTGTGCCTAACAGAGGATTTATCCACATATCATCACTCTCTCGTGTCGGTACCGAAATCTGAACTTTCTTTTGGTCAAACCCTCCCAATCCAGAAACCATAAAGGCTCCATGAGAAAGAATCTCCTTCGGGAGAGGGAGAGTGCTTATTTTTGTCCTATGCGAATCGTTGGCTTTGCCTTCCTGTCCCTTCTATTTGGGCAGGAAAGAGGAGGTATTCGGTTTTTTGAAGGCACATGGGAGGAACTGCTGCGAGAAGCTCAGAAGCAAAAGAGACTCATATTTGTAGATTTTTACACCACTTGGTGCGGCCCCTGTAAGATGTTAGAACGATATACCTTCTCTAACCCGGAAGTGGGTGCCTACGCAGGAAAGCATTATATTCCCTATCGGATAGATGCAGAGAAGGGGGAAGGTCTGCGCTTGGCCAATCGGTATCGGATTCGGGCTTACCCGACGATTGTCTTTTTAGACCCTGAAGGGAATGAAATAGGGCGTCATGTGGGTTATGTAGATGCGCCCACCTTTCTCACTATCCTCGGTCGGTACCAAGAAAAATATGCTCAGAATAAGGGAGAATCAAAGCCAAGCTGGGATAGCTTCAAGGAAAAGTATCAGACATTTTTTTCATTACTAACTCGTCAGAGTTGGGAGGAAGGGTTTCTAGATCGGCTGTCGGTGGTGGAGAAAGAGGAGCGGGTATATTCTCCCTCGTCGGGGACTCTTTCTGATGAGGTTCTTTATGCTCTAAGTTTGTGGCGTCGGGGTCAGCGGGAGGCTGCTCTTCATAACCTTCACCATCGCCTGTTTCAGCAGGAAAAGCTCTCTCCTTTACAGACTCTGTGGCTCGCTGCCTATGCTGTGCTGAATTGGGATACGATTCCCTTAGAAGCGGTGCAGTGGATCACTTACACGACCAAGAGAGATCCCTCTGGGATGGCCTATTTGACTCAGGCAGCACTCTATTATAGGTTGGGGCGGCTGTCAGAAGCTCATCAAGCTCTGAAGCAGGCTCAACGTGACCTCCCAACTGATACCCCTGCTCTCGCTACACTTCACACCCTTGTGGAAGAGAAATAGGAAAAAAGCCTCGTGTCGCCTGTCTATGTTGTGATCCTCGCTTATGGAGGACGGGAGTGGCTTGAGCGCTTCCTGCCAGCCCTCATTCAAACAGACTACCCCGCTCTAACTGTATGGGTAGTAGATAATGGGAGCCAGCCTTCCCTTGTGCCCTGGCTCCGTGAGAAATTCTCCTCCATTCAGCTTCTAAGATATGAGACTAATGAAGGCTATGCAGGTGGCTATCAGCGCTTTTTCGTAGAACACGGCAGGGAAGTTCCTTATCTCTGTCTTCTCAATAGCGATGTAGAGGTAACACCTGGTTGGCTCAAACCACTTATTCAACGAATGGAAGAGTATCCAGAAATTGGGGCTATCCAACCTAAAATTCTGTCATGGAGTGATCGGCAGGTTTTTGACTATGCAGGAGCTGCGGGTGGAATGATGGATGCCTGGGGGTATCCCACCTGTCGCGGACGAAATGAAAGAGATAAAGGTCAGTACGACCAACCCGCTCAGATTTTCTGGGCCAGTGGAGCTGCTTTTGTTGTACGAACGCAAGCTATTTATCGGAGCTTGGGGGGCGTTTTATTCAAACCTTATTATTTCATGCACATGGAAGAGATAGATCTCTGCTGGCGCCTTCAGCGAGCAGGCTGGGTTATTGCTTATGAGCCTGCGAGCATTGTGTATCATGTGGGAGGAGCTTCCCTTGGTCAAGG
This sequence comes from Bacteroidia bacterium, assembly GCA_025062295.1. GTDB lineage: Bacteria > Bacteroidota > Bacteroidia > SpSt-205 > SpSt-205 > SpSt-205. Next base: position 47,468 of record JANXAJ010000011.1, on the reverse strand, counting down.
GGACCCTCGTAAAACTTACCTCAATTTTCGCAATAATCTGTACCTTTTATGGGAAAATCTTTCGCCGGGCGAGCGGGCAATATACCTTCTTCGTCGTCTTTTCTTAGATAGTGCAGTCGCTTTTTATCTCGGTTTCACTCAAGGCCTTTCTCATTTTCAAGCCGTTTTCAGAGCCTATAGAGACTTCTGGCGGCAGCGTCATTCTCTTTCCTTTTCTGATCTTCCTTACCTTCCTTTTAACTCTCTCACAGGGGTACTCTCTTCTCCTCATCTGTGGGCTTCTTCTCCCTATGAGCTTCCCTCTCTCTCTTCTGGGCAGAAAACGGCCACCCAACTGCCCTCTTCCTGATATAGAGCGAGGAAGAGAAGAATAATGTGTAGTGCCATTTCTGCCCTGGGGAGCACGCTGTGAACATCCAGTACATCCCCTTTGACTTCTTCTTCAGGGAAAAATCTTCCCTGGATTGAGAAGTCCTTTCGGGTCAAATACCTGCTTCAGCTGACGCATGAGAAGGAGCTCATGCTCAGCAAACTGAATAGGCATGTATCGCCGTTGAACCCATCCAATCCCATGCTCTCCTGAAAGAGCCCCACCGTGGGCTACCACGAAGTGGAATAGTTCTTCTATGGCTTTAGGAATCTCTTTGTTCCATACGGTATCGGGTAAGCCTTCCCGAAGGATATTGATATGGAGGTTGCCATCGCCGACGTGCCCATAGCATACAGAGCGAAAGCCATAGGAGCGTCCAAGAGTCTTGACTTTTTGTAGGAGCGAGGGGAGAACGGTGCGAGGCACTGCTGTATCCTCTTCCTTGTAAGGTCCACTTGACTTGACCGCAATACCGAGGCAGCGGCGCAGGCGCCAGAGCCTATCCCGCTCTTCGGTCGTCTGTGCGTACCAGCTCTGCTTGGCCCCAGCCGCCAGCGCTCGCTCCTCTATCTGAACACAGTCAGCCTCTAAGGCTTCTACATGATTCCCATCTACCTCTACCAGCAAAAAGCCTCCCAAGGCCTCAGCTTGAGGGTACAACTTCTCCCCTAAGTATGCCTCCCCAAAAAGAACAGCCTCTCGCTCCATAAACTCTATGGCACTGGGCAGAATCCCGCTTTGAAGCACTTCAACAACTGCTTCTACTGCGCTCACCGCATCAGGAAAACCGAAAAGAAGAGTCCTCACATGCCGAGGATGAGGGAGAAGCTTGAGAGTAGCTGAATAAATAACCGCTAAGGTGCCCTCGCTTCCGACAAGAAGCTGAGTGAGGTTATAGCCTGTAGAGTTTTTGAGTGTGGTACTGCCGGTCTTGAGGGGGCGCCCATCTGGAAGAAAAGCCTCCAACCCCAATACATACTCTCGAGTTGTGCCATATTTCACTGCTCGCACGCCTCCTGCATTATGAGCGATGTTTCCCCCAATAGTACAGCTTCCCCGACTGGAAGGGTCAGGTGGGTAAAGGAGCCCGTATCTCTCTACCGCTTCCTGAAGCTCCTGAGTAATGACCCCAGCTTCTACTACAGCGAAAAGATTAGCTGTATCTATGTGAAGAATCCGATTGAGCTTTTCCATGGAAATCACCCAGCCTCCAAATACGGGCAGCATTCCTCCACTCAATCCAGTCCGTCCTCCTGCGGGAATAATAGGAATACCTCGTTCATAGGCATAAGCAAGAACCGCTTGAAGCTCCGCTGAAGAAGTAGGCAAAGCAACTGCATCCGGTATAAATCGCAGATCTTCCGTCCAATCGTGACTATATTTCTCCCGCACTTCTAAGGAGAACTCTACACAGCTCGGCTTCATTCTCCCTGAAAGAATACAAAATTCCTTTTAGCTTCGGCTACGAGGCATAGGAGGTAGATCGTGGAAACGAGCGTAATTCGGCTCTGAACTATTCACTCAGGAGCTTGAGAGCAGCTCGAGCTGCCGCTTGTTCTGCTTCTTTTTTACGCAAACCGGTTCCTGTGCTGATCTCCTTTCCATTTAGTCGAAGAAGCACCAGAAATACCTCGCCTCGGGCTGTGCGTCGCCGTCCTTGGACCACAAATTCTACCTGTCCAAGCTGTTTTTGCTGAACTAGCTCTAACAGCCTGCCCTTATAATTGAATTCTGTCGCTTCTATTCGGCTCCAATCAATGAAGGAGAAAATCTTATTGCAGATAAAATTTCGGGCGGCTTGATACCCTAAATCCATGTAAATCGCTCCAATAAGGGCTTCTACTACGTCGGCAAGGTAATCCTGTCGGCGGGGCAGAGCACTACTCTCGGTTCGTATAAGCGCAGGTATCATAAGCTGCCGAGCTATCTCTGCAAGAAAGTCTGTATTGACAACTTTCGCCCGAAGCTCTGTCATATCGCCTTCATCATAGTGGGGATAATTTCGAAAGATATAATCAGTAATTACCAATTGAAGGACTGCATCGCCTAAAAACTCCAGACGTTCATATGAATGAATGAGGTACGATTGGCGAGACTGAAAGGGCGCTGGTAGCGTAAAAGCTGCGTGATACCAGCTTAGGTTATTTGGCCACTGTCCGATGAGTGCACGATAGCGTCGGTACTCCTGCCGCTGAGGACCGAAAAGCCGCTGCCACCATCGTTTCATTCTTCATATCTCTTAAAGACGAGACAAGCATTATGTCCTCCAAACCCAAAGCTATTGCTGAGGGCATATCGCACCTCGCGCTGAAAAGGACGGTGAAAAGTATAGTTGAGGTCACAGGCAGGGTCATCGGTGAAATGATTGATAGTTGGATGGATGATCTGATGATAGATGGAGAGGACTGTGGCCACGGCTTCTACTGCGCCTGCAGCGCCGAGTAGATGACCTATCATGGATTTTGTAGAACTGATATTGAGTTTGAGGGCATGCTCATGGAAGACAGCTTTGATGGCTTCGGTTTCCGAAATGTCACCGAGAGGTGTAGAGGTGCCATGAACATTGATATAATCCACAGCTTCGGGGGGGATGCCCGCTGACTGGAGAGCACGTTGCATGACGAGAGCTGCCCCCTTTGCACATGGGGCGGTAATATGATAGGCATCGCCTGCTAATCCCGCTCCTACCATCTCCGCATATATCCGAGCGCCGCGTCGTAGGGCGTGTCCGAGTTCTTCAAGTACCAGAGCTCCAGCGCCTTCTCCAAGCACAAATCCATCTCTATCCTTGTCGAAAGGGCGACTAGCGGTCTTTGGATCGTCATTTCGTTCGGAGAGGGCTCGCATAGCATTAAAGCCGCCGACCCCCGCTTCATTAATAGCTGCCTCACTTCCTCCTACTATCATCACATCCGCCATCCCTGCCCGTATCAGGAGAAAGCCATCTGCTATCGCATGAGCCGAAGAAGCACAGGCAGAGACCGTGGCGTAGTTTGGTCCTCGATAGCCGTACTTTATAGAAATATGTCCTGCTGCAATATCTATTATCATCTTAGGGATAAAGAAAGGACTGAAGCGAGGGGGAGTGCCTGACTCATATCCCCGCATCTCTTCTATGAAAGTGTAAAGTCCCCCAATCCCTGAAGCGAATATGACCCCTACATTATCTTTCTCTATCGCACTTTCAGTGAGTCTAGCATCTCTGATGGCTTCATCTGCGGCTACGATAGCATAGTGAGTAAAAGAATCCATTTTCCTAGCTTCCCGACGGTCTATATACTGGTAGGGGTCAAATCCTTTCAGCTCGCAGGCAAAATGCGTGCGAAACTGGGAGGCATCAAATCGGGTGATATAATCTGCACCACTGACGCCTTCAAGCAGGCTCTTCCAGTAGGAAGGCACATCCAATCCAATCGGGGTAAGCGCGCCCAGCCCTGTAACAACTACACGCCGCATCAAGCGCTGGCATGTTCTTCTATATACTTGATGGCGTCGCCGACTGTCTCTATCTTTTCAGCCACCTCATCGGGGATAGATATACCAAATTCTTTTTCAAATTCCATAATCAGCTCCACTGTGTCCAGAGAATCGGCTCCTAAGTCATTAGTGAAGGTAGCTTCACGTGTTACCTTTTCAGGTTCTACACCTAACTTGTTGATGATGATGTTTTTGACGCGTTCTTCAACACTTGCCATATGAGTAGAAATTTGGGTGCAAAGGTACAGAGTTTGTCCTAACGCAGGGGGGGCAAAAGGGCTTTTTGCAAAGCAGGGATAAGCCCTGCTTTTGAGTGGATATGAGCTGTTCGGAGAGAAGGGGTAATCGGCAAGGGAGGAGGGGATTCGTATCCAAGCGTGAAGGTCCTCTGGGTCTCAACTTCGCGCGCTGGAAGGAAGCCCCAAGGAAGAGAAATCATGTCTCTTTCAGATTGAATCCTGACTAAAAGGACAAAGTGCTTCTGTGCAATGGAGGGCAAGAGTGACCAGCTCATTTCATCATGGAAAAAAAGGTCTGAAATAAGGATCACAAAAGAGCGCCGCTTAACCACGGAGGTGATCCACTGGAGGAGAGGCCGTAGATAAGTAACTCCCTTGAGGGGAGGTTGATACCATAAGTGAGCCAGAAAGCCCCAAATTAGCTTCTCTCCCTTCCGAGCGGGAGAAAAGTAGGTGATCCTCTCGCCGAAAGCAGCCCATCGGACACGGTCGCCATTCAAGATGGCTGAGAGAGCAAAAGCCACTGCTACAGCAAGAGTGAGTTCTTGCTTTTGCGCCGAGAGGTTCATGGAAGGGCTTCGGTCTATTGCGATGAGGCAAGTGAGCTCTCGTTCTTCCTGTCCTAAGCGGATGTAGGGCTGATTCTTCCGAGCTGAGAGGCTCCAGTGGATGCGACGCCAGTCATCCCCTACCTCATACGGACGTGCATCAACAAACTCAATTCCTTCACCCCGAAAAGCCGAGCGATAGGGTCCAACCATCATGTTCATGACGGGCTGAAGGAGCTGCCACCGAAGGCGATGAACCTCAGCCAGCACTGAAGCAAATTTCACCCTGCAAATATGGATAACTTTGAGGCTGATGCAAAAGAAATGGCTTATAGAATGGATGCTTCCCTTTTTCCTCTGTGCTTGCCTCGGTGTCCTATATTTTCTCCCTCATTACCAAGGCTATCGCTTCAGAGCCTCTGACTATATCCAGGTGGAGTACATGACCTATCCCCTCAAGAAGCTCCATGAAAAGACGAAAGAACCTGTGTTTTGGACGCCTCATCTCTTTTCGGGCATGCCTGCCTATCTTGTCCATTACGTGCCAGATGGAATCTATTTTCCAACGCTTTTTGGATGGCTTATTAAAATTTTCGCCTATTATCCCCCAATGATATTTTTTATAGGGGCCATGGGTTTTTTTATTTTCCTCCGAGTAGAAGGTATAGCCTGGAGTTGGGCCCTGATGGGGGCTTTTGGATTTGTCCTTACCAGCTACTACACGAATATGATAGTGGCAGCACACTGGGGAAAGAGCAATGTTCTCTTTTCGGTGCCGTATGTACTGGCTGGAATGGGGCTTCTTCACCGAGATCGGGTAGGGTGGGGGGTATTCTTTTCTTTGATTGGATGGGCGGGGATGGCTGGTGGAGGACATCCTCAAATGGCTTACTATGCGCTCACGGTTATCGCTGCGTATGAGCTTTTCTGGCTTTGGGAGGCGTGGAAAGGTCGCCAGTGGCGAGCTTACCTGACAAGTGCAGCTCTCGTTGCTCTGTGTGCTGCGATCGGAGCTCTCTCTCAAGCAAATGCCCTCCTTCCCTACTATGAATATGGTCGGTACTCTATCCGAGGAGGAAGTGAGCTTGAACGCGATAGGGAAAAGGATATCGCCCTCCAGTCTGGCTTAGATAAAGGATATGCGCAGAGCTACTCAGCTACGCGAGCAGAACTCTGGACTCTTATCATTCCTGACTTCGTAGGTGGCACCTCTCAAGAGGATATTCTAAAGCGACTGGGGCGAACTTCTGCTCTTGCTACTGCTTTTCAAGAGCGGGGAATTCAGGATATGGCTTTTTTGCGAGCGGTACCCACCTATTGGGGAGGGTCTCCTTTTTCAAGTGGGTCCTTCTACGCAAGTGCAGTTGCCTTTTTCTTTATGCTGTTGGGTTGGACCTATGGGCTTCAAACGCTGGATTGGATCCTTCTATATGTAGGATGGATAGTTCTTCAATTTGCTTTGGGAGCTTATGGATATAGTCTCTGGGCCACTCCTTTTCTTCTTCTTCTGCCCGTAGGTGCCTACCTGTTAGCTCGTCGACAAAAAGTGTTATGGAAACGAACCCTTTTAGCGGCTTCTATATTTTTCGGTGGGTGGGCCCTAATAAGTGCTATAGATAATGCGCCAGAGTCAGCATATAAACTGACGGATTGGGCTTTAGAATACCTTCCCTTTTACAATAAGTTTAGGGCTCCTTCCACATGGTTAGTTGTAGCGGGTTTTATTTTTCCGTGGCTGGCTCTTCGAGGGGTCAGGCGCTTTTTGGAGCTTCCTCATCGGGAAAATCTACTTACAGCATTGAGTGTGACAGGGGCTATCTTCCTTGGGGTCGGCTTTGGTGCAGAAGCTTTGGGCTTCAGCTTTGAAGGAGCGATTGATGAGACCCTTCGGCGTCAGAGTCAGCTTCCTGAGTGGTTCCTTGAAGCTCTCAGGGAGGACCGAATCACTCTGGCTCGCCAGTCTGCCTTGCGGAGCCTTTTCTGGGTGGTATTAGCTGGGGGAGTGTTATTTCTCTTTATTTCAAGAAGACTTTCAGGCACCACGGCTGGCTTTCTTAGTGCCTTGGTAGTCCTTTTAGATGGATGGCTTCTCAATAGTGCGTATTTTCCAAAACGAGAGACTTATATTCGCACGCGTGAAGTAATCATCCCTCCTCCCCCAGCGCCTCACGAAGAGTATATCCTCAAAGACTCAAGTTTTTATCGCGTTCTTCCACTTCATGCAAATCCTTTTACGGATGCGCGGCCGTCGGTTTTTTTTGAGAATGCAGGTGGGTATCATCCAGCTAAGCTGAAACGGTATCAGCAGTTTATAGAGGCACACTTGAGTCGCTTAGAGCCGGAGGCCCTGAAGATGCTGGCTATCCGCTATATCACAGCTCAACCAGGTACCTCGCCTCCCTCTGGATATGATAGTGTGGCTCGTACTTCTGATGACGTTGTGATCTTCAAAGCAAGGGACAGCCTTCCTATGGCTTGGCTTGTAGAAGAAGTTAGGGTTTTTCCCCGTACTGACCAAACCTTAGATAGCATAGGAAAATACCCTGTACATCGGGTCGCCTTGGTGGCTCAGCGGGACTGGGAGAAATTGAGACTTCGTCCCGAGAATCAAAAGCTAGATCCAATGGAAGGAGTTACCCTTCTCAAACGCACTGTCCATGAGCTTGAATATCGTGTCCGTGCTCGTACTCCTCGCTTGCTTGTACTGAGTGAGGTGTATTATCCACCCGATTGGGAGGCTCTCGTAAATGGGGAGCGTGTACCTATTATTCCTGCGAACTTTATCCTGCGAGCTGTAGCGATTCCAGCTGGCGAGAGTACGGTTCAAATGTTCTGCCGCAGTCATATATATGAGCGCGGACGCCGACTCTCTCTGATTGGCTCTTCAATGGCTTGGGGACTTGTTGTGCTCTCAGTAGGCTGGTCGCTCAGGAGAAGGAAGGGGAAAAATCTAATCTCCCCCTCTGCTTAGCTGCCAGCAGCCTCACCGTAGGCGGTCAAATCGCCTTCTTTGGTATAAAAGAAGCTCATCTCATTTGACATAGAAGCTCGGCAATTGCTGTACGGGTTATAATGGGTAGGGAAGGGTGGGCATTCTACCGAGCAGGCTTGGATTGGGAAATACAAGTACAAGCAATAGTGCTGACCTCTCCTACCCCTACGGCTCCCCTCTCCTCAGAGGCGAGAGGTGCTCGTAGCGTAGTGATTCAGCGCTGCTGACGAACTGAGATATCTAAAAGCCTCACTACCAGCTCAGGAGATCGGAGCCTCTCCTCTAAGAGCCAATCGTGAAAGTGGTTTATTCCTATTTGGTGTAGTCCTGTCTCTCTGTCATAGGTGGTGGGGGGGGAGGTAAGGGGATGAGGGGAGAAAACGACGTAAATTCGGTGAAGGACTTCTGGTCTCTCGGCGGTGAGGATAAGCTCGTCTATCCAAAAAGCGTCAGAGCGTCGCTGCGGTGCAAAAAAGAGGTAAGCGGTGTCTGGCTTGATATTCCATGCGGATTGGCGCTGACTCTGATAAGGGAGTATCCTATAGACAAAAGCGCTGTCTTCTAAAAATACCTGAAGGTAGCCAGCCGTAGGTGCTCGGAAGTAGAGATAGAAAGGATCTCCTGCCAGAAAGTCCAGGGTCGTACATATTGCTGTGTCTCTACATCGGAGGGGCCTTATCTCTACAGGAATAGAAGGGTGAGACCGCGGACGTGCTTTACCCTTGACTTTACAAATCACCCACACGCCATCCTTTCGAGCCTCCGTAGTGTAGTGTTCTTCTATAGTTTTGAGCCATTCAGCGCTGGTATAGTGCTGTGCTATGAGATAGAAATAGGTTCTGGTCTGAGCATTTTGTCCTTCTGATCGGTTATCAATGACAATATTGCTTGTTTGGGCTACCTGAGTGGGGAAAGCAGTACTTAGTGCGTTAGAAATGGCAAGCTGGAGAGCGTAGCGCTGGGCTCGTTCCAGCGACCAGCCTGGCAAAAGCTCTACCTCCGCTGTTCCTGAAACGACCTTGTCCTGAGCATATAGAAGTAGGAGAAGCCCCAAGAAGCTCCCTACAAACGCGCTCACTGAAGAGGCAATAGCTTATCCACCTTGTCTTGGAGTCCTTTGAGGCGCTCTTTCAGTTCCTCTCGCATTTGTTTCTTCGCCTGCTGAACCACCTGATCCCGAGCCATGAGGAGCTTCACATTCACTTCCACATTCTTATTCGGGAGCACCCGATAAATTTTGAAAGCAGGCTCTACTTGTCCGATGGAAGTGGCTATCACATTCTTTGCCCCCGTGAGGAATTCTGTTACGGAGCTAGCTTCTTCATTATTGAGCTGAGCGTTTGCGATATTGGCTTCTATGATCCCTCGGATGAAAGTCTCCAACTGTCCTGCTAAATTAAGCTTTGCTGCTTCAATAGCCTGCATCTCAGCGGCAGTTCGGGTGGCTCCGACCCCATTTCCGTCGGCGCTCAGATACACACTCTGCCCATTCTCGTCCCGCTGGTAGAGCTTTGTCCATGTGTATTCTAACTGCTTCTCCATCGGGATGGACCCTGGCATGATGTCAAAACCCATCTTCTTGTAACGCTTGGCCTCTTTTTGGGCTTCCTTAATAGCCTTGCGCTGAATCTCTTTTCTGATTTGACGATCAGGCTGCTGAGCATAGCTCAAAATCGCTAAGCCTGCGAGAACTAAGAGTAGGGTAGGCATAACATTGCAAATATATGGCAAAATTTTCCTCCAAGCTAACGAGGAAGATATATGCAGGCTGTTAGCTTTCCTTCTCCCTTTTTATCTGGCAGGCATAACTTCCCTGAAAATTCTCCCTGCCCTGAATCAGAAAGAGAAGAACCCCATAGGGTGAGTCCCCTTTACTATATAGAGAGCCTGTCCTTTAGAGTCCTTTCCTCAGTAGCTTCATGCCTCTGATAATCGTGGGGGGTCTTAGAGTCAGCTTTATTGACAACTGAGATTTGCAATTTATCCCAAGGGAAAATTATTGTGCATTGCCTTCCTTTGCATCAATGTGTGGTATCATAGGTCTCGTCAGTCTCAAGGGGGAGATTCGGAGAGATTGGATGGAACAGGCAGCCAGTCTTCTTAGGCATAGAGGGCCTGATGGGGAGGGTTTTCTGCTGCGCCCTCCAGTGGCTCTTGCTCATCGTCGTCTCGCCATCATTGACCTAGAGGGAGGAGGTCAGCCAATGAGCTGTCCAGAAGGAACTGTCCATATTGTATTCAATGGAGAGATATACAATTTCACTAACTTGAGACAGCAGCTTTTAGAAATGGGATTCGCTTTTCGTACAAAAAGCGACACAGAAGTTCTTATCAATGCCTATAAAGCTTGGGGCATGGAGTGCTTGAGGTATTTGAGGGGGATGTTTGCTTTTATCATATATGACGAGATAGAGGGAAAGCTTATCGTCTCCAAGGACTATCTTGGTAAAAAGAGCTTATTCTACTTCGTCTCTGATGATACTTTTATTGCTGCCTCGGAGATAGAGCCGATACTTTCCCATCAAGCAGTGTCCAAGGGAATAGATGTATCGGCGCTGGACGGGTACATGGGGATGGGTTACATCGTTGGTTCGCGTACGATCTACGCCTCTATTAGAAAAGTCAAGCCTGCTACCTATCTTGAGGTTAAGTGGGGAGGGGGGAAGATCGCAGTCAAAGAGAAGACTTACTGGCAGCTAACTTATGAACCCAAGTGGAGGCTCTCGGAAACCGAGGCTGTGAATGCTCTGGAGGAGAAGCTCATGGAAGCGGTTCGCCTGAGGCTTGTAGCAGATGTCCCTGTCGGGGCTCTTCTGAGTGGAGGATTAGATTCAGGAGTGGTAGTGGGAATGGCGAGCTCCCTACAGGGCGGAGGGCTGCTCACTTTTTCTGTGGGATTTGGAGAGCCTACGGATGAGCTTCCTTTAGCGCGAGCTACAGCACAGCGATGGAATACCTTTCATCGGGAGCTACATGTGATCCCTGAGCTGGAGCCACTTCTCTCCTTCCTTTTAGCTCGGGTCGGAGAACCTTTTGATGATTCCTCGCTCATACCCACATACCTTATATCAAAGCTAGCTCGGCAGTGGGTGAAAGTCGTCCTCACTGGAGATGGAGGGGATGAAGCCTTGGCGGGATATAGTAGGTATGCAGCGCTGTTTTTCGCTATGGAACTTCGGCGGCTTCCTTCCATTTTTCTTGAAATTTTGCATTTGATTGCTCACTATTTCCCCTTTTCCCGCTTGAAGAGGCTGTTAGTATATGATGAGGACCCCTCTAAGCTATTTTTCCGTTACCGATGTCTTCCTGCGACCCAGCGGTTTCTCTACTACACAGGTGATGTCCAGAGCTTTCTTGAGTCCTACTTTCAGAACCTCTGGGAGGAGGCCCTCTCCCATACATCTAACCTTCTGGATGCGCAATTATATGCAGAGATTCAAAGTTACTTAGCCTATGACCTTTTGCCAAAGCTGGACATTGCGGCGATGACAGCCTCCTTAGAACCGCGTTCCCCTTTTTTAGACAAAGAAGTGATGGAATTCTGTGCTCGTTTAGAGATTTCCTTCAAAGCGCCGCCTCCGACTCTGCTTCAGCGCAAATGGAAGGGAAAATATATACTTCGGCGATTAGCTGAACGCTGGCTCCCTGCTGAAGTTGTCCATGCACCAAAAAGAGGCTTCACCCCTCCTATCCATCAATGGATGATGAACGATTTGAGGGGCGTTCTTAGAGAGACCTTATTAGAGGCGAGCAATCCAGTTTATTCTTACCTTTCCTATGACAAGGTAACGGCTGATCTTGGGGCTTATTTCTCTGGGAATGAGAAATTAGCGCCGCTGATCTGGAGGTTATTTATTCTTTCCCTGTGGTTCTCAAGGGTATATCAGTCTAGGTCCTTATGTTTGTATTCAGAAGGATAGTCATTGAGGGGAAAGCAGCCTGTGAGCAAGCCTAATCGGACTATTCTTCGCAGCATATATGTACATGGGCGACCCGCTGCCCATCCCAATCGCTATCGCATCCTTTCGGCGATAGCCCCGAGATACCTTCCTGCTGACTTTTGGCTTCCTTGGCTTGAGGCGGCGCATCCCTCCATTTGGAGGAAAGGGCTGAGTCTCCTCGGTTGTGCGATGAAGTTTCCAGACCTAAAGAGTTGGCATCTGCTTATTGGAGATGGACCTCAGCCCTTGCTACCTCTTCTTCGTTTATTAGGGCGTCTATCTGATGAGCAGCTTATTGTTCCATACATGGCGGGTGAATACGCGTACTTCGTTGCTACAGGGTACTATGGTCGGTGGCGGACTCGGTTTCATCGACGGTTTTTTCGCCTCTGGCACGGATACTTGAGCATATCACCGCTCATGACTCGCTTGTTGAAAACTATCTTGCCCCCTCGGCGGCACAAGGATATCATTGAGATAAGGAATTTTTTCAGGATAGAACGAATAGGTTTGACTAAAATTCAACCCTGCTTGGAGAGTAGGAGGATTGTCTTTCTCGGGAGTGGCTCGGAAGAGTTTAGGGTACATTATAAGGGTCTAGACCTTTTATTTGCAGCTGTAGAGAAAGCCCTGAAAGAAGAGCCACAACTTGAGTGCGTAGTGATAGGAAAATGGACTCCAGCTATTCAGAAAAATTTAGCTTTTCGTTATCCTTTGGCATATGAGCGGTCCCAATGGGTGGGATGGGTAGAGGATTTTACCTCTCTGTTGGAGTCATGCGGATTGGGGGTACAGTGTGGACGAGGCGATGCTTTTCCTAATGCTCTGCTTGAGATGGGACTAGCTGGTCTCCCTGTCTTAGTGTCTGAGTGGACGGGTGGTGCTCATATTATTCAAAGTATTGAACCTGAGCTTGTTGCTTCTTTGAATCCTACGGATATTGCGAGGAGGATACTCTTCTATTTCTCACTCCCCCCTTCAAGAAGGAGGGAAATGGGGAGCTGGTTGAGGCACATAATCCTAACAGAGTATAATGAAGTAAAAGCCCGAAGCATTTTGAGGGAGAGGCTACGGGTTTTTTTAGACCAAACCCCCTTGCGGCATTTAGACCTGCCGGTGTGGGAGGAGCCTTCCGCGACCCTTGCCCTCCTTCGGGACCAGGGATATAGCCTGTGAAAGCAGCTCTGCTACTCTATTATAATAATGCTGAAGAGTATAGTTTCTCAGCACAGTTGCGCGATTGGCTCTGCCTATCTCTTCCAGTTCTGGATGCTTATAGAAAAGCTCTAATGCTTTCATGAGGCTTTCTATTTCATTCGGGGGTATCAAACCCTCTTGTAGGAGGTCGGGTGCTGCACTGGTGGTAGTGGCAATGATAGGAAGCCCCGAAGCCATGGCTTCCACTAGGACTAATCCGAAAGAGTCCATTAGGGTCGGGAAAACTAAGAGCGTAGCTTGCTGATAGATAGGGGGTAGCTCGTGGTGTGGGATAGCACCGAGATACCGAAAGGTCCCTTCATATTGAGCCAGAATACCCTTCATTTCTGGGAGGATATTACCGACTAGCCAGAGTTCTGCATAAGGGAAGTTTAGAGCTTTCCAGGCTTTCAAGAGCAGATGGATGCCTTTCAGAGGATCTATCCGTCCCACATATAAAACTCTAAAAGGCTTCCGTGAGAGTCGATTGGAGGGCGTAAAGAGAGCAGGGTCGGTGCCCAAAGGGAGTACGGTGAGTTTCTGGGGTGGCACGCCTTCATCTATCATAGTTGTGCGGGCAAAGGAGGAGAGCACCACGATGCGATCTGCTAATTCTATCTCCGCGACCTGTCGCCGAATAAGGCTCTCTGGTAAGATGCCAAATTTTCCTGAGGAGAAGATGTCTTGCTGATAGATACTAAAGGCGATCCGATTCCAGAAACGAGGATGAGGGGCAGGAAACTCCAAAAAGATAGGGATACCTCGGTGCTGAGCTTTTCGCATGGTATAGAGACTAGTACCGCTCCATGCCCAGAGAAGCTGGGCATCTTCAGGGAAGTGGCGGCTAGCCAGCCAGTCGTAAAGGGCAAAATGCCAAGTGCGGGGGTGCTCAAACTGTCCCCGGTAGGGGAGGCGCCGCCAGAGAGCCCACATCCAGTGTACTACATGACGATATAAGGGAATGTGCCTAAGTACTCCTTGAGGGGTAACTAGCCGCCACTCAGGATAGTATTCTATTGCAGCTTGCAGGCAACGAGCTTGAAGAAGAGCTTGATAAAGGAGATGGGTATGACCCCCTGAGCCCATGAGGAGTATGCATTGAGGGATATTACTCATTAGCTAAGAAGAGCAGTTCAGTCCGACGGTTGAGTGCGCGTCCTTCCTCTGTTCGGTTATCGGCAATAGGCCGCGTAGCGCCGTATCCTCGAGCTGAGATCCGAGTAGGAGGAATCCCATGATCTATAAGGTAGCGCCGCACCGCTTCTGCTCTTCGTTGTGAAAGGTTTTGATTGTAGGTGGGGAGCCCAATGCTATCCGTGTGTCCTTCAATCTCTATCTTCCAATGGGGATTTTCCCGAAGGAGGTATAAAACTTCTTGCAACTCTACCTCAGACTCCGGCTTGAGTTCTGCTTTATCAAAGTCAAAGAAAATATTTCGTAGCACAAGCCGGGAGCCCTTCTGCAGCTTCTGAAGCGGAATAAGAAGCTCATAAGCAGTATCTCCTTGGGCAAGGTCAAAATGTCCGCTGTAAAAAAGATACCCACTGCGTCTGGCAAAGAGACCATACCTTCGTCCAAGCGGTAGGGAGATGAGGAATTCTCCAGTGGCTTCGTTAGAGTGCAAGCTACGGATAGTGTCTTGAGTTTCCACATCTACTACAGCCACGAATGCGACAAGAGGTGCTTGGCTCTGACTATCCACTACTTTCCCACGAACATAGGTAGCTCTTTGTTGGGGGCGAATCTCTGGCCACATCCTGAATTCATAAATGTCTTCTTTTCCAAATCCTTCTGACCGATTGAGAGCGATGTAGGCGATGAGCCCCCGAGCATCTACGCACAGGGTTTGTTCATCCTGAGGGGTATTGAGGGGATATCCTAAGTTGCGAGGCTGAGTCCAGCCTGTGTCTGTTAGATAGGTAATGAAAAGGTCTTGCCCTCCCATCCCGGGGTGGTAGTCGGAGGCAAAATATAGAGTCCTTCCATCTGCAGCGATCGTTGGACTATATTCATCCCCAGGCGTATTGATAGGGGGACCGAGATTGACGGCTTTTTGCCATTTTCCTTCTTTCCACTCAGTGTACCAGATGTCGCTTCCTCCCATTCCGCCTGGGCGTCCAGAGGCAAAGTAGAGTCGCTTTCTATCGTGAGTGAGAGAGGGATGCGATTCCCAGAAGGGACTATTGACCTCACTCCCGAGGTTTTTAGGGTCGGACCATGAGAGTCCTTTCAGTTCTGAGAAATAAAGGTCGCAGGAGCCATATCCATCTGGGCGATCACACATCGTAATAAAAACCCACTGTCCGTCAGCGGAAAAGAAAGCGGCCCCTTCATTTTGAGAGGAGGTAATAGGAGGGGGCATAAGCTGAGCAGGAAGCCATTCTTCTGTATCAGGGGACTTTTCGCTCCAGTAGAGGTCTTCATCAGGACCAGAGAGGGGATTGGGTCGGTGGCCAAGTTTGGGACGCCTTGAAGTGAAAAACAGGCGTCTCCCATCGGCGGTAAGGCTCGGAAGGTACTCTTCAGAAGCACTATTTACGGAGGGGCCTAAGTTGCGGGGCGCAAATGGAACAGGATGCCGCATAAGCTCAGCGGCACTTTTGCTTTGGCTCAGAAGGCGAGCCCCTTCCTCTTGAAGTGAGCGGGGAAGCTGACCTTTAGCAGCGAAAATAAACCGCTGCCATAGGCTTGCAGCAGAATCGTAAGCCATTTCTGCCATGTATCCTTTCCCCAGGAAATAAAGACCCCATGCCACTGCAGTGGGGGTAGCTGACGGGAGATTCATGAGAGACCGTCCTGTGGTTTTTGCATTTGAGTAGTCTTTTTGAGCAATCTGAATCTTGCCCATAAGAATCAGGGCTTCTTCATAGCGTGGTTCTAAACTAAGGACTTCTTGGAGAAGGAGGAGGGCTCGCTCCTCCTGTCGCATTTGAACCAGACGAATCGCTTGAAGGTAGAGGTCGTAAGCTTTGCGGGAGATACCTTTAGGGGGGGACTGCTGAGCCCATCCAATCCCTATCAGCAGACAAAGCACATATCTCATGGAATCCCCAAATAGCGATGCCATTGAAGGCTTAGGCGCCATGAGGGATGTTCTCGCACATACTCTAGAATCCATTTCACTGCGGATTGCTGATAGAAGTCAGGTTGGAGAAAGCTAGGGAGCGCCCTTTGGCACTGAAGGCGCTGGGTTTCCGCCCATTGAAAGTCGCTTGGTGCATGAATCACTACCTTAAGTTCGTCCGCTATTGCGTACCAAGCAGGATGGGGGGATTTGAAGCGTTTAGGTGAGAAAGTAATCCAGTTTGGGCGTGAGGAAGGAGGCGCATACGCCCCCGAAGTTTCTATTTGGATGAAATAGCCCGCTCCCTGAAGCGTTTGAATGAGCGGCTCGAGATCATGCATCGTGGGCTCTCCACCCGTAAGAACTACATGCCGAGCAGGAGTACGGCAAATCCATTCCTTCATCTGTTCTGCAGAAGCGGTGGGCCATCCTTCTTTTCTCCAACTATACCGAGTATCACACCAGCTACAGCCTACATCACATCCTCCTAAACGAATGAAATAAGCAGGAGTACCTGCCCAATACCCTTCCCCCTGAATGGTGTAGAAATGCTCTACAATCGGGTAGAAGGAATTCATTCCTCTAAACTTTGAGGAGGCTTCGGCGACGTAGGAATTCTAACTGAGCGGAGAAGAGGGGGAGTTCAGTCTCTATCTCCCGTCGCCGTATATACTTTCCATCCGATTGGAGAAGCCATGTGTGGAGGGTATCGGATAGAAGAGTCTCGGCGATTTCCTCTGCTTGTTTTGCCAGCTGACCCGAGAGAGGATAGACTATCTCTACCCGCCGGTCCAGATTGCGTGGCATCCAATCAGCACTGCCTGAATAGACCCGTAGAGTCCCCCCACTTCGGAAGATGTAGAGACGGCTGTGTTCTAAAAATCGTCCCACAATGCTATGCACCCGAATCGTGGGACTGACAGGGGTTTGGGGGACTAAGCAGCAAATCCCCCGAACTATCAGGTCTATCTGAACTCCTGCCAAAGAAGCAGCATATAGCGCTCGGATCATTTCAGAATCTACAAGGGAATTCATCACGAGAAGAATCCGAGCGGGTTGCTCTGATGAATGTTCGCTGATACATTGTTCTATCTCACTAAGGAAGGTTTGACGCAGGTTCTCTGGTGCCACAGCCAAACGGCGCCACTCTCGTTGTCCTGAGTTCCCTGTAAGATAATTGAAGAGTTCTGCTAAATCACGCGTAATCTCTGGATCAGCTGTCAAGAGACCAATGTCTGTGTACATGAGGGCTGTCTTTTCATTGTAGTTTCCCGTGCTGAGATGAGCATATCGTCGCAAGGTATTCCCCTCTCGACGAATCACCAAGGCAGCCTTACAGTGTATTTTGAGTCCAAGCATTCCATAGACCACATTTGCTCCTGCTTTTTCCAGCTCCTTTGCCCAGTAGATATTGGACTCTTCGTCGAAACGAGCTTTAAGTTCTATGAGGACAGTTACTTGCTTGCCGCGATTGGTAGCTTCACGCAGGGCTTGGACAATCAAAGATTTTTCGCCCGTGGTGCGATAAAGCGTCTGCTTGATGGCTAATACTTGTGGATCACGAGCTGCCTGCTGGATAAACTCTACCACAGGCAGAAAGCTATCATACGGGTGATGAAGAAGGATATCCCCTTGAGCGATTGCCTCAAAGATGTTGCTTTTTCCTTGAAGGGGTGAGGGAAGGGCTGGCACGAAAGGACGATCTAAAAGACTAGGCTCATCCACTTCATTCAAAAGGTCCCATAGCCGCTCCAATCCTAAGAGTCCGCTTACTTCATACACATCTTCGGGCTCAAATTCTAACTCCTCCATGAGGAAGTGGAGATACTCTGTAGGCATTCCTTCACTTACTTCTAATCGGACTACAGCGCCGAGGCGCCGACGCCGAAGCTCTTTCTCCACAAGTTCCAAGAGGTCGTCCGCCTCAGCTTCTGAGATTTCCAAGTCGGCATTACGGGTGAGTCGAAAAGTATAATATTCTTTCACCTTTCTTCCAGGAAAAAGCTCTTCTAAAAAAAGACCGATTAGCCGTTCTATGGGGACGAAACCATATCGGTGAGAAGTATGAAAGGGCACGAAACGAGGCAGGACTTGAGGAATTGGAACGAGTGCTGAACCGTCTCGTAGCTCCACCCAGAGAATAAGCTCTAGTCCGCGAAGGGGAGGCACAGGGTGAGCTGAGTCCAGCGCTAAGGGCGTTAGAAGAGGAAATACTTGGTCTTGAAAATACTTCTCTAAAGCTTCGCGGGGGAGACGAGAGAGGCGTCGTCCCTGGTAAATATGGATTCCTTCTGCCTCTAAAGCAGGCAAAAGCTTTTCGTGAAAAATCTCTTCTGCCCGAGCCAAGAGCTGCCGTACCCGTTCCCGTATGCGGACTAAAGTTTGACGGGGGGTCAGTCCATCTGGTCCTCGCTCTCGCACCCCGGCTCGGATTTGTTGTTTGATCCCTGCCACACGAATCATAAAGAACTCATCTAAGTTGCTGTAAAAAATAGAGAGAAAGCGCATTCGACTGAGGAGAGGGTGTACAGTATGGAGAGATTCCTCTAATACTCTGGCGTTGAATTCAAGCCAGCTCAGTTCCCGATTGAAAAAGTATTCAGGGCGAGACAAGTCAGCCGTGCGGAGGAGAGAACCTAACTTGCTAAGGGCAGCCATATTTAGCCCGAAGATAAAAAGTTCTGAGAGTGCGCTCAGTTGGGGCTGTGTCCCAAGAAGGGCGATACCCGACAGCCCCAATCAGATGTCCTCTGGCATCTTCTATGACAAAGGCATGTCGCCGTTCAAATCCATAGAAGCCAATTTCCTGCCATATATCGCTAACCTTTTTTGTATGGCCGCCGAGGCCAGCTGGGGCAAGCCTATCTCCTTCCTTCCATAAGCGAAGTCTGAGAGGGAAGAGGAGTTTGTCATGATCCCAGATCAGAGCAGGAGAATGAGTTCGGCCTTCTCCCACGGAGATATACCAAAAGCCCCAGCAAAAAGTAGAGGTCGTCTGAGGAAGTTCAAGAAGAGGCCATGAAGGATTCCAATACTGGACTGAACCCCGCTGAAGCATATTTGGCGTCCGCACATAGAGGTAGTCTTGCTTTTGATAGAGGGCTCCACTTCTCTTCTCTTTCCAGAGAAGCCAAAGGCGATTGAGGTCAGCGAAGGAAAGCCGCCAGCGCCGCTTCAGGATGATATAGAAGGCGTCTTTGGGGAGAGAATGAACAATTGCTTCTCCATAGGGCATCGGGCGGAAGCTACGAGCTTCCCATCGCTGGTATAGTTTATTCAGGTGATGACGCTGGTGCCGAGCTAAGGAGGCTCGCTGCTTCCACAAAGAATGTAAGCTAGGATTGATCCGATAAAGAGAAGGAAGTACCCACCAGCGGAGCTGGTTTCTTAGATATTTTGGAGTGTAGTTTGTAGAATCTAAAACATATGAAAGGTGCCGCTGGTGGAGATAGCTCAGCAGGTCAGCTCGAGTAGTAAGAAGAAGAGGACGCAACCAGACTCCCCGTCGGAAGGGAATCCCTTTCCACCCCCACCAACTGCTGCCCCTTACGAGATGATAAAGAAAGGTCTCCATTTGGTCGTCCCAAGTGTGAGCTGTGGTGCCCCACCGAAGCCCATTCTCGTGCAGGAGCTTTTCCATCCACTCGTATCGGCGCTGGCGAGCTATCGCTTGAAGCCCGCTTTTGCCTTCTAGCTCCTCTCTCTCAAGAGTGCGCATGCAAAGAGGAAAGTTTTCTCTCTTAGCAAACCGAATGACCCACTCTGCTTCTTGGGTAGATTCGAGACCTCTAAGGTTATGATTCACATAGGCAAGTAAGACATTATACCCTAAGTCTCTCAAGATAGAAACTAATGCTACTGAATCTGGTCCTCCACTGAATGCAGCCAGCACCGTTTCATGAGGCTCGAGGTATCGCTCTAATCGGTGGGCAATTGAAGAGAGGAAGGTGGGCGTTTTCACTTATTTTTGAAAAGCTAAAGTACCGAGAATCCAGTGGCGAAACCAAGGTAGCCATGTGGGGAGGAGATCCGCATAGTAAAGAGCTACGCGAGCACGTACTTGATCCTCCGCTGGAGCATGCGGATGTGCAAGAATCTTTTCTGCCCAATGCCGGGCCCTGTCGGGCTTGAGTTCTTTATAGGCGTACCATTCTGCCAAGTGCGTCTGAGCAGGTAGATATCCCTTTTCTGCTGCTTGAAGGAGCCATGTGTGGGCGAGAGAGTCGTTTCGGCTCGTCCCCTTGCCTTTCATATAATACTGGGCTACCTTGAGCATGGAGGGAAGATCACCCAGCTCTGCGGCCTGCAGAGCCCATCGGAAAGCCCGACGGGCATCATAGGGTAGCACCTGTACAGAGAGAGGGGACACGCTGTCAGGCGGCTCCAGCACTTCATATAGAACTCTCATTGCCAGAATATATCCCTTCCGCGCAGCTTCTTCCAAGAGACGAAGCCCCTCGGCTGGACGCTTCGGTCCTTCCACTCCCCTCAGAAACATCAGACCCAGAAGATACTGAGCCTCAGGCTGTCCGGCCTGAACAGCGAGCTTGAGGTAAAACCGAGCACTATCAGGCTGAAGCTGAATAAGCTGAAAGTATTCTACCATCGCCATTTGAGCTTGCGTATTGCCGTTATGAGCTTCTCTACGAAGGGAGTCTATCTGGACTTGAGAGGGTTTAGAGAGGAGGAAACGAGGATCGCGTCCTATTACACCTGTCGTGATAGAGAGACCCTGTCCCAGCATAAGCCCCATCAGAAGTGTAAGCACTCTTTTCATAGAGCTTAGGCCCTTTCGCCTACTTCCCACAGGGTCTCGTCTGGAAAATCCAAAAGCTTTACGCCTACTCGCTGAAGCTCATCTCGGAGACAGTCAGCTAAGGCGAAGTTTTTCTCTGCGCGAGCCTGCTGCCGCAGCCGAACGGTGAGCTGGACTAACCGCTGCCAGCGTTCCCACTCAACCGATTGAAGCGGAAGAAGTCCTAAAATCTCAAATAAAACTTCCTGCCATGTCTTGAGGAGAAGCTCTAAATCCACTTGGGAAAGAAGGAGTTCCCCTCGGTAGAGCTTGATGATGTCATCCGCTTGTTGAAAGAATAAAGCTAAAGCCGCAGCTGTATTGAGGTCATCATCCAGAGCCGCAAAGACTCGCTCGCGCCAGCTGCTCACCATATAAGTAGAGTAAGCATGGGGACGCACCTGCAGGAGGCGATGATAGGCATTCATAAGGCGGAGATAAGCCCGATAGGCGCCGCGCAGAGCCTCATTAGAGAAGTCAAGAGTACTACGATAGTGGGCTTGGAGCACAAGGAAGCGCAGCGCCATAGGGGGATACCCTTGAACTAAACGCGGATGAGATCCAGTGAAGACTTCTTCAACTGTAATGTAGTTTCCGAGAGATTTGCTCATTTTTTGTCCCTCTATTGTTACCAGATTGTTATGTATCCAAAATCGGGCTTGATAGTGAGCCTCCTTCCCAAAGCAGGCATGAGCCTGGGCAATTTCGGCTTCATGGTGAGGAAAAATGAGATCTAAACCGCCCCCATGGATATCAAAAGGAACACCTAAATAGTGGATGCTCATGGCGGAACATTCTATGTGCCAGCCGGGGTATCCTCGTCCCCATGGAGAGTCCCATTGCATTAGATGAGTTGGCTCTGCTCGCTTCCAGAGAGCAAAATCCCACGGATGTTTTTTCTCTCCTTGTCCCTCTAATTCCCGGCTGCCTGCCAACAGTTCTTCTATGTTTCTGCCCGATAAAATGCCGTAGGGATAGTCCTGCCGATACTTTTCCACATCCAAATACACAGACCCATTCACTACATACGCATATCCTTGTTCCAAGATTCGCTGAATCATCGCTATCTGTTGGGGGATATGCCCAGTGGCTGTGGGTTCAATGGATGGACGCAGTACATTGAGAGCATCCATGGCCTTGTGGTACAAGGCTGTATATTTCTGAGCTACTTCTATTGGCTCTATTCGCTCCAGCCGAGCTCTTTTGAGGATTTTATCTTCTCCCTCGTCTGTATCTCCCTCTAAGTGTCCTACATCCGTGATATTGCGTACATATCGTACCCTATACCCTAAGTAGCGGAGGTACCGATACAGAACATCGAAAGTGATAGCGGCTCTGGCGTGACCAAGGTGAGGGTCTCCATAAACGGTAGGGCCGCAGACATACATGCCGACATATGGAGGGTTGAGAGGGGCAAAGGGTTCTTTTTGGCGGGTTAGAGTGTTGTACAGAGTGAGCGGCACGCAGCAAATATATTTGCTAAGTGCGGATAGGACGAGTGGAGTGGAAAGGCAGGGTACCGCCTCTCTTTTTAGCTCCGATGGAGGATGTGAGCGATGCGGCTTTTCGTCGTCTGTGCCGAGAAATGGGAGCTGACGCCGTAGTGACGGAGTTTATCTCCAGTGAGGCTCTTATCCGAGGCGTAGAAAAAAGCTGGTGGAAAGCCCAAGTTTGGGATGAGGAGCGCCCAGTAGGGATTCAGATTTTCGGAGGAGAAGCAGAGTCAATGCGGGAGGCAGCCCGGCTGATTGAGAAAGTCAATCCAGATTGGGTAGATATCAATTACGGTTGTCCTGTAACGAAAGTGGTATGTCAGGGGGCCGGTGCCGGGATTCTTCGGGACATTGACCGTATGGAGTATCTGACGTCGGAAGTGGTCAAATCCACCTCTCTTCCTGTTACAGTCAAGACCAGGCTGGGGTGGGATGCTTCACAAATTCGGATTCTGGAAGTGGCTGAGCGGCTTCAGCGAGTAGGTATCGCTGCTCTAACAGTGCATGCCCGCACCCGAGCCGACGGCTACTCAGGTGAAGCCCGTTGGGAATGGATCGGGCTCCTAAAAGCCCAATCCTCTATTCATATCCCCATCATCGGGAATGGAGATATTGACTCTCCTCAGAAGGCATGGACACTCTACCACCTCTATAAGCCTGATGCTCTCATGATAGGCAGAGCCGCAATTGGATATCCATGGATTTTTCGGGAGATAAAGCATTACTTTCAGACAGGCCAGTTCCTTCCTCCTCCTTCTTTAGAGGAGCGGATTTATGCGATTGAGAAGCACTTGAGATATGCGCTTCGCCTTCTTCCCGAATCTCCCCGAGGCATAGTGCTGACTCTGCGGCGGCACTATGCTGGCTATTTCCGCGGCTTGCCCAGTGCGAAGAAGCTGCGCCTTCTTCTTATGGAGGCAAACACGCCTGATGAGCTTCATCGCTTGCTAGAAAGACTACCAAGAATCTATCTCACTAAGGAGGCTGAGGGGTTTGCCGCTGATTCTACTCCTCTCAAGAGGTTTTAGGCGCAGACTACGAAATAAGCCATAGCGTCTTGGAAAGTAGCTTGCACCTCATTCAGAAAACTTCTGCGCAAGGGGATTGAGGATTGCTTCCGCAGCTCATACTTCCTTCATTAGCTCTCGGTCAGGAGAAGTTTATCTCAGTTCATAGGAAGCGAAGTCTCTACTTGGACCCGAGTCAGAGGCAACCAAGTCGGAAGGGGGCTCTGAGGGAAATGACGAACCCGTCGACTCACCAGCCAAACCCCATGCCCGTGGTAGAGAGGGATGACAGGAGCTGTAGCTAAGAGAAGGCTTTCTGCCTGAGTGTAGAGAGTCCGTCGGATAGCTTCACTGCTTGTGCGTCGGCTCTTCATCACTAAAGAGTCCATCAGCGGATGAGTGAAGCGAGTCGTGTTAGGTCCTGCAGGGGCGCACTGAGCTGACTCAAAGAGAATTAGAAAATTTTCTCCATCGGGTACATCTGCTAGCCAACTGGCTTTCCAGAGCTGAATATCTCCTTTGGATATTCTTTCCCTTAGGGATGCTCCTAAGATGTATTCTACTTGAAGGGTGATACCTTGACGAGCTAAGCTAACCTGAAGGTATTCGCACAGCTCCCGAAATGCAGGCGACGCATAAAGGATAAGCGGCTGCTGCCTAAGCTTTTCAAGAGCGGTGGGAGAAAAGGAGAGAGTATCTTTAGGAACTTGGGCTAAGAGAGGGGGAGGAATGAAGGTTCGGGCGGGTGTTCCGTTTATTTGAAGCACTTCTAACAAAGGCAGACGCCATATCAGGGCTCGGAGGGCTCTTCGTATCTCTGCGTCTCCAAAAAGGCTACTCGGACGAGTGTCCATCCCCAGGTATTCTGTTCCGAAGTGGGGTATGGACAGACGCTGAATAGACCTGCACCAGAGGGAATCTCGCCGAAGCAGATACTCTAATGCGCGGTCGGTTCCTTCAAAAGCATCTATTTCTCCTCGTTGAAGGGCAATCCATGCCCAGAGACGATTGGGATACCACCGAAAAACGAGCTTCCGTACCTTTCCTGTATCCCTTTTGAGAACAAGGAGGCGCCCTTCTTCTTGATAGGCGAGAAAGAAGGGACCGAGTCCCACTGGGATGCGAGTAAAACTGCGTCCAAGACTTTCGGCAACTTCGGGCAGAACGATTGCTGCATACGGAAGAGTCAAGAGGTGGAGGAAGAGGGCATAAGGAGCTTCTAACTCCACTTCCACTATGCTATCGCTGAGAGCACGCAGTCCGCTAATCTTTGGGGCTTGACCTTCCTGATAGGCAGTCCATCCCTTGATAATCCCCCGGAAAAGATAAGTCCCAGGCGAAGCCCAAGAGGGATGAGCCAATCGGTGCCAGCTATACAAGACATCTTGCGCTTGGAGGCGGCGATTGGGACGGCCTGCATAATGGAGATTTGATTGAAGGTAAAAGCGGTATAGCCGTCCATCTGGACTTACCTCCCATCGTGAAGCGGCGGCTGGCACAGGTCTCAGGCTGGAGTCGTATGATACCAATCCCATGAAGAGCTGCTGTACTATCCAAACGCTTATCTGGTCTCGAGCATAAATCGGATCTAAGCTCGTATAAGGGCTGAAGACCCCAATCCGTAAGGCATCGTCAGGTAAAGTAGGGGGGACAGACCTACATCCTATTAGACACAAGATTCCAACCCATTTCCACCATCTCTGCACCATACGGTCAGGAAAAGTACGCAGCCTTTCCGTAGCTTTGTAGAGCAATGGGTAAAGTCATCGCCATCGCAAACCAAAAAGGCGGGGTCGGTAAAACTACCACTGCTATCAATCTTTCGGCTTCCCTTGCAGCTTATGAGTTTAAGGTCCTTCTGATAGATGTGGACCCCCAAGCAAATGCTACCTCAGGTCTCGGTCTAGACCCTCGCAATGTTACACAGACAATTTATGATGTTATTTTAGGCAACCTTCCGGATCCCCGTCCCCTCATACATCGCATAAGTGGACTGGAACGCCTGCATCTTATTCCTGCTCATATAGACCTTGTGGGAGCTGAAGTAGATATGATCAACCTGCCGCAGCGGGAATATCGCCTTCGTCATGCGATAGAACCTATTCGTGGAGAGTATGATTTCATATTTTTGGACTGTGCGCCCTCCCTGGGGCTGATTACAGTCAATGCTTTAGTGGCGGCTGACAGTGTCCTTATTCCAGTTCAATGTGAGTACTTTGCGTTAGAGGGGTTAGGCAAGCTTCTCAATACTATCAAGATTGTTCAGCAGCGGCTCAATCCCAGCTTGACAATAGAGGGGATTTTGCTCACTATGCATGATGTTCGGCTGCGCCTTTCCCGTCAAGTTGTGGAAGAAGTCTCTCATCATTTTGAAGAGATTGTCTTCAAGACTGTGATTCAGCGCAATACTCGCTTGAGTGAGGCGCCGAGTCATGGCAAGCCTGTGATTCAGTACGATGCGAATTCACGCGGAGCCCAAGATTACTTAGCATTAGCAGAAGAGATTCTCAGACGGAATAATATTCCAGTTCCAGCATGAAGGCGCGTGGTTTAGGGCGAGGACTCGGTGCTATCCTCCCCATAGAGGACTCAGTCATAGAGCGCTCTCATGCAGTTGAGGAAATCCCAATAGATGCCATAGAACCAAACCCCTATCAGCCTCGTTTAGATTTTGCTGAGGAAGAGCTTCAGGAGTTAGCGGATTCTATTCAGAAGCATGGCTTGATCCAGCCCATCACGGTGCGAGCGGTTGGCAACAAATACCAGCTGATTGCAGGGGAGCGGCGCTGGCGGGCAGCTCGAAAGGCTGGGCTAACTCATATCCCTGCTTATGTTCGGACCGCCGATAATACGCAACTCTTGGCATTTGCCCTTGTGGAGAATGTTCATCGACAAAACCTCAACCCCATAGAACTGGCACTGGCTTATCGACGCCTGATGGAAGAATGCGGCTTGACCCAAGAAGAAGTGGCTCAATATGTAGGTAAGAGTCGTCCGACGATTGCTAACACGCTTCGGCTTCTGCGTTTGCCGCCAGAGATTCAAAAGGCGCTCAAGGCGGGCACCCTTTCAGAAGGACACGCTCGCCCCCTCCTCTCTCTGGAATCTCCTGACCTTCAGCTTGAAGTTTTTCGTCAGATTCAAGAGAAAGGCCTAAGCGTTCGTCAGGTAGAAGCCCTTGTGGCTCGTCTAACTGCTTCTCCAGCTAAAAAGACGCTGCGTTCCCTTCCCGATATAGATATTCATACTAAGGAACTGGCTCAGGCTCTCACTCACCATTTCCATACTCCCGTAGAAGTTCGTCGAAAAGCAGATGGGAGTGGAGAGGTACGGATTCGGTATGCTTCCGAGAAAGACTTGGAGCGACTTTTAGAGATTTTCGGGGTGAGAATATGACGAGGTGGCAGCTTTCTAATGGATTGGAAGTGTATCTACTCCCGTCAGAGTCCCCTTTTACGGCTGTGGTCTTAGCGTACCGGAGCGGAGCAGCTCACGAGCCGCCCGAAGCAGCAGGCGTAGCTCACCTCTTAGAGCATCTCCTCTTTGAGGATGAAGAGATTGCCTATGACCAAAAGATTCAATCGGTTGGTGGTCTATCCAATGCTTACACAGGTCAGGACTACACTATTTATCATGCTCGGTTGCCCCGAGACAAAGCCTTACTGGCATTGGAGTTAGAAGCAGCTCGGCTTTTTGCTCTTTCTCTTTCCTCAGATAAAGTTGCTATTCAACGCCAAGTAGTAGCGGAAGAGTTTAGACAGCGCTATTTGAATCCACCCTATGCAGATCGCTTCTTTCATATTCTGGAGATGCTCTTTCCTGATCACCCTTATGGGAAGATGGTGATTGGACGGAGTCCTGAACAGGTATCTACTCTACCAGAAGAGGCGGTGCGACGATTCTATGATCACTTTTATACTCCAGCCCATGCAGTTTTATGCATAGCGGGAGGGGGTATAGATGAGGATATGACTCGGCAAATACGCTTGCTCTATGAGCATCCTAAAGAGGGAGTTCCACTTCCTTTTATTGCTCCGACAGAGGGACTTGCGTTTAGAGAACGGCTCCGAATCTGCCATCGTCCCTTCATCCCACAAAAAGCTGTTTTCTGGGCGTATCGCTTACCTTCGCTTCAAGCTCCGATTACTCACGGGATTGACCTGCTGGATGATTTCTTAGGAGAGGTCCGCTCAGGCTTCCTTGTGCAAAGGCTGGTACATGAAGAGGCTGTGGCTTCTCGCTTGCATACTATCGTATGGCAAATGCACCATGGAGGCATATGGTTGATTGAAGCTTACCTTTTGGATGGCGTTTCTATAGAGGAATATGAGGATAAGCTGAGGCGGGCTCTTAAGGAGCTGCGTGAGACCTCACTAAAGCAGGTGCTGGAGATCTATCGTCCTCTACGATACTTAGCCCTTTATCGGCAGCGCTCTAAGGTCTTAGGGCAAGCCTTGGCACTGGCTCACGCTGTCCTTGCTGGTCATCCTGAATGGTATGAAGCTCCGCTTCAGCCCTATGAAGAGCTAAACGAAGAGATTCTCCGTTTCATCGTTCATACCTACCTTGATGAAGAGCGACAGGTCCGATTGCACTACGTGCCAACGGATTCCAGCACTTGAGACGCCAGGGCATGAGCGACTTCGTTCATCTTCATGTTCATACAGAGTATAGCCTACTGGATGGAGCCTCTCGGATTAAAGAACTGATGAGCCGTGCGGAAAAGCTCGGCATGAAGGCTCTGGCACTCTCCGATCATGGGAATCTCTTTGCCGTTCCTAAATTCTACACGGAGGCTGAGAAAGTAGGCATCAAACCCATCCTTGGCTGTGAGTTTTACATTATAGACGCAGACACTTTTACTAAAGACCGAGCAACTTACCATCTCCTTCTGCTGGCAAAAGATGAAAAAGGATGGGAAAATCTCCTTCAACTTTCCTCTCTTAGCTATTTGGAAGGCTTCTATTACAAGCCGAGAATTCATCGTGGGCTCCTTGTGGCTCATCGGGAAGGGCTCATCGCCACTACAGGCTGCTTAGCCAGCGAAATCAATCAGAAAATCCTTACAGGACACCTTGCTGAAGCGGAAGAGCGATTTCGGTGGTACTTGGAGCTCTTTGGGGAGGATTTCTATGTTGAACTGCAAGATCACGGGCTGAAGGACCAGCACCTCGTGGCAAAGGTGCTTTTAGACTGGGCTCGGAGATACAGAGTGAAGATTTTAGGTACAAACGATGTGCATTATACTTGTGAAGCTGATGCTTCTCTTCACGACCTCCTTTTAGCTATTCAGACAAGCAGTGAGATAGACGATCCTCGGCGACTTCGCTTTGCTACTGATCAGGGGCAGCTCAATTCTCACTTCTACTTGAAAAGTCGGGCGGAGATGCAGCAAATGACTCTTTTCCGAGAGCATACGGAGGCTCTCACCACGACGCAGGAGGTAGCTGAGAAATGCAACTTGAAGCTGAGCTTTGACAAGCCGCTGATTTTACCGCAGTATCCCATCCCTCCCCAGTTCAGTAATATGGATGAGTATTTACGGCACTTAGCGTACGAAGGGGCACAAGTCCGATACGGGGTGCCGCTTCCATCCCAGGTGGAGGTTCGGTTAGACTATGAGCTCAGGGTGATAGCCCAAATGGGCTTTTCAGGATACTTCTTAGTGGTTCAAGACTTCGTTTCGGAAGCTCGGCGGCGTGGGATTTGGGTAGGTCCTGGGCGAGGATCAGCTGCTGGCAGTCTCGTGGCGTACTGCTTGGGCATTACCAATGTAGATCCTCTTGCCTATCAACTGCTCTTTGAACGGTTCTTGAACCCAGAACGGATCAGTCCCCCTGATATTGACATAGACTTTGATGATGTGAGGCGAGACGAGGTTATCCAGTATGTTCAGGAGAAATACGGTGCTCAGAATGTGGCTCAGATTATCACTTATGGGACGATGGGCATCAAAACAGCTATACGGGATGTGGGACGGGTGCTCAAAATGCCGCTCTCAGAGGTAAATGCGATTGCAGCCCTTATTCCTCAGAAGCCTAACATCACATGGGAAGACGCCCTCAATCCAGCTGAGAACCCCAAAGCATATGTGCTTCATGAGCTCCTCCAAGAAGAAGGGACCCTTCGGAAGCGGCTCTTAGAGACAGCAGCACGATTAGAAGGAATAACCCGACATACAGGAGTCCATGCTGCTGGAGTGATCATTGCCCCTGATACCCTCCAGAAATACGTTCCCCTTGCTATCGTTTCTCGGGATGAAACTACCCGACAAGTGATTACTCAGTGGGATGGACCCGACTGCGAACGCATCGGCCTTTTGAAGATGGACTTTCTTGGCCTTAAGACGCTCTCTATCCTCAGGACAGCGGTAGAGCTGATACAGCAGCTAAGGGGTGATAAGGAGCCAATTGACTTAGAAAAAATCCCCCTTGATGATCCGAAAACTTGGGAGCTCTTCCAAAATGGGGCTACGGTAGCGGTATTCCAATTTGAGTCGGAGGGTATGCAGAAATATCTGCGAATGCTGCGTCCCACTTGTATAGAGGATCTTATTGCTATGAATGCCCTCTATCGTCCAGGTCCGATGGAGAATATTCCCACTTTCATTCGGCGCAAGCATGGCGAAGAGAATATTACCTACCCCGATCCTCGTCTCAAACCCATTTTAGAGAATACTTATGGGATTATGGTCTATCAAGAGCAAATCATGCAAGTGGCTCAGGTGATGGCGGGCTATTCTTTGGCAGAGGCGGATCTCTTGCGCCGAGCCATGGGCAAGAAGAAAAAAGAGATTATGGAAGAGCAGCGAGCGATTTTTATTGAGCGTGCAGTCGCTCATGGTACAGAGCGCCACGTTGCTGAAGAGGTATTTGATACAATGGCTCGGTTTGCTGAATATGGCTTCAATAAGTCTCATGCAGCGGCTTATAGTATTTTAGCTTATCGGACCGCTTATTTGAAGGCAAACTACCCTGCAGCCTACATGGCAGCAGTTTTGACTCATCATGCGGATGATTATGAGAAAGTTGGGTTTTTCCTTCAAGAAGTGCGGGACTTGGGCATACGAGTCCTTCCTCCCTGTGTGAATGCAAGTGAGGTGAGCTTCTCTGTGCCTAATGAGCAGGAGATTCGCTTCGGACTGGGGGGGATCAAGCATTTAGGGGAGAAGCTCGCTAACCTAATTGTAGAAGAGAGGAAGCGAAATGGGGCCTTCAAGGATGTATTTGACTTTGCTGTACGGCTCTTACCGCAAGGACTCAATAAAAAGAGCTTTGAAAGCTTGTGCTATGCAGGGGCGCTGGATATTCTTGTGGAGGGGCGGCGCGAGTATCTCTTACATGAGGCGAATCGTCAGCTTATTTTAGATTATGCTTCTGCTTATCAGAAAACGGGGCAGGCTGTACAGGTCTCTCTTTTTGATATGGTGTCCTTAGCACCTCCTTCCCCTCCTCGCCTTCAAGACCCTCAGCGGATCCTCTCTCTTCCGGAGAAGCTTCGGCAGGAGCGGGAGTATATCGGCTATTTTCTCTCTTCTCATCCCTTAGATGAATTTGCTCCTCTTATGCGTTTGGCAGGGGTTTCTGCAGCGGCAAGCGAGCTTCTCAATGATCCTCAGCCATCAGAGCGTTTTGTGCGAGCTGCGGCGCTTCTGATGGATATTGACGAGCGGCGCTCAAAGCACGGCAGACCTTATGCTCGGCTCAGCTTTGAGGATCGGGTCGGTAGTTTTTTACTCACCGTTTTCTCTCCGCAGTGGGAAAGTTGGGCAGACCACCTGCGCGGGCAGGTAGGAGAGCCATTTTTAATTGAGGCTGAATTCATTCAGCGCCCAGAAGGTATAGGAGAATGGCGCACTTGCCGAATTGAGCGTCTACCCCAAGCCTTGGAAAACGGCTTCCCTACTCTCTACTTAGAGTGGGATATTGCCCATCTTACCGAGGAAGCCCTCAGAGAGTTGGGCTCTCTCGTTCAGGAGTGGAGAGGAGAGGTACCCGTGTCTATTTTCCTTCATCATCAGGGAGAAAATCGGATTCTCATGCAGACGGAATGGCGAATCCGTTATACCCCACCATTCCATCAAGCGTTAGAGCGCTTAGGGATCCAGGTCCATCCTTTGACCTTCGAGAACAAGAAGAGCCGCATTTTTGTTGTAGCTTCGTATGCAGTCTCCTGAGACCAAAAAGCCTTTAGATCGCCCGATTGAGATTACAGATTCTACTTTTGCAGCTGAGGTTCTCCAAAGTCCAATCCCTGTGTTGGTTGATTTTTGGGCGCCTTGGTGTGGCCCTTGTCGCATGATAGCCCCTATCTTAGAGCAAATCGCCCAGAAGTATGCGGGTAAAATTAAGATTGCTAAAATGAACGTAGATGAAAATTCGTTTATTCCAATGCAGTATTATATTCAAGCCATACCAACCCTAATCCTATACCGAGCTGGACAGCCAGTGGATAAGATTGTGGGAGCCCTTTCTGGTCCAGCTTTGGAGCGACGGATATTGGCGCACATTTCCTAAGATGGAGGTTGTATTAGATTTTGAAAAGCCAATCGTTGAGTTAGAGAATCGTATTGCAGAGACAAAGCGGTTAGCAGAGGAGTCGGGCTTAGATATTTCTGAGAGCTTATCTGCATTAGAAGCCCGTTTGGAGCAGCTTCGTCGTGATATTTATCAAAATCTCACACCATGGCAGCGGGTCCAGCTTGCTCGGCATCCAGCTCGTCCTTACACTCTGGACTACATCCATGCGGTTTTTGAGGATTTTATAGAGCTTCATGGGGATCGCTGTGGCGGAGATGATAAAGCGATCGTAGGGGGTGTAGCTCGGATAGCTGAGAATGGGGTTATTGTGATTGGACAGCAGAAAGGGCGGGATACCAAGAGCCGTCAATACCGAAACTTTGGGATGCCTAACCCCGAGGGCTATCGGAAAGCTCGGCGTCTTATGAAGCTGGCGGAGAAGATGCGAAAGCCAGTCATTACTTTCATTGATACGCCAGGGGCTCATCCTGGCATGCATGCTGAAGAATTTGGTCAAGCTGAGGCGATTGCCCGGAATCTATACGAAATGGCTCAGTTGCGTGTGCCTATCCTTGTATTCATCATTGGAGAAGGGGCTTCGGGAGGTGCTCTCGGTATCGGGGTAGGAGACAAAATCTATATGCTTGAGAATAGTTGGTATTCGGTCATCTCCCCTGAAAGCTGCGCCAGCATCCTATGGCGCTCTTGGGAGTTCAAGGAAAAAGCCGCTGATGCCCTTCATCTCTCTGCGCAAGATAATCTCAAGCTCGGCACCATAGATGAAATTATCCCTGAGCCTCTCGGGGGAGCTCACAAGAATCCTACCGAGGTTTTTCGAAGAGTTCGCGAGAAGATTCTTTCAGACCTTCCCCCTCTCTTAGCCCTTAGTCCTGAGGAGCTGGTCGAAAGACGATTAGAAAAATACAGTCGGATGGGTCGCTGGGTAGAGAATGTACAATCTTCATGAGCCGTTATATCTCTCTTCGCATCAAGGAAAAACGGATTGAAACGCCTGATACTTTCTCGTTAGTATTGGAGAGGCCAGCTTCTGGCTTTGAATATCTTCCGGGTCAGTACCTTACCATAAGAGTAGAAATAGATGGAAAAAAGTATCCTCGCGCATATTCGCTCTCCAGTAGTCCATATATGGATGCAGATCTTCAGCTGACCATCAAGCGGTTAGAAGGGGGGATTGTTTCCAACTTTATTTGGCAGAATCTGGAGGTGGGGGATATGCTTGAGGTATTTCCGCCGCTGGGCAGCTTTACGCTCCAGCCGCAACCAGGACGAGCGATTCAATATCTCTTCATTGCGGCGGGGAGTGGCATCACTCCTATCTATAGCATGATTCGCTCTTTGCTTTTTGCGGAACCAAAAAGTCGGGCTCTTCTCCTATATGGCAGTCGGAATCAGGAAAATATCATTTTTCGGGAAAAATTATCTGTGCTTGCCAGTCAGTATCTGGAGAGGTTGGAAGTGATTCACACTCTCAGTCGGCCCCTCCCTGGCTGGGAAGGGCGGGTGGGTCGGATTTCACCTGAACTGATTGAGAGTGAGGTAGAGCGCATTCGTCGCCGTCTCCTTCCTATGGAGGCTTACATTTGTGGTCCTTCCGAGATGATGGAAATGGCAACTCATGTATTGGAGCGCTTGCGCTTCCCTCCGCAGCGAATTCATCGGGAGTATTTTACGGCTCCTCTTCCGGAGGCAGTACTCGTGGAACCTCCCTCGCCTCAAGAAGCACGAGCCGTGATACACTTAGACGGAAGAACCTATCAAGTGCAAGTCAAAAGGGGTCAGACGCTCCTTCAGGCAGCACAAGAAGCAGGGCTTGATCCTCCTTATGCGTGCGAGGAAGGAATCTGTTGCACTTGCCGAGCCAAGCTCTACAGAGGGCAGGTTCATATGGCAGTCCGAGAAGCGCTTTCAGACTGGGAGATAGAGAAAGGCTACATTCTGACTTGTCAGGCTATCCCTCTCACTGCTGAGGTAGAAATAGAATACGGTTGATGAACAAGTTATATCACTGGCTTCAGAAGCGGATTCGCTCTAAGACTTATTCACCCCGAAAGCTTCTTCGTTTATTAAGACTTTACCCCCCTTTACTCTTTCAGCGAATCATCCCTCTCTCTATCTCAGATGATTTCCTCACTATTCATGTCAAGGTTCGTCCTTCCCTCTTCACTCGCAATCTGAATGGTACTTTCTTTGGGGGAACTTTGCTTTCCGCAGTAGATATGTGGTATGGCACGATGCTTTGGCAGAAGTGTCTGAGAGAAGGCATTCCCCTGGAAGTATGGGTTGAGCGTCTGGAGATGCAGTTTATCCGGGCAAGTCGGGGAGCTCTTTACCTGACCTGCTCCATTCCCCCAGAGCAGTGGGCTGAGATCCGGCAAATTCTCACGACTGAAGGAAAAGCAAGATATGAGTTTGAGTTTGAATTGTATGACACTGAAGGGCAACTATGTGCAAAGGGAAGTCAGATTCTTTACTTGCGCAATTTAGCGCTCCGACCTCGTCGCTCCAATTCTGTTCAGGTCCCTTCATAAGTGGTAGAATCCGCGGAGTCGGTTCTTCCCGCCTATCTCTGGCCTCCATCTTCATGGGTGGCGGAGGCGAATCGCCTTCGGGTCTTCCAAATCGCCTATCCTCCTTGCCTTCCAAAAGGCTCATGCTTTAATCGCTATCGCATTCAAGGTGGGCGATGGCTTACTATTCCCATCCTTCACACCCTCAAATCTTCTCCTTATGAGGCTACATGGCCCACTGATAAACATTGGCGTCTGTATCACTGGCGAACTCTCCTTACCTTATATGGCAAAGCCCCTTTCTTTTATGAATGGAAACCCTTCTTAGAATACCTCTATCTCCAAGCACCTTTCACGCGGCTTTCACAGTTCACAGAGTGTGTCCTTTTAGAGATTGCTCGGCTCTATGGATGGAGGCTGAGCTGGAGTGAAAGATATCTTGGGCCTGTCCAGCGATGCTCGCCATCAGAGCTTTCCATTTTAGATCAGCTCTTGCGGGCTGGTCTTTGAGCGGCGAGCAAAACGATGCCAGTAATAGACTCCTTCGGCATGATAGATGGAAGCATCAGCAATATCCGTGGCATAATCAGCGATTTTCTCCAAGTCTTTGATAGAAAAAGCTACATTTAGCCAAGCTTCCGCTTCTCTCTCTGTAAGAGGGCAGGCGAGGGTCTTTGTAATATAAGCGGCACATCGTTTATAGGCTTGATCTACATATTCATCTTCCTCATTTATTTTTTTAGCTTTATCGGTATCGCTTCGGAAGAAGGCTTCTATGCACACCTCTAAGAGTCGGCGCACGCTTGCCACTAAATCAGCTAAGGGTAGCTCGGCAGTCTGTAGAAGGGGAAGAGCCTGAGCTAATCGGCGTCCGATGGTACCAAGCCTTTCTCCAATCTCATCTAAATAGAAATGCATGCGCAGCACTGCTAATATGAACCGAAGGTCATTTGCTACGGGCTGATGAAGGGCTAAAATGCGGGCACATCGGCGGTCCAGCCGCATATCTTCCTCTAAGGCTTCCTCTCGGAGTCTCTCTATCTGGGTCAATCGTTGAGCATCCATTTGTTGAATGCCCTCTTCCAAGAGGTAAAGCTGGCGGCGGACATACTGTACTACCTGGTGAGCTCGCGAACGCAGCTTTGCGATCTCCGTTTCTATAAGGCTCATACTTATCCAAATCTACCAGTTATATATCTCAATGTTTCGGGGTGTTGAGGATTTGTGAAAAAGTCTTTAGTGCGTCCGTATTCTATGAGGCGTCCCATGTAGAAGAAAGCGGTCATGTCGCTGATACGGGCGGCTTGTTGCATATTATGAGTAACGATCACGATGGTATAAGTCTGCCGCAGCTCATGAATAAGCTCCTCTATTTTAGCGGTGGAGATGGGATCAAGAGCTGAGGTGGGCTCATCCATAAGGAGAAGGGAAGGGCGAACGGCGAGGGTCCGAGCGATGCAGAGCCGCTGCTGCTGCCCTCCTGAGAGGGCTAAAGCCGATTTTTTGAGATTGTCCTTGATTTCATCCCAGAGGGCAGCCTGCCGCAGAGCCTGTTCAACCCGTTCCCGAATCTGAGACTCTTTCAAGCGATTCTGAAGGCGCAGACCATAGGCTACATTTTCGTAAATAGAGAAGGGAAAAGGTGTAGGCTTCTGAAAAACCATACCTACTCGACGACGCAAGTAAACGGGATCAACCTCAGGAGAGTAAATATCCTCTCCATCTATGAGGAGCTGACCTTCCATGCGGAAGCCTTCGATGTAGTCATTCATTCGGTTGAGTAGGCGAAGGAAAGTAGATTTCCCGCATCCTGAGGGTCCAATCAATGCTAATACCTGATTGCGCTCTAGACAGAGGCTCACTTCGTCTAAAGCCTTGTAGCTGCCGTACCAGACAGAGACTTTTCGGGCTTCTACCTTATACACGATATTTCTGTTTGAGTCTAAAGCGAAGATAAGCAGCTGTGAGCGTAAAAAATAGGGTGAGGATCAAAAGGGTCAAAGCTGTCCCGAATGCCATAGGGTAGGTTTCTTTGACATTCACGCCGCTGGTAATCAGAACATAGAGGTGATAAGGGAGAAGCATAGTAGGTTCTAATAAGCTGCGGGGGTAAGTCGGTAGGTAATAGGCAGCCACTGTAAAGAGAATGGGCGCCGTCTCACCCAGAATTCGTCCTGTGGCTAAAACGAGTCCTGTCAGTACCCGAGGTAAAGCGATGGGGAGGGTAACTCGTAGGAAAGTCTGCATCTCTGAAGCGCCCAATCCTATGCTTGCTTCCTTGAGAGAAGTGGGGACACTAGAGAAAGCTTCTTGGGCATTCCGAATGAGGAGAGGGAGAGAAAGGAGAGCTAAGGTCAATCCTCCTGCCAAAATAGAAGTACCGAAATTTAGCGTCACCACGAAAAGAGCAAGACCAAAAAGCCCATATACTACAGAAGGGATGCCAGAGAGAGTGGTAACGAGAAATTCTATTAGCTGTTTCAGACGGCGATGACGGGCAAACTCACTAAGGTAAGCGCCTGCACTAGTACCGATTAGACCTCCTACCCCCAGAGCTACGAGGGTGACCCAAATGCTTCCTACGATTGCAGGGGCAATTCCTCCTTTTTTCATCCCCTCCCGCATGGGAGTTGTTAGAAATTCCCAGCTAATCACTCCTAAGCCTTTGTAGGTGATAAACCCGACGACCCCAGCCAAGATGACAAG
Organism: Bacteroidia bacterium; assembly: GCA_025062295.1. Classification (GTDB taxonomy): domain Bacteria; phylum Bacteroidota; class Bacteroidia; order SpSt-205; family SpSt-205; genus SpSt-205. Next base: position 10,592 of record JANXAJ010000011.1, on the reverse strand, counting down.
AGCTGCCCAACTGATCAGTGTAACTATGAGGGTTGCCAGCGCTTCACCTCGCCGCTTGCGCATCCTTGGGATGAATAAGATAAGCGGAGAGATTGAGACCTAAAGTCAAGATAAACAAGATTACTCCCAGCAAAAAGAGTACATGATAATGATAGCTTCCGACGGGGGCTTCGCCCAACTCGGCTGCCAAGGTTGCAGGCAAAGTTCGGACTGGTTGAAGGGGAGAGAAGTGGAGCAGGGGTGAGTTGCCACTTACCATGAGGACTACCATTGTTTCTCCGAGGATGCGTCCTGCTGACAAGAGTGTCGCCGTTGCAATGGAGGGAAAAACATAAGGCAGCTTGAGCCGCCAAATAGTTTGCCATTGGGTTGCACCGAGCCCATAGCTAGATTCTTCCAAGAGCCGCGGTATAGCTCGGAGGGCCTCCTCTACTAAGCTTGCCATGAGGGGAAGCGTCATCCATCCCAGCAGAATCCCCGCAGTTAGAGCCGTTTCTCCTGCTGTAAGTCGGAAGACCTTCTGAATCCATGGGACTACCACCACTAACCCCCAGAAACCTACTACGACCGAAGGTAGCCCAGCTAAAAGCTCCCATAGGATTTTTATCGGATAATAGAAAGATTTTGGGAGAAACTCCACTACATAGATCGCCATTGCTAAACCTAAAGGCACCACGACAGCAAGTCCAATGATGCTGACCCACAAACTGCCTACCAAGAGAGGAAGAAATCCTACGGCAGGTACAGGCTCGTAAGTCGGCGACCATTGGGTAGAAAAAAAGATTTCTTTCCATCCTTCCCACTCTACTCGGAGTTGCTTTACTGATGAAGGTAGGAGAGCAGGGGGAAGAGCGAAGAGAATCCCTGGAAATTCTGCCAGGGAGTCCAGAATAAGCCGAATCTCTTGAATAGAAGCAGTGGGAGGCACATACCGTTCTATGTTAGCTAAGTAAATGGGAATCAGAACGGTATCTGGTCCATTGAAGTCTTGCCATCTTTTTTCTTGACGCACTAGGGCTCGAACCTGTGCAGCCGTCAAAGTTGAGACTGGATTGTCCGGATGGACAGCGAATACTATCCCTTCAAAGGGCGTTTTGGAGAGGGCTGGGAGCCCCTCTCGAAAGAGGAATATAGTCAATCCGCCCAGTACGAGGAAAGTCGTGAGGGCAGCAGCTTGGAGAAAACGCTGACCCCATCGCCCCCTCATGGAACGTATCCGATTTGCTGCACGATTTCCCTGCCCCTCGGGGAGTGAATAAATCTAAGCAGGGGCTCTAAACGCTGGCTTTCCCTTGAGTCATAGTAGTAGTAAAGAGGGCGTGCAAGAGGATAGTGAGCCAGTTCAGAGCGAGAGCGAGCAGGAAGATAAAAAGTAGTATCTCCGTCTTGCGCTATAGCTAAAACCTTGACCGAAGGATTGGCATATGCCACGCCAAGGTAGCCGATGGCGCCAGGGGTCTGAGCAATTGACTGAACCATCATGCCAGTGGCAGGGATGAAGCGCACATGAGCGGCAAAATCCTGTCCCCGAAGGACATGTTCTCGGAAAAACTCAAAGGTTCCAGAACTCGACTCTCGAGAATAGGGAAGGATAGGAAGGTCGGGTCCACCCAGCTCTTTCCAGTTGCGTACCCTTCCTGTGTAGATTTCAGCAAGCTGGGCTCGGGTCAGTCGTCGGATTGGATTGCTCTTATGCACGCAAATTGCTAAGACATCCCAGGCGATCGTGTCCTCTATGAGGGCTTTGCCGCGCTGCTGAAACTTAAGCCTCTCGGCAAGCTTGAGTGGGCGAGAAGTCATTGCAACATCTGTATCTTCATTAAGGAGGGCGGCTACCCCCACACCGCTTCCGCCGCCCGTTACGCTAATAAGCAAATTTGAACCTGAACTCAAAAAGGCCTCAGCAAAAGCCTGACTAAGTGGAAGGACTGTGTCGCTGCCTTTGATAGTGATGAGGTCTCTGCGGGTACAACTCAGAAGAAGAAAGAAAGCACCCAGTAGATACCTCATTTCTACAAAGCAGCGTCTAGTGTGTAAAGCAAAAGTAAACGCAAGAGAATAGCAGATGTATTCGGACTCTCTTTTCCTGAAGAAGGGGAAAGCATAAGCTCCAGCAAGAGTATAAGCTTTGTTCATCAGGATTCTCTAACCTTTGCTACTAGAGTTTCGAGTGTCCGTAACATGCAGCAAAGCGTAAATGGGGTAATGTTAGCTTATAATCAGGACGCCTAAGGCAGAAGGGCGGCACTCGTTGTGGAGGGAAAGAGGCGGAGATTTCTCATGACTTTAGTGTGTCTCTGTATTGGAAGCGAACCTCTGGCATACATTTGCGCTTCGTATGACATGGCGTGGATGGGCAGCGATCGCGCTTCTTCTTCTTTCCAACTTGTTTATGACGTTGGCGTGGTACGGCCATTTGCGGGCTCAGCCTGCTGCCCGACTTTCTTTTCTGGATTGGGTCTTAGTGATTGTGGGAAGTTGGGGGATTGCCTTTTTTGAGTATGTTCTTCAAGTGCCTGCGAATCGCTTGGGATTTCGCGGTACAGGAGGGCCCTTCTCTCTTGTCACGCTTAAAATCCTTCAAGAAGCCATTTCTATTCTCATGTTTGTGCTTGTAGTCCGGCTCCTCTTTACTGGAGAACGTATAGAGCTTCGGCATTGGCTTGCTTTTCTCTTCATTCTTATTGCTGTATGGCTAGGCTGGTCTGGACAGAAAGGGTAGGCCTATAAGCCGAGCTACTCTTTTTCTTCGCAGCTGACCTCATATTTCAGTCCGAGCTGCTTACAAATACGAGTAAGCAGCTCCACTTCTTCGGAGTTATCAGGGCGGTCTGTGAAGATGAAGAGAGGTACAAGGGGAAGCTTAGAGGTCGTAATCTGTTTGAAAAACTCAAAGAGGGCTTTTTGTGAGCCGCTATTCAGATAAAGGAGCCGAAAGGTGAGACGAGTATCAGGGATGATGTGTTCTCGGTGGGTTAGGAGCCAGTTCAGCAAGTGCATATAGAATTGAGAGCTATCGGGCATACTGCTCATGCCGTCAATCCGCAAGAAGCGCTTTTCTAAGTCAAAGAGAATCATAGGGCGATAAGAAGAGCCTTCTATAAAGAGTCTCATCTCTCGCGAAGATAGAGAGGGAAACGCATTGAGGGAGAAGAGAAAAAGTTTTTTATTTTGTCTTGTGCGAAGAAGCTGGCTTATCTGCCTGCTGGGGCTGTTAGGTTGGGCTCGGCATGGGGGAACTTTCGTGGAGAATAAAGGACAGGTATATGCGGAGGCTCGCTACGAGGTAGCATGGGGTCCTCATCGGATATACCTTACGCCTACGGGAGTAGTGCTCCTTCTTGTAGAGGGTGGTCCCCTGCATCAAGCCCACTTCAATCGGTGGGGCCCTCCCCTACCTATCAAGGCCCACTTTATGCGCATTAGCTGGGTCGGTGCCCATCCAGTGGAACCTGAGGGACGTGAGCCTGAACCTACCCTCTACAACTTCTTTCAAGGTAGGTGGCAAGGAACGAATGCCCGTGGCTTCAAAGAAGTATGGTATAAGAACCTCTACTCAGATATTGATTTAGCTTTTCGTTTCACGCCTGAAGGTCTCAAATGGGACTGGCACGTGCGCCGTGCAGCTGCGCTTCGCCACATTCGCTTGCGCTACGAGGGCGTTTCCGTTCGGATTCAAGGAGATCGTTTGTATATGGAAACCTCCATTGGGACCTTTGTGGAGAAACTACCCCTTGTATATTTGAGTGAGACGGGGATGCCTCTCCCCGCTCGGTATCGCTTTGAAGGTCCCTTGGTAGGCTATGAAGTAGAGAGTTCGCCCTCTGCTTCTCTTATCATAGACCCTGTAGTGGTCTTTTCCACCTTTTCTGGCTCTTACTCAGACAACTGGGGCTTTACAGCGACTTATGACCTACAGGGCAATGGGTTTGCAGGTGGAAATGTGAATGATTTTGTATGGAATGATGATCCAATAGCTAACCCTCAACAAATTAGGTTTCCCGTTACGCCGGGCGCTATACAGGTTTTTTTTGGGGGAGGACAGAACTACAGTGCTGCTTTACCGCTTTTTTGGAGCACCGATATCGCTCTCTGGAAAACGAATCCAACGGGTTCCACTCGTCTCTGGGCGACCTATTTGGGAGGGAGCGACAACGAACAGCCCCACAGCCTCGTAACAGACCCGCAGGGCAATCTCTATATTTTGGGCGCGACTCGCTCCACAGACTTTCCTGTATCTTCTGCTGCTTACCAGCCTACCTCAGGTGGAGGGATAGATGTTATCGTCTCATGCATTAGCAGTACAGGCAACCAGCTTTTAGGGAGCACTTATCTCGGTGGAAGCGGAGAGGATGGGCTAAATAGCCGAGACTTTCCCTTATACTACTTCTACGCAGATGATGGGCGAGGAGAAATAGTAGTCGGGGATACAGCCTGCTATATCATATCCTCTACCCGTTCGGCTGACTTTCCTATTACAGCTGGGGCTTATCGGACGACTCTGAGTGGGGGAATGGATGCAGTCATTTGCCAGCTCTCTTTAGATTTGAGTCGGCTCTATGCCAGTACTTTTCTCGGGGGAAGTGGCGCAGATGCTGGCTACTCTATCCGATTGAGCGCAGATGGAATGGTATATGCGGCTGGTGGCACAAATAGCCTGAATTTTCCCACTACTGCTGGAGCGTATCAGCCCACCTATCAGGGAGGACGGGCTGATGGGTGGCTTGCCGTCCTATCACCTGATTTGACCCAACTTCTCATAGGAACTTATTGGGGAACCTCTTCCTATGATCAGGTGTTCATGATAGATTTAGATAGACAGGGGCTTTTATGGGGTGTAGGTCATACCGAAGGGTTCCTAAGTCCAATAGGAGGTGCCTACGGCATCGCTGGTTCTAAGCAGTTTGTATTCTCTATGAATGAGACCCTCTCGCAAGTTACACGGCTCTCCGTATGGGGCTCGCCTGGGCGTTCCACACCCAATATCACTATCAGTGCCTTTGCTGCTGACCGATGTGGATATGTATATGTAGCAGGATGGGGTGGATTGGACCTTGGCAGTGGGCAGGTGTATGGCTCCACCACTGGCCTTCCTACTACCCCAAACGCCAATCAGAGCGTAACCGATGGGGCTGATTTTTATGTAGTCGCTTTTGAGCCAGCTTTGAGCGGTTTAGCTTATGCTTCATTTTGGGGTGGACCTTTCTCTCAGGAACATGTGGATGGAGGGACGAGCCGCTTTGATAATCGGGGGATCATTTATCAATCGGTATGTGCTGGCTGCGGCGGCTTCTCCGACTTTCCGACTACCCCTGGTAGCGTGTCCCAGCAAAATAGAAGTCCAAACTGTAATAATGCGCTCTTCAAGATTGACTTTCAGTTAGGGGATCCTGTGGTCTCTGCTCTGGCTATTACCCCGAGTCGAGGGTGTGCTCCTTTCAGTCCCACCTTTCAGAATCTGAGTCAGAATGGTACTACTTTCTATTGGGACTTCGGGAATGGTCAGACTTCAACCGCTGCTCAGCCCACAGGTATTGTCTACACCCAACCTGGCACCTATATCATCACTTTAGTAGCAGAGAATCTCTTTACCTGTAATCAACGAGATACCCTGCGACGAAATCTTGTGGTCTATCCCTCGCCTGACGCGACTTTTACGTATACGATTGGCTGTGATGGAGAGGTAAATCTTTCGCCCGTTCAGCTCTCTACTGGCTATGCTTACCGATGGCATATGGGTGATGGGCGTACCTATACCACGCCGACTGTTTCCCACACCTATGCTCAGCCAGGTACCTACTCAGTTCGGTTGGTAGTAACTACCCCTCAAGGCTGTTCTGATAGTGTTGAACAGGCAATAACCGTTTCAGCGACGGGCCTTCAAGCTGACTTTCGCTGGCGTGGAGATAGCTGCGGCACGTCTTTCTCCTTTGAAAATCTCTCTCAGGGTGCTCAGCGGTATGTGTGGATCTTCTCTTCAGGAGACACCATTTTAGAAGAAAATCCAGTTTATAATTTTGGGCAGCCGGGCTCATATGAGGTTATTTTGATTGCTTATGATGCAAGTGGCTGCTCTGATACGCTACGGCAAACCCTGCAAGTTGTTCAAGCTGTTCAAGCTCAATTTTCCATAGATATTGATTACTGTGCGCTCACGATTCAGTTGAAGGATAGCTCTGTAGGTGCCGCTGCTGTGCGATGGGATTTCGGGGATGGGAGAAGTAGCACTCTCCGCAATCCGACTCACACGTATGCTGCTCCCGGGCGTTACACGGTGAGGCTCATTGCTGTCTCAGCCGATAGCGTATGTCGGGATACCCTTGAGAAGGAAATAGAGATAGACTTTGAATCCCAAGCTTTGGCGGAGGTTGTAATAGATACATGTCGTCAGCGGGTTCGCTTTCGCTCGCGAAGCCGCTTTGCTAACACGGTCAGATGGTGGATCGCAGGTCAGCCATTTGATGCCGATACGGTGGAGTGGGTGGCTCCTGCTGAGGGAACCTACTCTTGGCTCCTTATTACAAATCCTGACCGTGCTCCCTTCTGTCGGGATACTCTTGAAGGTACTTTTACTCTCCCTCTAAGGGTGAAGTTGGACTCTCTCCTATGGGAAGGCGACCTTTGCGAAGGTCAGATTCGCTTTCAGATCCCACTTGCGATTGAAAAGATTCTATACATAGAGGTAGACGGGAGCGTTTATCCCCCTACCCAGGTTCTTACTTTACCCTTCAGGTATCCCCATACATATCAGTGGCGAGTCATTTATATTGGTGAATTCGGCTGTAGAGATACTTTATTCTACAGCTTAGATTCAGAGCGTTTTATTCAGCAGCTTCTGTTCGTGCCGAATGTATTCACCCCTAATGGAGATGGGATTAATGATGTATTTCGGATAGTAGGCTCGCCTGAATGTATTCAGGAGCTTGCGATTTATGATAGGTGGGGGCGACTAATATACACCACGCTCACAGCTCCCTTTGTATGGGATGGACGATTAGGAGAGGGGGAGATAGCTCCTGAAGGAGCCTATGTGTATGTGATTCGTTTGCGAGGCTATGCTCGCGCAGGTACAGTTACGCTTCTGCGCTGAAGAAAAAGAGCGTATTTGTAGCTTTGTCTGAATGCGAGTGCGCCTTCATTGGAGAGGTCAGACGCTTGAAGCTGAGAGTGAGCCTGATGAGCCGCTTTATGCCATTCTTCTGCGGGTTGGTTTGCCGGGAGGGAGCGATATCCTTGCTGCTAAATCCAGTTGCTCTATTCATGAGCTTCAAGCACCCATTGGAGAGAAACAAGAGTTTTATCTCTTAGAATGGGATTCGCCGGAAGCTCGTCAAGTCTTCTGGCACTCCAGTGCTCATCTCCTCGCCGAAGCTATCCTTTCTTTCTGGCCTAATGCAAAGCTTACCATCGGCCCTCCGATTGAGAATGGTTTTTACTATGACATAGACTTTGAGGGCAATCCCCCTTCTCCCGAGGATTTCCCTCGTATTGAAGCTAAGTTTTTAGAGCTTGCTTCTAAACCAGAATACTTTGTTCGCAAAAAGGTCTCTGCTTCTGAAGCGATAGCCTACTATGAGCAGCAGGGCAATCGGTATAAGATTGAGCTAATTCAAGAATTGCCGCCTGATGAGATCACCTTTTATGAATCAGGGGGATTTGTAGATTTATGCAAGGGGCCTCATTTGTGGCATTCAGGACCGATTCGGGCTGTCAAGGTCCTCTCGTTAGCGGGTGCTTACTGGAGAGGAGATAGTCGGAATCCACAACTTACACGCGTGTATGGAATTAGCTTTCCTAATCCAGCTTTACTGGAGGAATACCTTCATACTTTAGAAGAAGCAGCCCGACGAGATCATCGGCTTTTAGGACGACAATTAGACCTTTTTTCTTTCCATGAGGAAGGGCCTGGTTTTCCTTTCTGGCATCCGAAGGGCATGCGCCTTTTGAATGTTCTCCAAGAATGGCTGCGAGGGAAGCTTCTGAGACGCGGCTATGAAGAAATCAAAACTCCCATCATCCTCACTCAGCGGCTGTGGGAGCAGTCAGGTCATTATGATAACTATCGCGAGAATATGTACTTTACTCATATAGATGAACAGCCTTATGCTGTCAAACCCATGAATTGTCCGGGTAGTACGATTATTTATCGGACCCGTTTGCGTTCATATAGGGAGCTTCCTCTTCGGCTCTTTGAGTTTGGGCTCGTGCATCGCCACGAGCTTTCGGGCGTTTTGACGGGGCTCTTTCGTGTGCGAGCTTTTACCCAGGATGATGCTCATATTTACTGTACTCCTGACCAGATAGAGTCCGAAATTCTCGCTTTGCTTGAGCTAGTTCGGGAAGTATATGAGACCTTTGGATTTCAGGAGCGGGAAATCTACCTTTCCACTCGTCCAAAGAAATATATTGGTTCGCTGGAGCTTTGGTCTCAGGCTGAAGGGGCTTTAGAAGCGGCCTTAAGAATGGCTAGCTTTCAATACCAAGTCAATCCAGGGGAAGGGGCCTTCTATGGACCGAAAATAGACTTCGTTATCAAGGATAGCCTCCAGCGACGATGGCAGCTGGGTACCATTCAGTTGGACTTTTCCATGCCTCAGCGCTTTGGACTTAGTTATGTTGGTCCTGATGGAGCTCCTCACACTCCTGTAATGATTCATCGGGCGCTCTTGGGTTCCTTTGAGCGGTTTATTGGGATTCTTTTGGAGCATACGGGGGGCGAATTGCCACTTTGGCTAGCTCCTGTTCAGATAAAGGTGCTGCCAGTGAGTGAGAAATCTTTTGACTATGCGAGGCAGGTCAGTACTGCCCTTCAGGCTGCTAACTTGCGATGTGAGGTAGACTGGAGCAGTGAGAAACTCGGGAAAAAGATTCGGGAAGCAGAGCAGGAGAAAGTGCCACTTATCTGGGTGGTAGGGGCTCGTGAAGCCGAGACGCAAACGGTTTCTATCCGTAATCGTCGAGAGCGGACACAGCAGGAAGGCATACCCTTAGAAGAGGCTATCCATACTGTCCGAACCTTTGCCCAGCCACCTTCATAGGAGGATATGGAAGAGATTCTCTCTGGGGGACCTACTGCTTTTCTTGCAGGGGAGATGGGCTTCCCTTTGTCAGACAGGCATTATGCTTATCAAGCTTGGTGGCAGACAGAAGGGCTGCCTCTCTCCTTGGCAATAGACCGGGCTGGTACCCCTCACTTGCGTCAATTTAGCCCAGAGGGTGAAAGGATAGATGAAATTCTCTATCCACCCTTCTATACTTACCTGCTGGAAGCGGGTTACTCCGCTGGCATTGTGTATGAAGTGAGTGAGCGGCATGACTGGCGCTCAAGCTTCTTACTAGGTTTCATTACGGCTTATTATGATCCAGGGCTCTATTGTCCTTATACGGTTACTTTTTCCAGTTGGGTGCCAATCTATAAGTATTATGAAGGAGAAAGGCGGGAGGAATTTTTAGCGGTGCTTGGGCGCCATGATCCACCTTTTGGGCAGGGGGCTACCTGGATGACAGAGATTGGTGGAGGATCAGACTTAGGTGCCTCTGTTCAGACTCAAGCCTATCTGGTGGGAGGGAATCGTTGGTCTCTCACGGGCGATAAATACTTCTGTAGCAATGTAGGAGCTGATTTAGCGCTGGTGGCAGCCCGACCTCAGGGAGCACCCGAAGGGATCAGAGGGATTGCACTCTTCGTGGTGCCGCGAGAGCGGCTCTATGGGAATGGGCGCAACTACTTGGTACGCCGCCTCAAAGACAAAATTGGAACCCGAAGCGTTCCCACAGGGGAAGTTGAACTCCGAGAAAGTGAAGGCTATCTGATTGGCAGTCCTCAGCAGGGTCTCTATTGTCTCTTGGAGGTTCTGAATTGTTCCCGTGTCGCTAATAGCGTAGGTGTAGTGGCTCATGGCTTGCATGCCTTGGCTCAAGCCTATCACTTTGCATTGCGACGTCGTGTCTTTGGACAGTTTCTGGCGGAACAGCCGCTTTTTCGTCATGAGCTGAAGCAGCACTATACACAACTCACTTGGGCGGCTGCCCTTGCTTGGCTCTGCGAGCAGTGGTTAGAGGCGGTCTGGTTGGAAAAGCCACCGTATTCAAATAGATATCTTCTTTTTCGTCTCCTTACTCATCTGGCTAAGTTCTGGACAGCGAAGGTCGCTCTCAAAGCAGCCCAATGGAATCTTGAGGTGTGGGGTGGGATTGGAACTTTAGCTGAGTTTCCGCCTGAGCGTTCTGTGCGCGAGCTGCTGGTTACGGATATATGGGAAGGTACCCGTCATCGCCATCTCTTAGATGGTTGGGAGGTTCTCAAGCGGTACAATCTCCTTCCTTCTATTCTTGAGTTGTGGGATGTTTCTGCTGTAGACTCTTCTCTTGGGTCTGAGATAGAGCAGGCTTTGGATAAGACCGAAGACGAAATAGTTGCTCAGATTGAGTCTCTTCTTACGCGGCTTGCCCAAGCGATCGGTCAAATCACGGCTACTCGTCGTCTGTATAGCATCCTCAGCTAAGGGTGCCTCAGTGAGCCTCATGCTTAGTGGCGAGAAAGAAGGAGGTGAGAGTGAGTTATTCGGCTGGGCTTTTGGTGAGTGCTGGGG
>JANXAJ010000010.1 GCA_025062295.1 Bacteroidia bacterium | reverse complement strand
CACCGTAGGTGGCTGCCGCCGCTCAAAGAAACTAAGCTACAAACTAGCCCTACATGAAATATGAAAACAAGCTACGAAAACCTCAAACTCCGAAAAAGTATCTCCTGCTAATGGGCACACTACAGCCCAATGCGATACAGAATGCCAATACTGAGTGTGCGAAACTCTAAAGGAACAGGGTCTATAACACCCATGATCTCCGTGTTGCGGCGACTTGAGAGGAGGTCGACCGCCAGCCTAATCGTAGTTGGGTTTGTTCGTCTGAAATTGAAAGTGAATTCAAGAAAAGCTACGGGATTAATAAAACTCTGACGGAGTTTCCCAATATAGTTTCCAGAAAGGGAGGTGTAAGTAAATTGGAAAGTAGTGAAACGAACGCCTGCGCCTGCTCCCACACCCAATCGCTGTACGTTATAGGCAGTGGCCGCAGCTCCGACTCGTACGTATCCGTACAGTGGAAGTTGAATCATCCAGTTCGTGCCAGCCCGTCCTAAGAATTGAAAAGCACCAGTGATCTGAGCTCCTGGTCCAGCCGAGAGCATTTCGCTCTGCGTATAAAAGTAGGTATAGTTTCCTCCTATCGTCAGTCCCCAGAAGTCAGGGGCGTAGGAGAAGATAGGAGTATTCAAAAATCGGACATCAATAAAGCACAGTTCCCCTCCTACAAATGGGTTGAGCTTAGACCAGAATTCTTGAGGGAGCGTAGGGCGCTGTCCAAAGAGAAGGAAGGGAACAAACCAGAGGAAAAGCCGCACTTAGCAGTATTCGTCAAAAAGCGAGATAAGGGTAGCAGCAATATGCTGCGGCGTATATCCTTCTATCTCATGACGAGGGATGAAGTGCAAGAGTCTCTCCCCTTTCCAGAGTGCCATGCTAGGAGAGGAGGGAGGATGCGGAGCCAAGTATTGACGCAGTCGGGCTGTCGCCTCTTTATCCACCCCAGCGAAAACGCTGTAAAACCGATGAGGATGCTTATGGTGCCGCAAGGCTATTGCCACAGCAGGCCTAGCTGAAGCAGCTGAGCACCCACAGACTGAATTAATCAGAAAGAGAGCTGTTTCACCCGTTCGCTTGAGATCCGCAAGAACTGTATCTACCTCTTCAGGCGTGCGCAGCTCCGTAAGGCCTATTTGTATCGTCTCTTCCCGAATCGGCTCTACAATGTAGGAGGGATACATACTATTGCACTAAAACAAAATTACCTCACTCAAGGTTCAGCTACTCTCTCAAGAAGGAAGTACTTTTGTACTCTTGGATGGAAGTTCATCTGGTAGAATGTCCTCGCGATGCGTGGCAGGGGATTCCCACCTTTATTCCGACCGAAATAAAAGTGAGATATCTGACAGCTCTTCTCAAGGTAGGCTTTCATACGATAGATGCGGGTTCCTTCGTTTCTCCAAAGGCTGTCCCCCAGATGCAGGATACAGCAGAGGTACTATCAAACCTACCATGGAACTCCTACCCAGAGACAGGCTTGCTAGTGATAGTGGCAAACAGACGCGGATTAGAGGCAGCCACTGCTCATCCAGCTGTACGCTACATCGGTTATCCTTTATCTTTATCCGAGACTTTTCAGCAGCAGAATACCCGCCAGAGTCGGGCTGATGCCGAGAGTTTTGTCAAAGAGTTAGTGGAAGAAGCCCTACGCTTTGGAAAAATTCCTGTGGTCTATCTTTCCATGGGCTTTGGAAATCCCTATAACGAACCCTATCATCCAGAAATGGTGATAGAACTCGGCTTTCGGCTATCTCAGCAGGGAGTCTCTATTCTTTCGCTGGCAGACACGGTGGGAGTTGCTAATCCTGACAATATCTATAAAACCCTCTCTGAAGTGATACGGTGTCTTCCTACAGTTACTTGGGGGGTTCACCTACATGCTGCTCCGCAAGAGAATCAGCCTAAAATAGAGGCTGCATGGGAAGCGGGTTGTCGGCGATTTGATAGTGCTTTAGGAGGATATGGGGGCTGTCCATTTGCTGGCGTCCCCCTCGTTTCTAATATCCGAACCGAGGTTCTTTTAGGATTTCTTGAGGAAAAGGGTATAAAGCTTTCCCTCAACTGGGACGCCTTAATGGAAGCTCAAACGCTCCTTCCCCTTGCTTTCGTTTAGAAATCTTTACCTTTGGAGGCTGCGATGTGTCCCGTATGGGGAGTTGTCCTTTGGTGGAGTCAGATTCTTTCTCTGCCTGAAATAGAAAAGGAGCTCGCTACGATTGGACGCTTCGTCCTTCATCATGAGGAAACAAGGGCAAAAGATTCTGCCAATCAGGTGTTTCTGTACTTATGGAAGGAAACTCTTTCGCGTCCTGAGGCATTTAGTTACCCATTTGACTCTGTGGAGACGGTTTCCAATATATGCCCACCTGATAGTGCTTTCCGAATATTTACATGGCAGCTTATAGACTTTCCCTCAGGTACGCATCGGTATTATGGAATTTTAGTGAGGCGGTGGAGAGAGTCCAAAAAGTCCTCCTGGAAAGTAAAAGTACTTGAGCTTAAAGAAAAAAGTGAGGTTTTAGAAGAAGAAGACATAGAGCGACGCACCCTGACCCAAGACGAATGGGTCGGTGCTTTGTACTACCATCCCCGATATACTACACATGGCGTTTTGATGTATAAAGGTCAGGCCTTGGTTCCCCGCGGCAGCCGAATTCAAAAGGAGAGACTCACCTATTATGTTCTCTTAGGGTGGAATGGCTACGATCGGAAGCGCAACTTCAAAATCATAGAGACCCTTTTTTTCAATCCGAAAGAGCCTGATAAGGTCTTCTTTGGAGCGCCAGTCTTATATGTAGGTGTAGTGCCGAAGATGCGAATCATTTTGCCTTATGCGGAGACGACCGCCCTCTCTCTCAATAAAGGATGGTATGTCAGAAAGATAGGCGCTAAGAAACGACATGAGGCTATCATCTTTGATCATGTCAGTACGAGCCGGCGGGGAGGGCGTGTGTGGGAGGATCCTCGCCCCTTCTTTGGGGCAGATGGCACCTATGATGCCCTTGAATTCCAAAGGAAAAAGCGATTAGAAGGACGAAAAGGAGTTCTCGTCTACAAAAGAAATGTTATTCCATATGCACCAGAGATAGAGGGATATGACCCAAGGGTCATTTGGCGACAACGGGAGGAGGCGACGAAGAGGCTTTTACGGTATGGTCTCACTCCGTGAGCGCCCCTTCTTATTTATAGGCTTACTGGCACTGATCTATGCCGCTGGTATGAGCCTCTTCTTGGGATGGTGGACACGCCCCATCTTTCTAACCCTTCACAAAGAGGGTGAAGTATGGAAGCATCAAGACCTATTTGCACCCTTTGAATTTCGCATATATAAGAGTGCTGAAACAAAGGCAGAAGAGCTTGAAGCGCTGATGCAGCGTTATAGCCTTGTTTTCCGAAAGGACACTCAAGTGGCTCTTCAGGTATGGCGACGAGCAGATTCTCTTCTGCCTTTTCTCCCTCCTTCTCTACGAGCACCTTTGCAGGAAGCTTTACGATATGCCTATCGCTACGGTTATACTACACTACCCCTGGGACAACATGAAGGTACGGCAATTCTCCAGCTTTCTCCCCAAGAGGAGCGGCAAGTAGCAGCACAGGCTCTCGTAGATAGCACTGAATTGTGGCAATGGGTTCAAAGCCAATACGGCTTAGCCGTTCAAGAAAGCCTCCGCTCCTACTTAGCTCCCTTACTGAGGCCCGATTTAGAACTTGATCCTCAAGCTGCAGGGGAGAAGTTCCTCCAAGCTTCTCAGCGCCTCTCACCTTATGCAGGCACCATTCGGAAAGGCGAACTCATCATTCGGAAAGGTGAAATCATCACTGCAGCCGCCCAGCAAAAGCTTCAGTCTCTCCGTACTGCCTATGAAAGCATCCACCCTTTCCAGAGTCGGCTCCTAAGCTTTTTTGGGCTTTTTCTTCTTATATGGCTCATCAGCTTTATCACCCTTTGGTATCTCCTGCTGGCAAAAAAGATATCTCTCCATAACCTGCGCCCCGTTGCCCTTCTTTTTAGCATCTATATTTTCATCACGGTCCTATTAGCATTTTTGACGCAACTGCAAGTCCAGTGGGCACAGGGCTTAGAACTGCCTCTCCACCATCTTATTCCTTTCGCTATCGGTCCAATTATCTTGGCTATCTTTTTTGACGATAGAGTTGGATTCATCGCAGCCATGACATTAGGGGCTCAGGTTAGTCTCATAATGGAGGAGCCTGTTGAATACTTCTTCGTTCATGGTTTTAGCAGTATGATAGCGGTTTTCCGCTTGAGGGTGATGCAGCGCCGCTCTCACCTGTATTATGCCTTAGCCATGCTCTTAGGCAGCTATCTCATCTCCTACACGGGCTATCACCTATTCCGACAAGGACATTTCATTCTGGTCCCTTGGGAAGGCATTCCTCTGCTTATAGCGAATACGGCTTTATGTCTCGTGGCTTATCCCCTTATCTATGGGATTGAACGACTCTTCCGTCTGAGTTCCGATATTACTTTTCTTGAGCTGCTGGATACTCATCATTTCCTTCTTCAGGAGCTCAAGCGCAAAGCCCCAGGAACATTCCAGCATAGCTTAGTGGTCGCTGCCCTCGCAGAAGCTGCTGCGGAGAGAATCGGGGCTCACCCCCTGAAAGCCCATGTCATGGGGCTTTTCCACGATATTGGGAAAATGGAAAACCCTCAGTTTTTCATAGAGAATCTATCCGTTATTTCTCAAGGTCATGTCAATAACCCCCATCACAGTCTCAGCCCCAGGGAAAGTGCCTCTATTATTCGCCATCACGTGGAGGCGGGAGTTCGGCTGGCACGGAGTGCTCGTCTGCCTCAGGAGGTGATTGATGGGATTCGAAGTCACCACGGTACTATGTATATTCAGTATTTCTGGGAGAAGCAAAAGAGAGCCTCCCCTCAGGAGGCAGCAGGATTTGAGAAAGAGTTCCGCTATTCAGGACCTCTTCCTCAAACTAAGGAGGAAGCGATTCTTATGTTAGCAGACTCCTTAGAAGCTAGCACTCGAGCACTCCCCGACCTGACCCCTGAGCTTTTGCGCCAGCACATTCGTACGATTCTCCAGCAGCGTATTGCTGAGGGGCAGCTAAACGAAGCCCCACTGACCTTTGCTCAGCTTCGAGAGTTGGAGGACCTCTTTTATGAGCAGCTTCTCTCCATTCATCATGCCCGAATCCGTTATCCTGAGCCTACTGCACCAGCTTACGCCTAAAGGGAGGGGGCTTGAGAAGGCTGGAGGGCGAAAGCCTGCTCTTTTCGCGTTAGGAATTCCTTCCAAAAATTCACTCCATTCAGGAAGCAAAAACGCTGAGCTAGCTCCTGTGGAGAATAACCCGTGGCAGCGAAAACCTCATATTCTCGCTCAAAAAAACGCTCTAACTCTGGCAAAAGAATCAAAGGATACTCCAAGACAGTAGGCACTGGGTCAATCGGGTCGATAAACCCATCAAAATCGCTTCCAATACAAAGTACCCTAAAAGCCTCTTCAGGTGAAAAATCCGCACGAAGCAAAGTCAAGTAAATATACCGAATCTGTTGAAAGAGAGGCTCTAAGGGATGGACCTCCCCTATTCGGGCTGCTTGAAGGAGCTTTTCGCCAGCTAAAACTCGTTCGTCCATAATCAGACCTATCAAGCCTCTACTGCGAGCAATCGCAATAATATCCTCATCGTGAAGGTTAATATCCCATGGATTAAAGGTGTCGCTATTTAGGCGATGGCGAGGACGATCTATATGGCGTACCCGACGTTGAAAAGAATGTCCAGAAGCTGCTACATGAGAAGCTACTACAGGCATATTAAAATCGCGTGCAATTTCATATATCTGAGTCCGAGTGAGATAATCACAATGTTTGACATCTATGAGAATATAGCGTCGGAAGGCCTCCTCCACAAAATGCACCCCATAAGGAGTCAGACCACGGAAGCGACCTAATCCCCGCAAACTGCGTATTGGATTAGGAATCAACTTGAGGGCACCGCGCTGCTCTACGGCTTTTGCTGGGGTCCCCAAATGGTTATAGACCATATGAACCAGCGTAATCATATGAACCCCTCGCTCAGCAGCCCAGTCCAATCGCTGGCGAATCACTTCCCGCTCTAATGGTACAAAACCTTCATAGGAAAACCCTTTGATCTTAGGGAATCTGTAGTCCCGAAATTCAAAACCTAATCCATGGGCTCCTTCAATAGAGAGGAGCACAGCGATTCTATGAGGAGAACTCAAAGCTTTATCTATATCTGCTGCACGGCGCACGATTACCACCTCGCCTGGTCCATCAGGCTGACGCAGATAGGCCAGAAGAAGATTATACTCTTGCTGAAGAATAGTAAAAGGATTGCGCTGAAGCACCTGACGAACGCGCTCTAATCGCATGCGAAATACAAGAGCATACATGACCGGACGGGTCGTGAGAGCGGCAATCAGATACCGCTCAATCGGATGAAGAGCAAGCATGATGACCCGAGTGCCAGAACGCAGCAGCTTGGTAAAATCACTTTGCGTAAGGCGAGGAGTTCGGCGAACCCGTTCATGGGGAAGAGCCTGATCATAGTCCTCCCACGGAGAATCCACAGCACTCAGCATATAGGGCTTGAGCGTGGAGTGAGTGTGAAAGTCAAAAAATAGAGGGGCATTCATCGGTATTTGCGGTAAAGTCGTTCCTGAGGATTGTCAAGTAAATCTATTTCCTTCCCCTCTATCCAAGCGCGCAGAATCCGAGAGGAAGGAATATCCAGAAGATCCCCCTCACACAGAAGCAAGGAGGCCTTATAGCCAATCGCAATCTTCCCTATCCGATGGAGACCGAGCCACTGAGCAGGGAGGCTCGTCAGCATGGCTAGAGCCTGTTCAGGCGGAGTCCCGTATGCTACCGCTGTACCTGCTTGATAGGAAAGATTACGTTGATTCCAAAAGCTTTCATGAGCCAGCATAACCGTAACCCCACTATCCAAAAGCATCCGCGGCAAAGTATAAGCATAATCTAAGGGCGCATCCTCGTGAGGAGGGAGACGATGCGTTCGCTTGAGAATGACTGGCGTCCCAGTAGTGCGAAGGAGAGCAGCAACCTTCAAGGCTTCACTTCCTCCTGCAATCCCACTTCGGAGATTATACTGAAGGGATAGACGAAGAGCCTGCTCTATATCTTCAGCAGCCTCTACATGCCACACCACTGGCTTTTTCCCCTCTAAGTAGGGACACATCGCCGCAAAACCGATGTTAAGCTCACTTGAGTCCCCCCTGCACCAACGACGGGCCTTCTCTAAATAGCTCTGCAGCTGCTCCCACTTCTCCCGGGCTAAGCGCCGCATCTTATCCTGCTCTTCTGGCGGAGCATAAAGAGAAGAACGAAGGGAAGGTGGATACAGATGAAGAGCTCCCCATGGTTCTACCACAGCTATTTCTCGGGTGCGCCCTTCTAACCGAAAGATTGCCGCCCGACCCGCAATAACACCCCCCTTAGGAACAGATTCTACATAGAGAATCCCATTTGCTCGCAGGGTAGGGAGCACACGAGAATCTACATCAAAAGCCGTATAGGCAGCCACCTCTGGCGTAAAATCACCGACTTCATCCTCATCATGCGTAGCCCGAATAGCCTCTATCTCTATGAGCCCCACAGGCGTCCCTAATCCGATGAGCCCGGGATACAGATGCTTTCCACTCGCCTCTATAATGAGGCAAGATGGGGGGGCAGGTAGGGCGAGTCCTATCGCAGCAATACTATCACCCTGCAAAAGCACATCCCCCCTAATGGGCGGGCTCCCGTCTCCCACATGAATCCAAACTCCTCGCAGGAGAACCTGAAACCACAGCCCCCAGCTCACCTCTCAATCATATCCAAAGCTCACTCGAGCTCCTACCTGCCAACTGAAGGTCGGTGAGAATTTATCTATCACTTCATTCCTCAAGCGGATAGAACCAAATAGTTCAAAGTGTCGAACCACGTTAAAAAGAGTTCCAATCCCTGCATATAGATCAGGTACGATTACGCTTTTTTGCGTCGTTCCTCCATTGCCATCTGGCTGGGGAAGCGAACTATAGATATAAGCTCTTGCACCCAAGTCTATGTAAGGAAGAAACCAATAGATACCACAATCATTAGCGAGCCATCCCCCTAAAATCCCTTGGTTCATTCCCATCCCGACCACGTACCCCTTTTGGAGAGTCTCTAAGTGGGGAGCTTTGGATTGGCCCCAGCCACCAGCCAATTCTACAAAGGTATATTCACTGTATCCCAGAGGCAAGCGAAAGGAGGCGCCAATGAGATGGGGACCATAAGTTCCACCGAGCCCTACGCGACCAAATCCGCCGATGCCCTTTTGAGCATACAGCTTTCCTCCGAGAATCGCAAGCCAGAGAGTCCAAACTACTAGCCTTCTCATGTGGCAAAGATACAGAATTCCAAGGCCTAAGAAGTCTCCATTTCATACCTTCCCTTCCCTCTGCAGAGAGAACACTCTTGTGAGTACGGACATATCTTTTTACATTTGCCCTATGAAGGCGAAAAAGTCTCCCGAGATACCTTTTCTAGAGACTCATCTTCATTACTTCTACAAGTGGGAGCAAGAGAAGCCGAATGGAGTTTTTCTCCGACAGCCTTACGGATCCAAATGGAGAGAAATCACGTGGCGTGAGGCAGGCGACGAAGCGCGTCGAATTGCCTCTGCTCTCCAAGCGATGGGAGTCCAGAAAGGCTCCCTCGTAGGGCTTCTCTCTAAAAATTGTGCGCACTGGATATTAGCAGACCTCTCCATCCTAATGTGCGGTGCAGTCTGCGTGCCTTTCTATCCGAATTTAGCTGCAAATGACCTCTCTATTGTCTTAGAGAAAAGCGAGGTTACTCATCTTTTTGTTGGAAAGTTAGACCCTCACTACTGGGAGAGCGTCCGACATGTTGTTCCCCCCTCCATTCGGATAATAAGATTTCCGGATTATCCAGCCAGCTCTCTCGTTCGTGACGGCGAGGCATGGGACGAGCTCCTCAAGCAATACCAGCCTCTTAAGGAGGCTTATAGCCCAAAGAGAAGCGACCTCTGGACCATCTTATACACTTCAGGCACCACAGGCACTCCCAAAGGCGTTATGTTGGAATATCGCTCCCCCGCTCTTTTCTTAGAGCATGAGAGCCGTTACCGAGAGATAGGGGTTTTTGATCTGAGTGAAGGACGCTTTTTCTCCTACCTTCCCCTCAATCATATTGCCGAGCGGCTCGCCATTGAACTGAGCTGCCTTGTACTGGGAGGCACCATTTCGTTTGCTGAATCTATTGAGACCTTTCCTAAAAACCTTCAGGAGACTCAGCCCACTTTCTTTTTTGGCGTACCTCGGATATGGCAGCGCTTTCGTCTGGCTGTGATGGAGCGCTTTGGAGGCGAAGAACGATATCATCGCTTGATTCGGCTTCCGATCCTTGGGTCTTTGCTCAAGCGAGTGATTCGCCGGCGGCTCGGACTAGCAAAAGTAGAATTGGCTGTTACAGGCGCAGCCCAAACGCCCGACGCAGTCAAGTTATGGTTTCAAGAATTAGGGATTTTTGTTCGGGACATATACGCTATGACAGAAAATTGTGCGGGCTGCACCGTCATGCCCAAGGATAGAAATAAGCTTGGCACGGTAGGAAAACCCTTGAAAGAAGTCAGACTTAAGATAGATGAAGAAACGGGAGAGGTCCTGATGTGGGCGGATTGGGTCATGAAAGGGTATTACAAAGACCCCGAAAAAACCGCCGAGGTCTTCCGAGATGGCTGGCTTCATACAGGCGACACAGGCGAGCTGGATGAAGAAGGCTTCTTGCGCATTACAGGGCGTCTAAGCGATGCCTTCAAAACAGCCAAAGGACTCTTCGTCGTACCTGCCCCTTTAGAAGAGCCTTTTGCGCGCTTGCCCTATGCTGAACAAGTGTGTGTCGTCGGACTCGGACAAGTACAGCCCCTGGTCCTACTCACGCTCTCTGAAATCGGACGCAAGACAGACAAAACCACAGTAGAACAAGCAATAACAAAGCTCTTAGATGAAGTGAATGCTCCCTTGCCCACTTATCAAAAGCTGGCGAAGGCTGTTTTGCTGAGTGAAATATGGAGCGTAGAAAATAGTCTCCTCACCCCCACCCTCAAAGTGCGACGGCGTGAGATTGATAAGCGTTATGGGCCTTACTACGAAGAATGGCTCACTCGCCCTGAAAAGGTAATCTGGATTACAGAACCTCTCAAAGAAAAAGTCATACAGCCATGAAG
Organism: Bacteroidia bacterium; assembly: GCA_025062295.1. Lineage (GTDB taxonomy): Bacteria > Bacteroidota > Bacteroidia > SpSt-205 > SpSt-205 > SpSt-205. The sequence goes on along the minus strand of JANXAJ010000010.1, from coordinate 44,115 downwards.
TCCTACTACTTTACAGAGGATCACGAGCTTTTCAGAGAAGCTCTGCGAAAATTTCTTGAGAAAGAAGTCATTCCCTATATTGATGAATGGGAAGCCCAAGAGCAGGTTCCTAAATCCATCTGGAAAAAGTTTGGAGAGCAAGGGTTTTTCGGCCTCCATTATCCTCCAAAATATGGAGGTGCCGGCCTAGACTTTTTCTATACGGTTGTCTTTTGCGAGGAGATCGCCAAAGTCTTTTCAGGTGGATTTGGAGTGGCGCCAGTAGTAACGCAGTATATGTCTTCTCCCTATATCTATAAGTATGGCTCTGAAGCTCTTAAGCAAAAATACCTTGTCCCTGTGATTCGGGGAGAAATGATCTCTGCTATCGGCATTAGTGAGCCCGGTGCTGGTTCAGACGTGGCAAATATCCAGACTCGGGCTACCCGACAGGGCGACTATTACATTATCAACGGGCAGAAGACCTTCATCTCGAATGGGTACTATGGAGATTATGTAGTACTTGTAGTGAAAACTAATCCAGAAGCTGGCATTCAAGGCATCTCCCTCATCGTGGTAGATTTAGACACACCAGGCATCACCAAAAACAAGCTAAAAAAGTTAGGCTGGCATGCCTCTGACACAGCCGAGCTCTTCTTTGAGAATGTGAAGGTACCAGCAGAAAACTTGATTGGAGAGGAAGGCCAGGGCTTTTTCTACCTGATGGAAGGACTTCAACTGGAACGGCTCGTGGGAGCGATTGGAGCTATAGCTGGAGCAGAACATCTGATTCAATACACCCTTGAGTACATGGCTCAACGGCAGGCTTTCGGACGACCAATCAATAAGTTTCAAGTGCTTAGACATCGCATGGCCCAGCTTCATGCTGAGTGCGAAGTCCTCAAAGAGTATGTGTATTACTGCAGCCGACTCCAGAATGACGGAAAATATGCTGTCCGAGAATGCTCTATTGCTAAACTTCTTACCACTGAGTTTGCTAATAAAGCTGCATATGAGTGTCTTCAAATGTTTGGGGGCTACGGATACATAGAGGACTACAAAGTAGCCCGCGTTTATAGAGATGTGCGCATCCTCACCATTGGTGCTGGCACTTCCGAGATCATGCGAGAGATTATTGCTAAAATGCTTATTGATGATAAGGTGTATGAGCCCCCTAAAGTGCCCTCTTCCGTCCAAGGGAATGGAGCTTCTCCCCTCATAGATGAGGTCGTGGCTCAAATCAAGGCTCGAGCAGCAAAAGGAAGTTTAGGGGGGCGCCTCAAGTTTGATTTCGGTAGCCGAAAGCTCCTGCTGGATGGTACAGGAGAAACCACTATCGTAAAAGAAGAAGATGCCGAAGCTCCCTGCATCATCTACATCAGTCCAGAAGATATGAAAGCCCTCTTGAGTGGGGAACTCAACCCGATGAGTGCATTTATGGCAGGAAAAATCAAGGTCCAAGGCGATATGAGCATGGCAATGAAGCTTCAGAATCTTTTAGCCTAAGAGTAAGAGCAAACGCCTATAGTAGCCTCTATCTCTGTATGCGAGGTTTGCCATAAGTTTGCACTGGGATATGGAACTCGTTTTGCCTCAATTCGGGCTTTTTTTCTGGAGCGCAATCATATTTCTCATCTTCTTATGGCTTCTGAGCAAATATGCATGGAAACCCTTACTATCAGCCCTGGATGCTCGTGAAAGGCGAATCGCTGAGGCTCTTTCTGCGGCTGAACAGGCTCGGGCAGAGATGGAGGCTCTCCGAATCCAACAAGAAAAACTCCAGATGGAGGCTGCCCGGGAACGGGAAGAGCTCTTAGCGAAGGCGCAGAAGGTGCGAGACGAAATAATAGAAAGTGCCCGACAGGAGGCTCAGAAACAGGCTGCAACTATCCTTCAAATGGCACACCAACAGATTCAGCAGCAACGAGATCGTCTCATGATGGAGATGCGACAGTATGCAGTGAATCTTTCTCTCCAAATCGCTCGCCACATTCTGGAAGAGCACTTTAGAGATGAAGAGAAAGCTCGTGCCTATGCGGAGAAGTTGGCTACAGAAATCCGCCTCAACTGATGAGTCCACGCACGATTGCCCACAGGTATGCCAAAGCCCTTTTTGACCTTGCCCGCCGTCAAAACGAGCTGGAAGCCATTCAAAGCGAAGTAGAGGCGCTCCTCACTCTGTATAGAAGCTCGTCGCTTTTTCGGCTTCTTTTAGAGAGCCCCATTTACCGGGCACAACAGAAGATGCAGTGGATTCGTCCCCTCTTAGAGTCGAGACTCAAGCCTCTGCTCTGGACTTTTATCCAGCTTTTAGTACGGCGAGGCCGCGAACCCCTTCTCTACCAAACCTGTGAGGCTTTCTTGGAACTCTGTGATGAGTATCAGAGACGCGTACGAGCCCAAGTGCGGTCAGCCTACCCCCTTTCTTCAAAAGCCAAAGCCGACCTCGTCCAACGACTCCAATCTGCCTTCGCTGCTGAAGAAATTGTTCTCACTGAGGAGGTGGATCCAAGCTTAATCGGTGGATTTATTTTAGAGGTTGGCATGAGAGCGGCAGACCTCAGCGTTCGGACTCGCCTTCAAGAAATTCGGAAGAAACTTCTTCAAACCCAATCCATATGAAAAGTATAACTGAGTTAAGACCTGATGAAGTAACAGCCCTTTTAGAGCAGCAGCTTGCAGGAGAGCTTTCTGCGAAAGAGTTAGAAGAAGTAGGGGTCGTACTGCAGGTGGGTGATGGTATTGCTCGCATTTATGGGCTTACAGAGGTGGAGGCAGGTGAAATGATAGAATTTGCGAGTGGCACAAAAGGCATCGTCCTGAATCTGGAAGAAGACAATGTCGGTGCCGTAATCATGGGCAGCTCGCATAGCGTTCATGAAGGCGATCGCGTCAAGCGTCTCTATCGTACCGCTTCTATTCTCGTAAGTGAGAAAATGCTCGGGCGAGTGATCAATCCATTAGGTGAGCCCTTAGATGGTAAGGGTCCCATTGAAGGTCCATTCTTTGAGTCGCCTTATGAGCGAAAAGCACCTGGCGTGATTTTTCGCCGCCCTGTCCATCAGCCTCTGCAGACGGGTATCAAGGCTATAGATGCCATGATACCGATTGGACGAGGTCAGAGAGAGTTGATCATCGGCGATCGCTCCACGGGTAAAACCGCTATCGCCATAGATACTATCATCAATCAGCGTGAAAATTATGAAAAGGGAGATCCGGTGTATTGTATTTACGTAGCATGTGGGCAGAAAGCTTCTACCATAGCTCAGACGGTGGCTACATTGGAAAAGTATGGAGCGATGCCTTATACTATAGTGGTATCCGCCTCTGCCTCAGACCCTGCTCCTCTGATCTTCCTTGCACCTTATGCAGGGGCAGCAATTGGAGAGTATTTTAGGGACAGTGGGCGGCATGCCCTCGTTATCTATGACGATCTTTCCAAGCAGGCAGCCGCCTATCGAGAGGTATCCCTCCTTCTACGACGCCCACCAGGTCGTGAAGCCTACCCCGGTGATATTTTCTACCTTCACTCTCGGCTGCTGGAACGTGCAGCTAAAATCATAGACTCTGATGAAGTGGCTCGTCAGATGAATAATCTCCCCGAGAGCTTCAAACCAATCGTCAAGGGAGGGGGATCGCTCACTGCACTTCCTATCATTGAGACACAAGCAGGGGATGTAGCTGCCTACATCCCCACAAATGTTATCTCTATCACGGATGGGCAGATATATCTTGAACCAGGTCTTTTCAATGCAGGCGTACGACCCGCCATCAACGTAGGCATCTCCGTGTCCCGAGTGGGGGGCGCCGCTCAAATCAAGCCCATGAAACGAGTCGCAGGACGACTCAAGTTGGAACTTGCCCAGTATCGAGAGCTGGAAGCTTTTGCAAAGTTTGGTTCAGACCTGGATCCTGCTACCCTCCGTCAAATAGAGCGAGGACGCCGACTTGTTGAGCTTCTCAAACAGCCCCAATACCAAACTGTCAAAGTAGAGCATCAAGTAGCCGCTATCTTTGCTGGCACACGAGGATATTTGGACAAGCTGCCTGTGGAGAAAGTCCGAGAGTTTGAGGCTCAGTATATTCGGCTATTAGAAGCTGCTCACAAACCTCTCTTAGAAAAAATTCGTCAAGGTCTGTTAGACGAAGCAATGGAAGCTGAGCTTGAAAAGGCGGCTCGGGAAGTGCTTGCGAGCATGGGCATCAAAGCGTAACCAGCATGTCTTCAGGCAAACTCCGTGAACTGCGAGGACGGATTCGCAGTATCATCGCTATCCAGCAGACCACGCGAGCCATGCGGATGATAGCCGCCGTCAAGCTCCGAAAAGCTCAGGACCGCCTCCAGCGACTGCGTCCTTTTCGGGATCACTCCAAAACCCTCCTTCATCTGCTGCTGACTCAAACCGATGAGATCCATCCCTACCAACTCGCTTCTCCAACCTCTCCTTCACTCTTTGTTATCCTCTCTTCTAGTCGGGGTCTATGTGGTGCCTTCAATAGCACCCTCATCCGATGGCTTCTTCCTCAGCTCCCTGCTCCTTCTACTGTGGAACTTCTCATTTTAGGGAAAAAAGCGTATGAGGCCCTCCGCCGCACCCCCTACAAGATAGACTATCAGGACCTCTTGGGCGGAAGAAACATTGACGAAGAAGCGGTCAAATCCGTAGCTGCTTCCATTTTTGAAAGATTCCGGATAGGCCAGGTTCGAGAAGTAGTCCTTATCTATAATCGTTTTGGTGGTGTAGGCAAGTTCATTCCCACCTCTGAGCAGCTGCTTCCCCTCCCTCAGCCAGCAGAAAGAGAGAGTCGCCCCTGGCTTACAGAGCCTTCCCTTGACGAACTGATTGAACGATTCACACCTGAATATGTGGAGATAGCCCTTCTTGCTGCCATGCAGGAGTCGGTAACTGCTGAACATGCCGCCCGTATGGTTGCTATGCAAGCTGCCACTGATAATGCAGAAGAACTGCTACAGAATCTTCGCCTTCAATACAATAAAGCCCGTCAGGCCTCTATTACAAAAGAACTTCTGGAAATCGTCGCTGGAGCAGAAGCTCTAAAAGGATAAGGGAAAAAAAGGTAGCCCTTATCCTAAAGGGAGCTTCACACTAAATAGGCAGGGGCTGCTTTACAGCTTCACGCCCCTGCCTATTTAGTTTGCTTCTAAGCTTTACCGCTCCCTGAGAGAGGTTTGTTATTCCCTCATGATGTTTCTCTCAACTTTAGGGAGGCTCTTTCACTCAACTACAACCAAACGCTGCCGAAAGACACTTCCCTGGGCTTTGAGTTCTACTACATAAAGACCTGTAGGTAGATAGAAGAAGTAGTCTGACTCCCCAGCAGGGCGCTCCCCAAGATTTTCCCGTAGCACCTCCTGTCCAGCAGGTGTCACCACGCGAAGCTCCACTTGTGCCTGCTGATTTAGAGCATACCGCAGGTATGCTACTCCCATCGCTGGATTTGGCATGATCTTGACTTCACGAATGCAGCCCTGAACGATTACGCTTGTTTGATCCACGACTCTCACCGCATATTTCGTACTCGTATCTACCCAAGCTGGCACAGAACCACCAATAGGAGAGTTAATCCGAGGCATAAGATTTGTCGTATCCTTATTGTTAATGTCGCGCCCACTGGGAGGAAAGCCGAGGGAAATGCTACTCGTATCAACGAAAGCCCTAAGAAGAATGCGTAGGGTATCTGCAGTGGGAGTAGGCGATACCCCCCGGACACAAGCACGAACGCAACCACGCGGAGGAGTCGGATTGGTAGAAGTGCCTCCACCAGGATTCTGATACACAACTACATTCTCGTACTGAGGGGTGGCATCCCTCACTTGCTTATACCGATGCGGCTGATCAAAACGAAGAGCACCAGCCGCTGGATTCGCAGAATTGTAGCTAGGGGCAACTGAGGGATTGCCGCGCAAAGAGACATAAGAGTTACCCCCATCCATGCGCAGACTATCCACAAAGACCGCAAAGTTTGGGTAAATAGAAATAGCGAAACCAGCCACATCCACGCGAATGTCTTCTGGCAGGGCAAATTGAATAACAACTTCTGTATCTTGCCCTACTTGAAGGGTGAGAAAAGGAGGGTCAAATGTACCTGGTGCGAGAGAGTTTGAAACAGTGCAAGGAGTGCATCCAGATTGAGCTCTGAGTAGAGCTCCTACCATCCCCAGACAAACGAAAATCCAGTTTCTCATATCTTGACAAAGGTAAAAAAAGTCCCTTAGAAATGCTGCAAGACGACTTTGCCCATTTGATTCCCGCTCCAGAGTAGGGTGAGAGCAGCTGGTAGGGCAGAGAGAGGCAGCACTGTTTCTACGAAGGGACGAATCTGCTTCTCTTCTATAAATTGGAGGAGAGCGGAAAAGTTAGCTGGACTGCCCATAGTAGAACCAATAAGGTGAATTTGCTTCCAGAAAAGGCGACGCAGGTCTATGCTAGGTGGATTCCCTTGAGTAGCCCCATAGACGACGATGCGTCCTCCTGGGGCAATGAGGTTTTGATAGACGGGAAAGAACTGCCCCCCTACCCCATCCACAATCAGGTCAAATGAACCCGCCAGACGAGCTAAGGCTTCTGCCCAATCTGGTTGGGTATAGAGGACGCCACCTTTGGCACCAAGCTGCTGAGCTTTCTCTATCTTGTTCAAGCTGCTGGAAGTTACCCAGACCTCCGCTCCAGCCGCTACTGCCAGCTGAAGCACCCATACCGCTACACCACCTCCAATCCCAGGAACTAAGACTCGCTGGCTTGCCTCAAGCCGCCCTTGAACAAATGTCGCCCGATATGCCGTCAGTCCTGCCAAAGGAATCGCTGCCGCTTCCTCATCAGAAAGGTGACTCGGTACGGGATGAAGATTCTGGATTGGTACATCTACATACTCGGCAAAGGTGCCCGGCGTCGGCATCCCCAAGATTTCATAATTGGCGGACTGTACCCGCTCATCAGAGCCCCAATTCAGGCTAGGATTGATGAGCACCCGCTCTCCCATCTTTCCTTCCCATCTCCCTTGAACCTCTACCACAGTTCCACATCCATCTGATCCCAGTATAGCGGGATACTTGATGTTTGGATATAACCCCAGCCCTATCCAAAGGTCCCGCCGATTGAGAGCAGAGGCATGCAAGCGTATCCGAGCATAGCCAAGGGGGAGAGGAGGAAGCTCCACACTCTCCCACTTTAGCACAGTTTCCCACACATTTTCCTCGCCTGGGAGGAGCGTATGCGGAATTGAACCATGCAGTCGCCAAGCATTCATACATGCAAGTTGGTATTTTTGCCTAAATGGAACTACAAGTCCTTGAAAAAGAGATCTTGGAAGCTGATCTTAGTACCCCGGAAGCGCGCCTTCAATTTCGCCAGCGCTTTCTGAAGCGGGGGGGCATATTAGATGCTTATTTATCGCAGTTGCGAACCTTACCACTAGAGGAGCGCCGTCAGCGAGGGGCTATTCTGAATCGTCTCAAAGACGTAGCGCAGGCTCGTTTGACAGAAGCGGAAGCCGCCTCACCTCAACCGACCCCTTCACCTGCCTACTCAGTAGATCTGACCTTTCCTTTTTCTACCATAGCAGTGGGGGGGCGCCATCCTCTTTCTCTTGTAGAAGAGCGCATCATCCAGATTTTTCAACGCATCGGATATACTCTCGCTGATGGTCCAGAAATAGAAGATGACTGGCATAATTTTACTGCCCTCAACTTTGAGCCAGACCATCCTGCACGAGACATGCAGGATACTTTCTTCATAGATCCGGAGCAAGGGATTCTCTTGCGCACTCACACTTCCACCGTCCAAATCCGAGTGATGGAAAGACAAAAGCCCCCTATTCGTATTCTCGCTCCTGGGCGCGTGTATCGGCACGAGACCATCTCTGCTCGTTCCCATGTCTATTTTCACCAAGTAGAAGGCTTGTATGTGAATGAAGGGGTGAGCTGCGCTCACCTCAAGTCTGAGTTAGAGTATTTCATCCGTGTATTTTTCGGTGAAAAGATCAGGAGCCGTTGGCGTGCCTCTTACTTTCCCTTTACCGAAATGAGCGCAGAAGTAGATATTGAATGTTTGATTTGCCACGGAGTGGGCTGCCCCGTCTGCAAGCAGACGGGATGGGTGGAAATATTAGGATGCGGTATGGTTGACCCGAATGTACTCAAGGCTTGCGAGATTGACCCTAACCGCTACTCAGGTTTTGCCTTCGGTTTGGGCGTGGAACGAGTGACTCAGCTAATTTTCCAGATACCTGACCTGCGCCTCTTCGGACAAAATGACCTCCGATTCCTTCAATCCTTCCGTGGGTATGGCTGTCTCCTCACCTAGTACTACCCTTCCTACCCCCCTGTGGGAACATCTCCAACGGTTCTACCCTCATATCACCCCAGCCCCTACTTACCTCCCCCTCATAGAGGCCTTAGATAAGTTCTATAGAGATTATCATCCAGACCTCCTTATTGTAGAAACGGACACACGAGGAATCATAACCTACGTCAATGAAGCCTTTGCAAAAGCAGCAGGCTATGAGCCCTCAGAGATCTTGGGACAAAATATCAATATCCTTAAAAGCGATGCAAATGAAGCTGGCTACTTCCGACACCTTTGGAATACCATTACCGCTGGCAACCCATGGCGAGGATATATCAAGAATCGGACAAAAGATTATGAGCTGTATGAAATAGATATGCTGATTCTTCCGATTCCTGCAGCGAATGGAGAACCCCACCGATACATTGGCTTTGCTTATGATACAACTGTTCGTTTAGAGACAGAGAGACAGCTTATTCAACTCCAGAATGATTTTGAAGAAAGCCTCCGCTATGCTCGACGCATTCAGCGAGCTATTTTCCCAACAAAAGTCAATGCTCTTCAAAAATATTTTCCTGAAAGTTTTCTCCTCACAAATGGACGGGATAAAGTCAGTGGAGACTTTTGTTGGGTTGCCCGCTCCCCTATGGGTAACCGCACCTTCCTCGCTGTAGCTGATTGTACAGGGCATGGAATCCCTGGGGGACTTCTTACCGTGATTGGATATAATCTTCTCAACCAAATCGTCCTTTACCGAGGGATTACAGTACCTCATCAGATTTTAGCCGAGATGCATAAAGGATTGCGGGAGTACTTCCTACAAGAAGAGGCTGAGGAAGCTCGTATCGTAAAGGATGGAATGGATATGATTCTGTGTAGCTTTGACTATGCGATGACAGAGGTTCAGTTTGCAGGCGCCAATCGCCCTCTATGGCTAGTGCGCCGAAATGAACTTCAAGAGTATAAAACAGATAAACAGCCTATTGGCGGCGAAAACCTTATGGAAGATGTTGAATTTCGCATTTTCACTCTGGAACTTGAGCCAGAAGATAGAATATACCTCTTTACTGACGGGATTACGGATCAGTTTGGGGGGCCAGAAGGCAAAAAATTCGGAACGCCACGATTGCGTCAAGCCATTCTGAGCATTTGGAGTGAAGCCAGCATGACAAAGCAGCGAGCTCTATTCAATAATATCTGGAAACGCGAGTGGATGGGCGACAATCCACCGACTGATGATGCGACGCTGGTGGGCATTCGGATTGTGGAGTAGCATTGTTTTTGCCCAGAGTGAAGCTTTCCGAGCTCCCGCCCCTCCATTTGAAGGGCTAATTATCTACAAGGTCAAAATGCGGGGACCTCAAGCTGAAACCCTCAAAGAAAATGAACCACCTACCGAAATGCACCTTTATATCCACAAAAATCGCTTCCTCATCAATGAAGCAGGAGGGGCTTTTCCCATCAGCCGCTTATATGACCCCGACTCGGATTGGGTATACGTCTTAGATCCCCATTTGAAAAGAGCATTCAAGTATGAGAAGTACCGAAAGCGAGCTAAAAACTATCCTGCTGAATATGCAGGAGATAGTATTCAAATTTTAGGTCAATGGTGCTATGCTTTCATCGTGAAAAAGCCAGATGAAGAGATTACCTACTATGTAAGTCCTCGCTATCGGGTAGAGACATCCCTTTTTTCTGGGAAAAAGAACGCACAGGCATTTTTCTTGAATGAAGGGCTTTATGGAGCGATCCCGCTCCGAATGATCCGAAAGCGGGAAGGCTTGACAGTGGAGGTTACAGCCGTGAAAATTCAGCCCATGCGCATAGAGCCAGAAAGCATGAAGATACCACGAGATTATGAGATATGGGGATATGATTATCGGCGCTGATAGAGTCTGAGAGGGAAAAGGGTAGTATCCTTAGGAGCATACAGCAGACTCTGGTATGGAAGGTAGTAAGAGACTTCAGCCCAAACTCCCTCCGCATCTATGATCAGAGTAGGCTGCCCCCATCGGTCATAAAAGTCTGCCCAATTATCTCGGCAGAGCTGCTTTTTCCAAAGAAGAGGAACAGTCCAGTTGCAGGCATAAGGAGGTATAAGGCGAACGTAACAAGGCGGCTCCCCCCAAAAGCAGCTCCGAGAGGGTAGAGTGATTATGCAGTCTGGGCGATCAGACCCTGCTTTGAAAAGGGTATATCCATACACCCCCACCAGCAAGAGGCTAAGGTATCGGCGAGGATGTTTATCAGACAATTCGGTTACTAAGCTTAGCCAGAGGGCAGGAGCAGACGGCATAAATATGCTCAAAATCGCAGCCCAGAAACGATCCCGATAGGCGCGCCGTTGGGCATAAGGCTGATGAACATATCGGCTCCCCTGAGTCAAAAGAAGCAGCACGGCTGTAGCCTGAAGAAGCCATAGGAGGATCCCCCCCCAAGCCGCTTCGTTCCAAACCGCCAACCAGTAATATGAGAGGTACTCTGGGAAAAGCCTTAGTAAGCGAAGCCCTGCAGCCCAACCACATGCACTCCACAGGAGCCCACCAAACCAAAGTAAAAGCCGATGAAAAGCACGCTCTTCTATACGGCGATAGACAATCCATCCTACGCTAAGGATAGCTATGGGAAAGAAGCCTATGCCTATACCCGAGAGAATCCCTCGGAGAAACGAAGAGCTATGGTCCCGATTAAGAAGCAGAAGCACCCAAAGAAGCGGAACCCCCACTTCTAAAATAGACTGCCATGGCTTGTATAAGTACAATCCAATCAATCCAATTCCTATCACATCATGTACTAGAAGGGGAGAAGGAAGCGGACGACTCACCCAGTAAAACCACCCCAGAAATATACCCCCCATAGCTTTCCACAAGCGAAGTCCATACGCTGCCTTTTCCCCAAAGAGTTGATAAAGAAAAATGAACCATGAATCCAAAGGTGCCTGTAGAGTGGTATAAGGATGGTGGCCTTGAAGGCTCCGATCTGCCGTGAGAAGGTAAGCAGCCTCTAGTGAAGGCGTACCTGCTGGCAGTAATAAGGCAATACCGAGACTCCCGATCGCAAAGAAAGCAGCGACAAATCCCTTCAAAAGCTAAACCTGTAGCGATAATCTTGCAAGCCGAGCCGCTCTTTTTGTGCCTCTATAAAGCGTCCAGTCAAGAGATTGGCTTGGGTGCTGGTCTGTCCTGCGGCATAGCTGCGAGCCGTCTCTTCTGAAACAGCCTCTGGCTCTTTTTTCTCCAAAAGCTGGAGCACATAGACCCCATTCGTCCCCTCTATCGGAGGGCTCAATTGATTGAGCTGAAGAGCGGCAGCAAGACCTAAAACTTTGGGCTCCATACCCATGCCAGGCACAGCTACGCCTCCATACAGGACTTTCTCAGCCCGACTGATATATGCACCTGCCCCATAAGCCTCCTTGAGTGCTTCTAAGGAGGAGCCTTTCCCTTCTATTCTTTGGCGAATGTAGGAAGCTTTTTTCCAGCTGCGCACCTTGGGTTCAAGTTGCTCTCTGACTTCTTCCCATCGCTTGTAAGGGGGTTCAGCCGCAGTCAAAATTTGAGCCACCACGAAGGCATTCTGAGCTTCTAACACCCCTGATACTTCGTTAGCCTTGTGCTCAAAAGCCCACTGAAAGATCTCCCGAGCACCGACAACGGCTGGCAGAGTCGGAACAGAGGGCCGAAGGGTCGGACTCACACGCGGGCTCAATCCTACCTTCTGAGCAGCATCATCTAAGCTCTTCTGAGCTTCTCGAGCCACCTGCTGAGCACGCTGCCGAAGCTGAGCTATCGTCCGACTGCTGGGTACTATCTCTTTCACAATCATTGCCAGACGCACAGCACGATCCTCTTTCTCCTGAACCTCTACGATGTGATACCCCTGCTCCGAGGCAATAACTCCATATAAGCGCCCAATAGGAGCCTTAGCTAATGCCTCGTAGAAAGCCTTCCCAAAGCGTCCTGACGAAGAGTACCATCCCAGCTCACCGCTTGAATACTTACTCTGCCAATCATCGGAAAATCGATTGGCTGCCTCCGCAAATTGCTCCGGGCGCAGCCGACGATAAAGGCTATCTGCCCGTCGCCGAGCCGCTGCACTATCTAACCCCTTCCCTATCATAATATGACGCAGACGATACACAGGTTGGCTATCCTTCACAATCGTATCCACCTTTGCCAGAACATAACCTTCTTCACTCATATATGGGCCTATCACTTGTCCCACAGCCCGAACCGAATCTCGTATAGAAGCCGGCAGATCAGACCAGCGCTTGAAAGAGAAATCAACCGACTTATCGCTGCTAGCAGCCGCAAATGCCGAATCTTCCTCCGCTTTTGCAAATCCCTCCTTCAGAGCTAAAAGCCGCTCATAAGTAGCCGCAGAATCCTCAGCAGAAGGCTCCTTATAAATCACTACATACCGCAAAGTCCGCTCAGGCTCTTTGAGTCGGTATTCCTCTTTATGCTGCTCATAATAGCGTTTGATGTCCTTCTCAGATAGCGGAACCAGAGAGTCAGCCACAGCGCTATAACTTATACTCAAATAAGCAAAGCTAAGTGTAGTATTATCCAAGCTATTCTGATAAGCAGCTATAGGAGCAGGCACATATGCTGCAGCCTTAAGCAGGGCATCGTACTTCTCCCGCAGACGCACTTGAACAAGATAATCTTCAAACTCTCGGATTTGCTGGGCCAGCTGCGGATTGCTTTCGGCTTGAGAGAGGATTTTCTTGACTCGCTCTTTTTCATATTTCTCCTCCCCTTGAGAAAAAGCCTGAAGAACTAAGGGATGAGGATTATCAGACACAAACATCTCATATACCTCCGCACTGGAGACACTGAGACCTATGAGGGAAGTTTCTTTCTGATAGAGATGGTCAGAGAGGAGCTGCTGCCAGACAGCATTATGAAGCTGCTCCTCTAAGAAAGGATCATCTGCTGCCCCTTGATTACGACGGGCTCGCTCATACATTCGGCTGTACTCGCTATACCGTATCTCCTCTCCTCCAATCCGAGCTACTACATCACTGCGGCCCCATAGAAGCTCTTGAATGAATGCATTGCTCTGGAGAAGATCTGTCAGAATAAATACAAGTAGTGAAATCCCTATCAGTAGGACTGCAAGTCCAGCTTTGTCCCGAATCTTCTGGATGACACCTGCCACAATCAGCAAACTTAGGATAAATCTGGGGCTTCCCGTCCTCGCCCATAATACTCAGAGAATTCTCTCAACCTTCTTATTTTTACTCGGATGATAGTATGGCGAAGCAGTTTTGCCCTCCTCCTTCTCTGGGCTCAGGCTCAAACTTACGATCCGAATGAAGTTATCGGAGAGGACGAAGGAGAGTCTCCCCCTACATCTGTTATACCCAGAAGTGAAGTCCTCATCCGAGTGAATGGAGAGCCTTTCACATGGCAAGACCCCCTTATCGTTGAAGGAGGTAAAACATATAACATCCATATTATGGGACTTAGGCCCCATTCTAAGTTGATTATCCGCCTATTCAAAGCCGGACAAAAGGCAGGAGCTGCACATTTTGATGCAAATGAGCTCGGAGAAGTAGAGTTAGAAACAACCTTAGATAAGAGTCGGTTTCAAGGAGTCGCTGAAGTCATTTACTACCCCTCAAATGGAAAGGAGATCAGGCGACGCTTCTCGGTGAAGGTACGGTAGCTAGCTGCAGCAAGCGACGAGCCCAATAGGTCTCAGCCACAATAAGTAAAAGGACTATAATCAACCATATATGCCAGCTTCTCCAAGAGAAAGTATCCGCCTTCTCTTGAAAGGTATTGTCCTTCCATTCCACGATACGGACAGGGATACCCACCTGCTTCCATGCCTCTAAAGAAAGAGGCGGATCAGCAGATTCTTGGATTGATACATTTAATCCGAGGTAGCCATACACTTGATTCCCACTATAAACTTCATATAGACCGAGAGGCAAGGGCTGTTCCCCAAAACTCATCTGCCATAGGGTGCCTTTTTTTTCAACAGGGGGGATATATTCTGTTCCTGTGGTACGATGACGAAGGTGCGGCCGTCCTTCTGCAGCCACTGAAAAGGTAGATTTTCGCCCAGCACTGGTTGCCCACACGTGATGAGCTTCCTGTCCCCACCGATACAGACGCGCAAAAAGAGGAACGAATAAGCTATGAGCTCCAAGGGTGCTGTGCTCCCAAGGGAAGGCAAATAGGTAAATGCGTCCCTTCCCCCATGGCATCTCCCACAGAAGAGGCCTTCCCTGCTCATCTCTCAGAAGCACTTGTCCAGTTTTAGGCTGGAATTGATATAAGAGGCGGACTGCCATAGGCTCTGCTAAAAAAGATGGACGATCGGGCGCTGGTAGGAAAACCTCTTGCCAAAAAGCTCCTCCTTGCGGCTCCAAAGCTAAGGGAGAAGCAGGGATTGCCTCGCCGAGGAAAGTAACTTCTGAAGAAAGAAACAGTTTAGACCATGCTGCAGGAGAGAGCGGAGCGGAAGGAAAGAGAATCAAGGTTCCCCCAGCAGCGACCCACGCCTCTACTCCTTCTGGAAGGGTTGAAAAAGTAGCTACAGATACTGAAAGCTTGTCCCATGGGGGGGAACCAGTGCCTTGCCAAGGCTCCAGCCCGAGAAGGGCATGAAGTCGCTGGAAAGGCTGCCAAAGAGGCGCTAACCATCCAATGCCCCCTGCTTGACTCTCCCACAGACCCGCTGATACTTGATTATCAAAAGGAAGCCCATCCCCTTCTATGTGCAGCTCCACAAAAGAAGAAGAAGGGAGAATCTCCTCATAAGCCCCTGGCAAGACAGAATAGCTTTTCTCACCTATCCGAAGCGTATAAAGTCTGCCAGCTTCCCCAATCAGACGATAGCCAAGGCGCCAGCCTCCGCCCACTTGAATCGCCGTCAGCGAATCTATATAGGCATTGCCCTTGAGAGAGAATGGAACTGGTAAAAGTACAATCTCATCAATTGCCCCAGCTTGAAGGCGAGAAAGCTCACCTACAGAAGAACTCTGAAAATCAGAAAGAATATAGACCTTTCGAACAGGGTAGCGGGCTCCACTGAAAAGAAATTCTGCTTTCTCCAAAAGCTGAGTGATGGGATACCCTAAAGAAGCGGGTATTATCTTTGACACTTTGTCCATCAGGAGTCGTGCGCTGACGAAGTCCCCTTTCGGAAGGAAGCTCTCCGTCGTTAGAAGGCGGTATTCATGAGAAGGAGGGGAACGACGCAACACCTCCAGGAGAAGGGCTTTTGCCTGTTCATGGACAGGAGTCATGGAGGGAGAGACATCCCATACCACCACCACCGAGGCTCCTTCTCCCACCGAAAGCGCCTCAGCAGCGGTCGGACGCGCAAAAAGAAACACAATCGCTGTAATCAGAGCCATCCGAAGAAGGAGCAAAAGCCAGTGCCGAAAACGAAGGTAGGGACGACTCGCTTGTCGCAGACGCTCAACAAGCGCCGCCTGAGAAAACTCATATTTTTTCGCTCGCCTCAGATAAAAAAAATGAACTATGAGGGGGATAACCAGAGCGGTAAGCCCCCATAGGAAAGTCGGATAGAGAAAGTTCATTTCTGCCGTGGTCTTACATGCCGCTCAGAGTGGTATGAAGAGCGAACAAGAGGACCGCTTTCTACATAATCAAAGCCCATCTTCAGTCCGATCCGAGCATATTCTGCAAATTCCTCGGGAGGAACGAAGCGCGCCACAGGAAGATGGGCAGGGGTAGGCTGAAGGTATTGCCCAAGCGTGAGCACATCACACCCATTTGCTAAAAGGTCCTCCATCAGCTCTAAGACCTCCTCATGGGTTTCGCCTAAGCCCAGCATAGCGCCTGATTTAGTCCGAAAGCCAGCTTCCTTTGTTCGGCGGATCTGCTCCAAACTGCGATCATACTTAGCCTGAGGACGCACCTGGCGATACAGACGCCGCACCGTCTCCATATTGTGAGAAACGACATCAGGCTTCTCTGACAGCACCCGATAAAGAGCCTCCCAGTTTCCTTTGAAATCTGGAAGCAGCACTTCAATAGTAGTGTGAGGCATTCGCTCTTTAATAGCCCGCACGGTACGAGCCCAAATTTCAGCTCCTCCATCTTTGAGTTCATCTCGGTTGACAGAGGTAATGACGCAGTGCTTAAGCTGAAGAAGCTCAACCGCCCGAGCGACCCGCATTGGTTCCTCCCAATCCAATTCTGTCGGTCTGCCTGTTTTCACCGCACAAAACCCGCAAGAGCGCGTGCAGATATTGCCTAAAATCATGAGAGTCGCCGTCCCCGCTCCCCAGCACTCACCCATATTCGGACAATGAGCGCTCTCACACACTGTATGAAGCTGATGCTCGTCAATAACCCGCCGAACAAACCGGTAGGTGTCACCAGAGGGGAGCTTGACCCGAAGCCAAGCTGGCCGCGGTGCTATCGCCCCATTCATCCCCTCAAAGATATAGCGAACTTTCCCATGCTCGCTACCCCATGCCTTAAAGTTTTTGTTTATTTGCTACATGCAGGTCGTCCGACCAGTCCGCGAATGGCTGCCTCCCCAGCTTCCCCTCACGCAGTGGGACTCTATCCTCCCCTATGTAGAGGAGCTCAAAAGCAGCCAGTGGAAAAGCTTCTCTGACTTCTATCAGTGGATACGGCGCTTGAATGAGCTAGAATCAGCCATCAGTGAGGCAGCTGCTTGGAGCTTCATCCATTTCACTCAAAACACTCAAGATGAGAAGAGCCGTCAAGCATATGAAGCCTACATTCAAGAAGTTCAGCCCCGCCTCAGCGAAGTCCGCTACCACCTCTATAAGCGCTACTGGGAATCGCCCTGGCGCGTCCTTTTGCCAGAAGAAGACTTTCTCAACTTCAACCGTACTGTCCAGAACTACTTAGCTCTTTATCGTCCAGAGAATGTGCCTCTTGAAACAAAGGCAGAACTCTTAGCTAAGGAGTATAATGAGATTATTGGACAACTCACGGTGGAAGTAGAAGGGAAGCATTTTACCCTTCCTCAAGCCGCCCTTTTCTTAGAATCCCCTGACCGAAGCCGCCGAGAGGAGGTGTGGTGGAAAATCCATGAGGCTCGCTTAGCCCATGCTGAACGGTTAGAAGCCATCATGGAAGAGCTAATCGCAGTGCGCACCCAAATTGCTCATAATGCAGGGTTTGAAAACTACTATGATTTCCGATTCAGGCAATTAGGACGCTTTGATTGGACAGTGGAATTGTGCCACAACTTTCATTCTCTGATAGAGCGCTCTGTCAAAAGACTTTACAATCGCCTCCTCATCTTTCGTCAGCGGTCTTTAGGGCTTGATCAGCTTATGCCTTGGGACCTCCAAGTGGATCCGTGTGATGCTCACCAGCCTCTCCGTCCATTTCAGACTGAGGATGAACTTATTAGCAAAGGCATAGAGGTATTTCGTCAAATTCACCCACGTATCGCTGAGATGGTAAGCTACATGCGCTCTATTGGTCATTTAGACCTTTTCTCCCGCCCGGGGAAAGCCCCAGGAGGCTATAACTACACCCTTCAAGAATCAGGACTTCCTTTCATTTTTATGAATGCAGCGGGCTCTCATGGTGATCTTGTAACATTTGTCCATGAAGTAGGACACGCTGTTCACACCTTCCAGAGCCGTCATATTCCCTTCATGCTTCAAAGAGATTATCCCTCAGAAGTGGCAGAGTTAGCTTCTATGAGCATGGAACTTATGGCGCTTTATCCCCGTGTGTTTTATCCCTCTCCGAAAGAGCAAGCCCAGGCCTGGTTCCAGCAGATTAGTCGCATCATCACCCTCCTGCCCTGGGTCGCTACAGTGGATGCCTTCCAAGAGTGGATGTATAGACATCCCTCCCATGACCGCGCTCAACGCCATCGAACATGGGTAGAGCTTTATCGACGCTTTCATGGAGAGCGAGTCCGCTGGCCAGAAGGCACTTTAGAGGTCCTATGGCATCGTCAGCTTCATATTTTTGAAGTGCCCCTCTACTATATTGAATATGGTCTTGCTCAACTGGGCGCCCTTCAATTATGGCATCACTATGACCAAAATCCCAAAGCTACAGTAGAAAAATATCTCTACGCTCTCTCCTTAGGCTACCTGAAAACCGTACCAGAGATTTATGAAGCAGCAGGGGTCAAATTCTTCTTTGAGCCAGCTGAATTAGATGAACTCTTTAGATTCATCATTCATCATCTCAAAAAGCTGAGAAGCATCCTCCAGGCAAACGAAGCCAAATCCTAATTCAATCGCTCCATGCCTCCTCTTCAGTTGGGGGAGATGAATCTTCCCTTTCAAGGGGACTCATAATCTACCTTTGCTACATGCTGAGAGTGAGCATGGGGATAGGTATCCTTTGGGCCCAACAGCTTGTCCCCCGAGAGAGACTAGTAGATATGCAGCACATGCGCCTTCAAGTTCGCTTTACTCCTGAGCAAGGACGGGTCTATGGAGTAGTAACTCATATATTTTCAGCCCTTCGAGCCGGTATAGATAGCCTCGTGCTAGATGCTACTAAGATAGAGGTGGAGGAGGTGCGGCATAGAACTCAACCAATCCGTTTTCAGAATACGGGTGAGAAACTTATCCTTCGGTTTGCTCAGCCCCTTCCTGCCAATGAGCGCGATTCTATCACTATCCGGTATATGGCGACCCCTCGCAAGGGAATTTACTTTGTCGGTTGGAAAGACCCAACTGGTCGTGCTCGCAAGCAAATTTGGACTCAAGGTCAGGCTACCGACCATCGGCACTGGATTCCCTGCTACGATGATCCAAACGATAAGCTGATCACTGAAACTATTATCACCTTTGACGCTCAATATCAAGTACTCTCGAATGGGACACTCATAGATACAATCCGCAACTTAGATGGGACGCTCACCTGGCATTACCGTATGCAGAAACCCCATAGCCTGTATCTCCTCATGATAGCGATTGGGAAGTATGGGATTGAGCGTCGCTTCACTGAGCGGGGGCTCCCTCTCCTCCTTTACTACTATCCCGACCGCCGAGAGTGCTGCTTAGAGCCGACCTATCGCTATTCAGTAGAGATGATAGAAAAGTTAGAGGAGGAATTGGGGGTGCCTTTCCCGTGGGAGAAATATGCCCAGGTGCCCGTCGCTGACTATATCTATGGAGCGATGGAAAATACGACGGCGACAGTATTTGGAGATTTCTATCATGTAGATGAAAGAGCGGCCCTGGATCGCAGCTACGTAGAGACAAATGCCCATGAGCTTGCCCATCAGTGGTTTGGAGACTATGTAACGGCTCGGAGCTTTGCTCATTTGTGGCTTCAGGAAAGTTTCGCTACTCATTATGCTCGCTTTATCATAAAGTATCTTTTTGGCGAGGAGGCATATGCGTGGGGTCGTCGCACCGAACACAACATTGCCCTAAACGCTGCCCAGAAAGATAACCTCCCTGTCGTTCATCCAAATCCCGGCTATGCTCGCATCTATCAGAAAGGCTCAGCAATCTTGGATATGATGCGATACACTTTTGGTTCAGAAGTTTATCGGCGGGTCATTACTCACTACCTCAAACGGCACGCATATGACTTAGTTGAAACGAATGACCTCTATCAAGCTTTCCAAGATGCAGCCGGCTTGAGTCCAGACTGGTTTTTCCAGCAGTGGTTATATCGTGGGGGCGAACCCCATTACGTCGTACGCTACCAGCGCATTGAAAAAGAGGGCAAGGCTTACACCCAGTTTATCGTAGAGCAAGTACAAGACACAAGTATCGGTCTTTTCAAGATGCCTATCACTTTTGCCGTCTATTATCAGGACGGAAGCTATGATACCGTACGAACATGGATAGCGGAGCGTCGCGAAATTGTAGAAATACCCAATCCCAATCGTAAGCCAGTTCTATTCACGCTTTTTGACCCAGGGGGATGGATTTTGAAGGAAGTTACCTTTGAGAAAGAGGTGTCAGAGCTTTTAGCCCAATTGGAGCGGGCGCCTGCTCTCCTGGATAGATACGATGCCTTAGTTGCGCTACGGAAGGCTCCCATGAGTGCCAAACGGGAAGCCCTTAGAGCTGCTTATCGGCGGGAAAAATTCTGGGGGATCCGGGCTGAGATCGCTGCTCAGCTGGCTGCAGACCCTGGTAGCTTAGAGTTTCTCAAAGAAATCCTCAAGGACCCTCATCCACAGGTGCGTTTTGCGGTTTTAGCTCATCTGTCGCCGATTCCTGCTACTCTACGCCCAGACTTAGAGAAGCTCCTTTTAGATTCCTCTTATGCGGTTCAAGCGTATGCCTTGGAGCGCCTGAGTGAAGCCTTTCCGAAGCGAGTACCCGAATACCTTCGTCTAACCGCTCCTATATTAGGACTAGTTGGGCATAATGTACGCATCAAACACTTAGAAGTAGCTGCCCTCTATGGCGATCAGACGGCTGTGAATAAACTAGTGGAGTATGCAGGCCCTGCCTTTGAATTCCGCACTCGCCAAAATGCTCTGCGCGCCCTCAAGGCTTTGAATGCTATGCCAGTGACGCTTCTTCCCCATCTCTTTGATGCTCTCCTCTCACCTAATCTGCGCCTTGCAGGGGTGGCACGAGAGGTAACAGAGTATTGGATGCAGCAGACTCGCCTCCGTCAGACTCTGATAGAGTATTACCAGCGCCAGAGTTGGACTTCTACCGAAAAAAGCATCTTAGCTCCGCTCTTTGAGCACAAACCCCCTACCTTCTATCAGCGTACCTCCTGATGCGATGGATTGTGCGCGTGTATGCGCTTCTCCCCGATGAATGGGGCCGCTACCTTGTTTTAGAAGAGTACTTTCGCGGCGGATGGATTCTAAAGTTTCCAGGAGGAGGGGTAGAATTCTCTGAAGGGCTCATAGAAGCCTTAGAGCGAGAATTGTGGGAAGAGCTGCGAGTCAGAGTCTCTCAAGTGGAACACTTCTATACGACCCACTTCTTTCAGCGCTCTTATTACCATGATGCAGCCCGACTTCTTTCAGTTTATTACCGAGTCAAAACAGAGGAGGCTCCTCGGCTCTGTGGCCTTCGGCTCAAGGGGCTTTGGCTTCCGCCTGCCTTCATGACTTTGACCTTCCCCGTGGACCGGTATGTGCGACGCCTTTTGATGGCGGAAGCAGGCGACGCGCCCCTACGAAGCGGCTCTGCCAGTGGGGCTCCATCAGACTATCTTCCACCACCTGCCGTCTCCCCGTAGAAGCATGAATAAATTTGACTTCTCCTTTCTGTACGCGTGAAACAATCCCCACGTGAGTGATTTTACGACTCTGAGGCTCTCGGAAAAAAACAAGGTCTCCGGGACGAAGCTGATCTTGCTTTACAGGCTTGCCTATGAGCGCTTGTCCATCTGCTGTGCGAGGCAATTCAATCCCCACGGCTTCTTGATAGACCCGATAGGCAAGTCCTGAGCAGTCCATCCCCTTCCGATCCATGCCCCCATACCGATAAGGCGTCCCTAAGTAACTCCGAGCTACAGCTGCTACCGCCTCAGCCAGCGGTTTTTCCCCTTTCCGACTATCCACAGCAGCTCGCTGGGAAGAGCACCCCCAAAAAACTACCCATAGCAGTCCTATTCCTATTCCTTGACCCACCTTATGAATCAAGGAAATGCCTCTCTCCCTCCCAAGCAGACTCCTTTTACACCTAAATCCCCTTCCCTGCTTAGGAATGCGCAGCATGCCTCTAACTGGGGGTAACCGACTCATCCTACAAACTTATACCTTGCCCCCTCTTTCCTAAGGCTCCTGGGGAAAGAGCCTTATGCAAAATCTGGAGAAGAGGAAATCGGAGAAAGTGTGGAGAGGCGCTGATTACACGTATTCATTGCCTGATCTATGCCGTGGATTGCCCATGTCATGAGACAGTCTATAGCTCGGGGAATCAAACTTTGGAAAACAGCTTCTTCATTTGGCGAAAAAGGAGACAATACATACTCAACCTGTTTGCCCCGCGGAAAGTGTCGTCCAATACCGATGCGTAGGCGAGGAAAATCTATCCGTCCAAGCCGCTCAATCACATGAGCCAGTCCATTATGCCCACCTGCAGCCCCTTGAGGAGTTAGCCGCATCCTTCCTAAGGGCAACTGAATCTCATCCAGAATGACTATCAGCTCGGAGTAATCTAAGGCAAGTTTAGCTTGCCAGTAAGCAACTGCATCGCCAGACCGATTCATATAAGTCGTAGGACGAAAAAGATACCATCGGATCCCACGAAAGTCAAGCTCCGTCATCTCAACATACCGATGAGAGCGGAAGGGAGGCGCCTCCAAAGCCAAGGCCAGCGCTTCCACAATCCGATAGCCTACATTATGGCGAGTCAGGGCGTACTCCCTCCCTGGATTACCTAATCCAAAAAATGCTCGCTTCTTCATCTAACTCGCAGCCGCTGCCCCACACGTAAGATGCTCCTCGGAGAGAGCCCATTCAGGGCTGCTAAATACCGAACCGATACCCCATACCGCTTCCCAATAGAGGAAAGCGTCTCTCCTCGCCGGACTATATGATAGAAAGCCTTAGCAAGAGTCTCCAAATGACCAAAGGTTTCCGCTGAGATATGAATTTCCCGCTCTAAAAGCTCGCCACTTTGAAAGTCTATCAAACTGCTCACGTCTATCGGCTCTCCCATGAATCGTACCTCAAAATGAAGATGAGGACCAGTACTACGCCCTGTACTCCCTCCCAGACCAATCGGCTCCCCTGCCCTTACAAGCTGCTCAGGCCCTACCAAGAGACGAGAAAAATGTCCATATACAGTTTCTAACCCGTTAGGATGGGCTATAACGCAAAAATAGCCGTAGCCGCCGGGATCATACCCTGCCAAACGGACCTCTCCATCCATCGCCGCCACCACTGTGTCCCCTATTTTCAAGTCTATGTCTAAGCCAAAATGAAATTGCCATCCCCTTCGAAAACCAAACCCGGAATTTACATAGCCCTTAATCGGCACTACAAAATGAAGCCCTTTAGCCTCATCTATGAGAGGTATCCGAAGAGGAACGATCAAAGAACGAATGTCTTTTGGACGACAGGCACTAATCCACTGTCGATCCCACCACACTCTAAGAAGGTGCTCGGAAAGCTGCTCTAACTCTGCGTAAAAGGCTTTATACGAGAAGCGTTCAAGACGTGCGCTATCACTCATCCCTATGCCATAACTCAAAACCCAGAGAAATAAAGCACTCTGCACGCTCAAAAGTACAACATTCTGAGGCAATGAATGAGGACAATCAGAGGATATCTACAAGCATGGGTCTCCAAATTCCGAAGAGCTTGGGCTTGTACGTCAGAAGGCTATCATGCCCTTGCAGGAAATCCATACCTTTGCTTACCTTATGTGGCAGTGGATCGCCCGTCTCTTTGGAAGCAAGAGGGAGCGGGATATTGCACGATTGCGTCCGATTGTAGAGGAGATCAATCGGGTGGGGGCAAGCCTGCGGGATTTGACCGATCAGCAGCTTCGGGAACGCACCTTCGCTCTGCGAGCCGAAATCCAGAAAGAGATAGAACCGCTTCAGCGCCGACGCAGTGATTTAGAACTCGCCATCCAGGCCGCCCTCCAAGCAGGGGATATCCCCGCACAGACAAGGCTTTTTCAAGAGCTGGACACCCTCAAGCAAGAACGAAATCGGACCTTAGAAGCCACTCTCAGACGGCTACTCCCTGAGGCTTTTGCAATCGTTCGGGAGACCGCTCGCCGCCTTACTGAACATAAGCAGCTCGTCGTCCCAGCCACCGATTGGGACTACGAGATGGCTCGGAAATATGGACACATTCGGATAGAGGATGGCATGGCACACTGGCCCAATGTCTGGAAGGTCCGAGGGCATGAACTAGAGTGGAATATGATTCATTATGATGTGCAGCTCATGGGGGGGATTGTCTTGCATGAAGGGAAGATCGCCGAAATGGCAACTGGCGAAGGGAAAACGCTCGTTGCCACCTTACCTGCCTACCTGAATGGGCTGACCGGACTTGGTATGCATATCGTTACAGTGAATGACTATCTCTCCAAGCGAGACGCTGAATGGAATGGCCCCCTTCTGGCTTTCCATGGGCTGCGAGTAGACTGCATAGATTACTATGAGCCTCATTCCGAAGGACGCAAAAGAGCTTACCAGGCAGACATCACCTATGGTACAAATAACGAGTTTGGATTTGACTATTTACGGGATAATATGGTAACTGCTCCCGAACAGATAGTTCAGCGGGAGCATCATTATGCAATTGTAGATGAGGTGGATTCTGTCCTTATTGACGAGGCTCGCACCCCACTTATCATTTCTGGTCCAGTCCAACACAGCGATAATCACCTCTATCAGCAATTCAAGCCCCTGATTGAGCGGCTCGTCAATGAACAGCGGCGCCTCAGTCAAGAAAACCTCCACAAAGCTAAAAAGCTCATTTCAGAAGGGAAGACAAAACCTGAGGAGGGCGGAAAACTCCTCCTCCGAATCCACCGTACCACCCCAAAGTATCGTCCATTTATGAAGTATCTGGCAGAGCCAGGGATCATGCCAATCTTAGAAAAGGCTGAAGCCTTTTACCTCCAAGATAATGCCCGTCGAATGCCAGAGGTAGATGAGGAGCTGCTTTTCGTTGTAGATGAAAAAAATCATTCTGTAGAGCTTACAGACAAAGGCATAGAACGAATCGCCCACTATGGAGAAGACCCGGCGCTCTTTACTCTACCAGACCTTGCTAGCATTCTCTCAGAGATAGACGGTGATCCTAACCTGTCTTTTTCTGACAAAGTTCAGAGGAAAGAAGCCCTCTATCGCTCTTATGCTGAGAAGGCGGAGAAGCTCCATGCCATCCAGCAGCTTTTGCGAGCTTATGTCCTTTATGAGCGAGATGTGGATTATGTGGTCATGAATGGACAAGTTCTCATTGTGGATGAACACACGGGGCGCATTCTACCCGGAAGGCGCTACTCGGAGGGACTTCATCAAGCTATAGAAGCCAAAGAAGGAGTTATCATAGAAGGAGCTACTCAGACCTGGGCTACCATTACCCTCCAGAACTACTTCCGCATGTATCACAAGCTGGCAGGAATGACAGGAACCGCTGAAACTGAGGCAAAAGAATTCTATGACATCTACAAATTAGATGTGGTAGTAATTCCGACCAATAAGCCATGTATTCGGAAAGACCATGAGACGATTCTCTTCCGAAGTCAGCGAGCAAAATACAATGCCATTATTGAGGAAATCAAGCGGCTTCATGCGGAAGGGCGTCCTGTCCTCGTGGGCACCACCTCCGTGGAGACCTCCGAGCTGCTCAGCCGCATGCTGAAGATGGCTGGAATTTCTCATAATGTCCTCAATGCTAAACATCACGAAAGAGAAGCGGAAATTGTAGCTCAAGCTGGACTGAAAGGGGCAGTAACAATTGCAACAAACATGGCAGGACGCGGCACTGACATCAAACTCGGACCGGGGGTAGCTGAATTGGGCGGATTAGCTGTGATAGGGACAGAACATCACCAAGCCCGTCGTATAGACAACCAGCTTCGAGGGCGAGCCGGACGTCAAGGGGATCCTGGCTCTTCTCAGTTTTACGCTTCCTTGGAGGATGACCTCCTCCGACTTTTCAATTACGAACGCATGAGTAAATGGATGGACATCCTCAAGTTCAAGGAAGATGAGTTTATCCAAGGGCGAATGGTAACCCGCACCATCACTAATGCTCAAATGCAAGTTGAGCGGAATCACTTCGGTATTCGGAAGCGGCTCCTGGAATATGATGAAGTCATGAACCATCAACGGCAGGCGATCTATGCCCGACGACGCAATGCTCTTTTTGGGGATCGGCTTCAAATAGACCTCTCCAATATGCTCCAAGACCTCTTGCTGGGCATTGTGAGCCGCTACTCTAAACCAGAAGAAGCCGAAGCTATCGCCTATGAATGCGTGCGAACCCTCGCCTTCATGCCTCAGATCACCCCAGCCGATTTAGAACCTTTCCATCCTGAAAAAGTTGCCACTCTCCTCTATGAACAAGCAATGAGCTTCTACCGCGCTAGACGCGAGCGCATCAATCGCCTGATATACGATCACATGGTCCTTCTTACCAAGCAGTTCCCAGAGGCTCAGTGGCTCCAAGTAGATTTTAGTGACGGTACATCCCGATTCCCTGTCGTATTCTCTATTCCTTCCATCCTAAGTATAGGCGAACATGCTATCTTCTCTGAGGTAGAGAAAGCGCTCACGCTGAGCCAGATAGACAGCTTATGGGTAGAACATCTCCGGCAATTGGACGATTTACGACATAGCGTACAAACAGCTGTGTATGAGCAGAAAGACCCCCTCCTTGTATATAAGTTTGAAGCATTTAAGCTTTTCCAAGCTATGATTGATCGCCTCAATCAACAGGTGCTTTCGCTCCTTTTCCGTTTAGAAATCCATGAGGAGAGACAGACGACACAGCGAAGAACCCAGCAGCGGGACCTTTCTCGCCTGAGAGCTCGCCAAGAAGATTATTACTTCTCTACAAGCGCACCTCCGCCTCCCCAGTATGAAGCCGTAAGCTCCTCTGCTTCAGCAACGATCCAGAAAAAAGATGAAGCTACCTTGCCACTCTCTAGGCGAGAGCGGCGGGCACTGGAACGCCAACAAAAGAAGAAGAAGGCACGCTGACATCATTCAGTCTAATAGGGGTACTCCTATGGGGACAAACATGTGCCCTACCCTATAACCTTCATTATCAAGACACCCTCTGGCAGGAAACGAAGCGCACATGGCATAGTTTGGCTAAGTCCCGAGGGCTTCGCGAAGCCCATAGCGGCTTGCCTGTCCCGCTCTCATCGCTTCTGAAGAAAAATAATCTTCCTTCCCTTCTCAGAGTGTGTTATGAGAAGGATCACTTACGCTGGAGCGTCTTATTCGGGACAGATACCCTTGAGTGGCATAGCCCTTTGTTCTCTCCTCATTGGATGAAGAAAAATCTCCAAATCCTCCTCGGCGTTCGCACTTGGAATCCTGGAACTTCTCCTTACAAGAATATAGAGATACTTCTGCCCATAGCCCCCCGCCCACAGACACCTGAAGATACCCTCTGGAAGCTAAATAACCCATGGCTTGAGGGCTTTGTCTTACCATGGGTGAAAACGCTAAGACTTACACCGGGCAAAATCACCGCTGTAGGAATGGAGTTGCGGTATTTTCGCTCTGGAAAAATTCAATATGAACGAATCAGCCTATATATCCAGGCCAACGAAGATCTTCCTTTTGATGAGAAGGTTTATCAATTAAGAATTTCTCAAATGGGAGCGAACTTCCGTTCATATTTTTTGAGAGCTCTGACTACACTTCCAGCCTATGCTTATGTGATCCGAATCCAGGACTATTATCCTTCTTTTGTGGAAGAAGCACGCACTTGGATGAAGCTGCTGCGAGAACGAAAGGAGTTTCCCCTGCCAGCCCAGCTTATATTAGAGCACGATGAAGGAAGAGCCCCACTTCCCCAGTAAATAATAACTTCAAAGCTCCTTGCTGGACAGCTCAGTAGCCGCTGCACAGACGCCATGCCCTCATTATCAGAGAACACTACCAACCCGCCTTACCGAGCCTGTAGTCAGCACACACTCCCCTTCAAAGATAAGCAAATAAGGAAATAGTCCTATGCGCTCACTCTAAAAAGACTCGGCTCGCCCCCCCGAGATAAGGGGGCAGCAGCAGAGGTTCTACTCGCCATCCCTGCTCTTGACAAAACTTCATTAGAGCTGCTTGAAGGCGTTTCTTTCCTACCCCATGAATTACAATTGCTTCTCGCTGCCCTGCTGCTTCACAAGCAAAAAGGTAACGCTTCATTGAATGAATCTGATGCTCAAATATAATCTCTGGCGAGCTGCTTCGCAACTCAGGGGCAAGCACTTCCACATGCAGATCTATATGAGAACCAGCCTCAATCCTATTGGGCAAGGATAAGAGAGAAGAAGAGGAAGGAAGGGACTGAGGAGAGGGAGAATCTTCAGCGAGTCGCTGAATCTCATCCCGCAAGAAAGCAGACAGTTTCACAAAAAATTGGGCTGTGGAAGGGGAAGGAACGACTCTAACAGACTGAGCGGGCACCTCCACATACTGTAGGATTAGCCGCCAAGGAGGTGGATACCTCTCTAAGGAGACCTGAAGAGAGAATCCCTTCTCTCCAGTGAGGAAAGTAGCCAAAAGCGAATCCCAGCCTTTCTCCTGATTCTGGATATAAAGCGCACAGAGAGCCTGATACTCCCTCTTGCTGAGCCTTACCTGCAGCTCAGCTCGGCCTTCTGAAAGACGAGGAAGCAATTCTAAAATCACTCTTTCTGTACCACTAAGAGAAAAAGAGGAGAGCTCTTCAAGATTGACTTTATCCTCCTCCCATACGAGCTGAGTAATAGGCACCTGCTGCTCAAATCCTTGTCGGCGAATTTTTGCGATTCCCGCCTCTACATCTATAGATAGAATCTCTACCTGCTCGGGAGTATGAAGCAAGCGGGCCCGCTGCATGCCATTAGTCCTCCTCGCTTTCCTCTTTTTCGGCAGCTTTTCGGGCTTCTCTGTCTAAAAAGAGGAGCCCCGTGGGTTCTCCTTTCACCATCGCTACCTTCTCCATCCATAGTCGCATAAGGGCTTCCTCTTCCCGCTGCTCCCGCAAGTACCACTGAAGAAACTCTTCTACATCATATTCTCCCATATCCCTCACTTTCTTGAAAAGGTTGTAATAGCTGAGCGTTACCTTCTGTTCATACTCGTAAGAAGCTTGAAAACATGCCAGAGGAGACTCATAATTTTTGGGAGGAATCTCTATAGGGAGCGGCTGAAAAGGCACACCCTTTTCCATGAGGTATTTGAAGAGACGCATAGCATGTTCTCCCTCCTCACGAGATTGCTTGAGGAAAAAGGCGCCAAATCCCTCAAAATCTCTTTCCAAGAAGTAAGCAGCAATGGTAAGGTACATGTACTGTGCAAAAAGCTCGCGATTGAGCTGTTCATTTAGGCTCTGCACAATTTCAGACGGTATTTTCATAAATTGGAAGGAATTTTCAGAGTCAATGTTGTCCACGCTGACACCGGCTTCCCACCGTAAAGGGCAGGGCTAAATCGCAACTCCAGAAGGGGAGGAACAAAGTACTCTGGCGTGAGCTTAGGGTCAGAGGTACGCAAAAGCTGGTAGCGGCTCACCGTTCCTTTCTCAGAGACATAGGTTCGGAGAACCAGCTGGACTGGTTGAGTGGGTCGGTATCTCTGAGCAATAAGAATCTCAATACTCCTAAGGTTTTTGGGCATTGGATCTTCTTCTAAAAGAATGGCACTATTCGGTGGAGGGACGCCAGCGAGGTCTGTTAGGGTATCCATCCAAGGTTCTCTTTTCGGCAGAGGAGCAGTAGAAGGTGAAGAAGAAGATGGGGAGGAGATATCCTTTTTGAGAGTCTGCAGAGAATCAATAAGCTCCTTCGACTGATTTCTAAGGCTATCTTCTACCTTCTGCACAAGGGAAGAGGTGGTGTCAGAGACAGGCGATGAAGGCTGTGGAGGGGCACATCCACTTATCCATGAAAAAACCAGCGCACCTTTTGTCCACCTCCCCCAATTCTTCATTCTCAAATCCTCCTTATCGAAGCTGAAAGTCAAAAGGAATAGTTACCCACACCTTAATAGGCTTCCCAGCCTGAATGCCTGGAGTGAATTCTAAAAAAGGGAGTTCTTTTTCAACCGCTTCACTCAGCAGCTTGTGAGGACTCTTGAGAACTATGTGCCTTTCGTATTTGCCAGTTTTCCCCACAAGGACTCGCACAATCACTTTTCCTTGAATGCCAGCTTCTTTCGCAAGAGGCGGATAGCCGATTCGTTTCTTGATCTCATCCATATTGACAGGCTGAGGCTCCTTCTCTACCGCAATGAACGCATTAGGATCCGGCTCCTCCTCTTTTTCAACGACCTCAGCAGGCTGGTTTCCTTTACCTTCTATCTCACTTAGATCAGGCAGCGCATTGGGATCCCCTTCTACATTGCGCGTTCCTGGGTCAACCTTCATGAGGGTGTCAATGCTGGCAATTGTCTCTTCTTTCTTCGCCTCTTCCTCCTTAACAATCTGCGGCGGCACAAACTTAATCTGAGCCCGTTGAGGGGGAGGGGGAGGCTGTTCAATCGGTGGCGGAGGCGGCTCGTTCTTTTTGTCAATCGGAGGCGGCTCCATCAGCTCAGTAATGATTTGGCGCTTTTCCCTTTTCCGAAACCCTTCCAATTTCGCTTCAATATACGCTTTTACAAACGGCACAGCTATCCCCACAGCTACCGCCGAAATAGAGAGAATAAGCGCCCGGAAAGTATAACGCACATAGTTTTTTCGAAGAAAATACGCCCCGTAGGCTCTATTCCGATTGGAAAAAAGCTTTTCATCCCAATCAAATGCCACTGCAGCCATAGCCTTCAAGATGTAGATATGGATTTTTTATACTCCTCTACCATATCTTTCTCTTCTTGCGTAATATCAACGAGAGCATATTTCTTTTGCTGGATGATCGCCATTTCATCTAAAATATCAACAAAGTCCTTGTAGTAAGCCTCCTCCAGCATCTTAATAATGACAATCATCTCATTTGGATCCCCATAGCGGGATGCCACCTCTGCTCGTCGCTCTAAAAGTACTTTCCGTATCCCCGTCCGAGGGGAGAAGTCTGTCTGATGAAGCTCAGGTTGCTCTATGCCTGTATAGTAGTACACCTTATTGCGTCCTACAAGAAGCGTGATAACCTTGCCCTCAGCAATTTTTGGTGGCTCTACCTCCTCTTTCTCCGTGATTTTTGGAGGTACGACCACCGGCATGGTATTAGGAGTAGACATAGTGGTTGTCAGCACAAAGAAGGTAAGCAAGAGAAAACCTAAATCTACCATAGGCGTCATATCTATACGAGGTCGCCGTTTGGGCTTGCGCGCCTTGCCCTTCTTTTTTCCCTTTTTAGGTGCTCCGCTATCACCTCCTACTTCTGCGGCCATGTTCTTCTATGTTTTGGGTTGAGCTTCTAAAGTAGTGATCAAATTAAAGCGATGAACCTTCTGCTCCTTTAGCGTCTCTATCACTCGGGCAATTACAGGATACGGTGCCTTCTCATCAGCACGAATGGCAATACGAATCCGGGGGTTACTATAGCGAGCAAAGAGAATCCACTGCTTGAGTTGATTGTTTGCACTATCTACAGGAATAGAAACCCTCTTATCCATCGCTTTGCGCTCCACCTCTGTGAGCGAGAGATAAGACTTGAGCTGCTCAAATGGCACCCCAATCTCTGGCAGCACAGAGAAAACCTGCGCTTCTTTCTCTGAAAACTGGTAACCATACCGATCCTTAATCTTCTCCAAAATAGCCAGTCGCGTGTGCTTGCTGTCTACTCCGAAGAATATGCGCCCATCCGACGAAATAGAGATAAGAAGAATGTCTTGAGCGGGAAGGGGGGTATCCGCTATAGAAGAAGGCAAACTGACCTCAACCGCTTCAGGAGCCCGAAATTTGACTGTAAGCATAAAGAAGGTAATAAGCAAAAAAGCCAAGTCCACCATAGGGGTCATGTCTATGGCGATATTCTGCTTTTTCGCCTTGAACTTAGCCATACCTTTTATGAATTATGCTTTAGCCTGAAAAGTCTGAACGATAATATATCCCGCTTCATCTATCCGATAAGTAATGTCGTCTATGCGGCTGGTAAAATAGTTATAAACAATGGTAGCAATAGTAGAGGTAGTAATCCCTAATGCGGTATTGACCAGCGCTTCAGAAATCCCAGTTGCCAAAGCTACCGCATCAGGAGCCCCAGAAGTAGCTAAAGCAGCAAAAGCCCGAATCATCCCCAATACAGTTCCAATAAGCCCAATTAGGGTAGCAATAGAAACGATTGTAGCAATAATCGTCATATGCTTTTCCAGCATTGGCAGTTCCAGAGCTAGGGATTCCTCCAGCGCTTTCTGGAGGGCAGCTACCTTTTGGTCTTTATCCAGCTTTGAGTCATCCTTGACCATCTTAAGCCGCACAAGTGTCTCTCGGACGACATTTCCCACTGTCCCTCGCTGCTTGTCACACAGGTCAATCGCTTCATCTATTCGGTCCTGCTCTAAGAGGTACTCTATTTGCTGCACAAAACTTTCCATACTCATCTTTCCTGAGGCCCGAGAGAGAGTAATGGCCCGTTCAATAGACATAGTAATCGTGATGAGAAGAAGCCCGATAGCAATGGGAACAAGCACTCCTCCTTTGTAAGCAATGCCAAGGTAATTGCCTTGAAGGGGATTGTTTTTAGGGTCTCCTCCCTCAAAGTTGGCAGGATTCCCTAAAATGAAGACATAGATAAGAATACCCACCGTAATACATGCAACAATCACGATGGTAGCGAAGAATTCTCTCAAGGCTGCCCCCGCTGAACGGACTTGCGGAGTAGTGACTTTAGCAGGTGTCTGTGTAATTGTCTGTGTCTGGCTCATATCACCACAAATATAAAGCTAAGCGGAAAATCCAAAGAAACTTTGGTATCGTCTCTCCCCTCTGATGCCGTACCTTTGCAGCATGAGTGAATTACTCAAAGAGGTGGAGTATCTCATCAATGGGCCTTCTGTGAAGACGGATCTTCCGGATTTTCGCGCAGGAGACATCATTCGGCTTCACTTGAAGATTGTAGAAGGAGGGAAAGAGCGGGTGCAAGTCTATGAAGGGATGGTGATTCAGAGGCGCGGCAGCGGTCTCCGGGAGACTGTTACTGTGCGAAAGGTGTCAGGAGGCATAGGAGTAGAACGAATCGTGCCACTGCACTCGCCATTCCTTCTTCGGGTAGAGGTAGTCCGACGAAATCGGACTCGTCGCGCCCGCCTCTTCTATATGCGAGGACGGGTAGGGAAAGCTTTGAGGCTCAAGCGTCGGGATACCTAAAGGAGATTATGTATCGGTTTGGCATCTTCTTAGGAGGCTTTCTCACCCTTCACGCCCAGATTTTTCCTTACCAAGAGCTATATTTTAGAGGGAAAATAGATTTTTTTGGGCGTAAGGTAACGAGTGCTTACAGAAAAGCGGTCAGAGCCTCATCTGGATCAGAGCCAAAGGTTCTCGGCACAACGCTTGGATATGCCCTCTATCTGAGTGAGACTCATCGGCTCAGAGAAGCTGACTCCCTTCTACGACCTTATGCTCCTCTCATGGAAGAAGGGGCAGGGATCCCCTCTGAATTGCGATTCATCTACTGGTGGCTTCAGGGACGAGTTGCTCGCATGCGAGGTTTTATCAAAGCTTCTTTTGAAGCGTTTCGACGGGCTTCTGCTCAGGCTCAAACACCATGGCAGGTAGCCCTTTCTACTCTAGAAATCACAGAGAATTTTCTCCTCCTTGGGAATGTACAACTTGCTGCAGACACACTGGCTTCGGTTTCTTTAGTTGAACCTATAGAAGAGCCCTACGCTTCCTATCTAAAAGCCAAAAAAGCTTATTTAGACAAGGTAGTGCTCTGGCAGCAGGGCAAGTGGAATCTCTTAGAAGATTTGCTTACAGCTAAGACTACCTCTCAACATCAAGCCCTTTACTATGCGGAGTATAACTACCTGCGCGCCTATGCTTCTTTTATGCAGGGAGCAGAAAAATCAGCCCGAGAAGCTCTGCGTCAGAGTGTGAAGTGGGCAAAAAAGACCTCTACAAAAGGCAAAGACCTTATCGTACGAGCAGAAGCCTTGCGACTGCGTGCTTACTACCAGCGCACCTTCAAAGCCCATCAAAGCTATAAGCTCCAAGAGCTCTCCTCTTTGATTGAGGAGCTGCGCTCGCCAGAGCTACCTACCACTTATGCGACACTGGAAGCACTGGGACATGTCGGAGAAATCACAAGCATGGCAAATCGGAATGCTCTCACCGAGAATCTCCTTAGCCTCCGTCTCTCTAATGTAGAAGGACTGCGAGCAGTGAGGTTTTATCGACTTGCTGCACAATCAGCTAGACTCCAGTACAAAGGAACGATCGCCATCGGATATGCTAATCAGGCGGTTCAGCGGCTCAGGGGGGAAGTCCCATTCCCTTCTGTAGAGGGTGTCCTATCGTATGTAGAATTAGGAATGGCCGCCCTCTCTGCTTATAAGTATCAGGTGGCTGACTCTGCTTTCTCCCAAGCTCGTCGCCTTCTGGCTGAAATGGGAGACCCTGAAGGTCCGATGACCCTTACCGCATGGAATGCCTTAGGCGTGCGAGCCTTGAGCGCAGGACGCTACGCCGAAGCGGAGAAACTCTTTCGCCGTCAAAGAGAAATCTATCAGACTCTCTTTGCTTACCCCACCAAAAATTTAGATTACCTGCGAAATGCCCTGCTTTTAGCCGACCTTTCAATCCGCCTTGCTCAAGTAGCTCCTGCAGAAAGTCTCCTCCAGGAGGTGGATGAGCCGATTCGCAGCATTTCAGGTGCTGCCTTTACAGAATTGGTCGCTCTGGAGCAGAGCTTGGGAGATTTAGCTCAACTAAAGGGACAGTTTCGCGATGCTGAGCGGCACTATATTCAATCTCTGAGACTTCGCCAGCGCTACAAGAATGAACGAGGGCAAGTAGGGCAGCTTGAAGAAAGCGGGAGTCTCCTTCGGCTCGCTCTCCTGTATCAGAGGACGGGAAGAGTGAGCCGAGCACGGGAGGTATATCAGCGAATCACAACCCTGTATGAAGCAAGCAGACGCGAAGATCCAGAAGTGGCTGCTTACTACACAGCTCTCTCCGACTTTTATGTTGCGGTAGGGGATTATCTCAAAGCCGAAGAAAGTGCTCGGAAAGCCCGAGAACTAAATCGGCAACTTTTGGGAGAAATCAGTCCGGGTTACATTGAAGCTCTTTTGGCTTCTGCCCGAATAGAGGGAGCTTTAGGACGATACGATAAGCAAAAGCTATATCTTCAACAGGTTTTACAAGCCCAAAGGCAGTTTTATCAGGGTAAAGCAGCCATTCCTTTGGCTCGAACGCTCTACCTTTTAGCTGAAAATGCATTCTTGCGAGATCAGCGTGATACTGGCCTATATTACTTGACGGAAAGTGCGGTAGAGGCTCAGCGAGCCCAGGAAAGCGCTCCCTTGGAGTATGCAGCTTTGGCATTAGACATTGGAGGGGGGTGGCTTGCCTTAGACAGCCTCAACCAAGCAGAGCTCCAGATTGCAGCGGCAAAAGCTGTATTGGAAATGCAAGTACCGGTCAAACATCCTGATCGCTTACGCGTACTTCTGTATGAAGCTCGTCTAAAGAAAGCTCGCGGAGAGTATCTATCCGCTCTTCAAGAGTATGGGCGCTGGCTCAATGCTTGGAAAAGTATCTACGGCGATAAGCATCCTGAATACCCTTTTCACCTTGGTGAAATGGCAGACATGCATTGGCTGGCTCGCGACTTCTCAGGAGCTAAACGCACCTACGAGAAAGCCGTCTCTCTACTTCTGAACCAAGTAGATCGCCTATTCAATGGGCTCACAGAAAATGAAAAGGCGCGCTATTGGCTACGCGTTCGGAAAGTGCTTGAACATTATTACTCTTTCAGCTTTCTTCAAGGAACAGATAAAGACAAGCTCAGAGCGTATGAAGTTTATTTGACTACTAAGGCTTTCTTGCTCAGTGAGACGGCTCAATTACGAGCCCGCCTCTCTACCAGTCGCGACACCACCATTCGCCGGCTTTTTCAGGAATGGCAGGATCAAAAAGAGTATGTAGTACGGCTATATGCTTATACCCCCACCGAATTGCGAGAGCTAAAAATCAATCTTAGTGAAGAAGAAGAGCGACTTAATTCGATTGAGAAAGAATTGACGCAGCATATCGGGGATATTCGGCTGCGTCAGATTCGGTGGGGGTCTCTCCGAGCGGTTCTTCCAGCCGAAGGGACAGCCATAGACTGGATTCGTCTCCGAGTCCCCGAAACGAGAGACTCCATTGTGTATTATGCTGTCCTTACCCTGCCCACTGCCAAGAAACCGCTTTTTGTCCTTTTCCCTCAGGGCCATCTCATGGAGACAAACGGAGGCTTTCGGTATAGTCAGGCAATTCTCAACTTTGAAAAGGATACCCTCTCTTATAAGATTTACTGGGAACCGATTGCGGCGGTTCTTCCACCCTCTGTTTCCAAGCTTTTTATCTCCAATGACGGGGTTTTTCATCAAATTAACCTCGCTACAATCCAGCTTCCTCAGGGAGGATATGTGGGGGACCACTATCGGATTCTTTATCATACACGCTTAGCCAATCTCCTTCAGCCTCTGAAGCCCCTCAAATACTGGGAAGGACGCAAAGCGTTCATTATCGCTGACCCAGACTACACTGGCGGCTTACCAGCAGATAGCATTTATATTCCACCTCTCCCTGGCACTTTGCAGGAAGCGCGCGCTATCTCTGATATCCTACAAAGCGAAGGAATTATCTCCTACCTCCTGACTCATCGGCAAGCGAATGAGGAGTCTCTCTATGAAACCATCTCGCCATTTATTCTGCACATTGCAACTCATGGGCTCTTTCTTCCATATGCGGAGGGAATAGGAAGCGTCTTGGGAATTCAAAGTGGAGAAGCGCTGGCAAACCCTCTGTTTCGTTCAGCTATTCTCTTAGCTGATGCAGGACGGACTATGATGGCTGGCTCTACAAATGCCAAAGGGGATGGGATTGCAAACGCCTATGAGTTATTATCCCTTCAGCTCAACAATACCCAATTGGTGGTTCTTTCAGCCTGTGAGACAGGACTGGGTGAGATTCAGAATGGGGAAGGCGTATATGGGCTGCAGAGAGCTCTTCTGATGGCCGGCGCTCGGAATCTAATTGTGAGCCTGTGGCGAGTTGATGATGAAGCTACCCGAGACTTCATGATACATTTTTATGACGAATGGCTGCGTAAAAAACTTTCCATAGAGGAGGCTTTTTGGAATACCCAACGAGCCATGCGAAGACTTCGTTCTTCTCCATACTTTTGGGGTGCTTTTGTTTTAGTGCGTTCCTAAATGTTATCTTAGAATGGCTATGATGCTCAAGCTGACACCCTCAGCCGCTAATGAGCTTCGGCGAATTTGGCTAGAATCAAAAAATGCAAAGGGATTTCGGTTAGCTGTAGAAGCTGGTGGTTGCGCTGGACTCACCTATAAGCTTGAGCTTCTACATGAGCCTCTGTCAGATCTCTCACAAATAGAAGTAGAAGGAATCCCCTTTTTCGTAAGTAAAAACCATCAGTTCCTTCTGGAAGGACTAGAGATTGATTTTCCTACAGGACTGGCAGCGCGCGGTTTTGTCTTTCGTAATCCTCAAGCACGTACTACATGCGGATGTGGCACTTCTTTCTCGGTATGAAGCTTTTCTTCTAAATTTGCCCTGCTTATGCCGAGACTTGACCCCGTATGTCAATACGAGATTACCCAAATCTGGCCCCCTGATCTCTCTAAGGAGGAATATGAGCAGTACCTTCAGGAATTCAATCGCTTTCTCTCCGAGAATGGAGCAGAAATCATCAATCAAGAGGTATGGGGGCTTCGGCGCTTAGCTTATCCCATCCGAAAAAAGGAAGCAGGCTATTATGTTTATACAGAGTTTCGGGCAAAAACCTCCATAATTCCACCACTTCGTCGATACCTTCAGCTTCGTCCGTATGTAATGCGTGAGCTGATTGTGAAGCTCAATAAGCATGCGATTGAATTCAATCGTCGCCGTCAGGAAAAACTTCGGATGCAAATCTCCTCTGAAGCATGAGCATAGATAAAGGAATCGGTCCGGCTCCGTCTAATCCAGCCTTAGCGGTTTTATCTGGCGCACGTCAGCGGAAAAAGTTCTGCTTCTTCAAGAGAAGCGGCATCAAGTACATAGACTACAAAGACCCGGATTTTCTCCTCAACTTTATCAATGAGCAAGGTAAGATTCTTCCTCGGCGCATTACAGGCACGAGCTGGAAATACCAGAAGCAGCTGGCTCGAGCCATCAAGCGAGCTAGACATTTAGCCCTACTTCCTTTTGTCGCTGACAATCTCAAATAGAGAGCGTATGGCTGCTCGTAGCGTGGAGGTGATCCTCAAGACGGACATTGATGGTTTGGGACACAAGTACGACATTGTGAAGGTCCGACCAGGCTATGCATGGAACTATCTGCTACCAAAGGGATTAGCAGAATTAGCTACAGATGGAGCGAAACGGCATTTAGCCGCTCACCTGCGTCAAATTGCTCAAAGGCTGGCGCAGGAGAAAGCTGCAGCTGAGCAGCTGGCGCAAACCCTTAGCACGCTTCGCCTTCAGCTGAGAATGTTAGCAGGTAAAGAAGGCAAGCTCTTTGGAGCCGTTACTCCTCAGCAGATTGTCAATCTATTAGCAGAGCATGGATATAGAATAGAGCGCCGACAGGTTCATTTTCCAGTGCCTATTCGTACGCTTGGAGACTTTATCGTACAGATTCGTCTGCACCGAGAAGTAATCGTGAGTCTCCCTATAGAGGTGCTGCCTGCTGAAGAGTAAGAAGTAGCCCTGAAAGCTTAGAGGAGGCTGCCTTACCTCCTAAGAGCTCTCATCAAAGTTTTTACAAATTTATTCGTTCATCCCTTCCTCTACAAATTGAAGCTGTGCATATCGTCGTAGAGCTTGAAGTGTATCGGCTTCCTCAGGTTTTTTGTCCCGTCGCCAGCGCAAGATACGAGGGAAACGGACGGCATATCCACACTTATGGCGGTTAGATGCTTGGATACCCTCAAATCCTATCTCAAACACCCAGAAGGGGGGGACTCGGACAATAGGTCCTATCGTTTCTATCTTGTGGAGACGAATCCAACGAGTCAACTCTTGCATCTCCGCATCCGTAAGCCCAGAGTAGGCTTTAGCAAAAGTTACAAGCTGAGCATTCTCATCCCACAGAGCGAAAGTCAAGTCAGTATACCAGCCAGAACGCCGACCGTGCCCTCGCTGGGCATATACAAGGACAGCATCCACGGTGAAGGGTCTTCGTTTGTATTTCCACCAATAGCCTCGACGGCGCCCTACTAAATAAGGACTGTCTTTCTTCTTAAGCATAAGCCCCTCAGCTCCCTGCGGGGGATGATTGCGATGCACTTCAAGCTCTGTCCAGTCAGAACATGGAAGAAGAGGAGATACTTGTATGAAAGGATACATTTTGGCAATTTCTTCAAGAAGCTGACGCCGTTCTGTAAGCGGGAGAGAGCGGAGATCTCGCCCTTCCCACTCTAAAAGGTCATAAACGAAAATGGTAGCCGGAAGTCTCTTGAGAAGCGAAGAAGAAAGCCTCTTTCGCATAAGACGAGTTTGAAGAGCAGAGAAAGGCTGTACAATATCTTCCTTCATAATTAGCAGTTCTCCATCTAACACAGTACCAGAAGGCAGTGAGGAAAAGTAGGAGATAACTTCAGGAAAACTTTCGGTGAGGCAAACACCTCCTCGCGACCAGAGAGCTGCTCCACTACCCCGACGCACAAGCTGCACACGAACCCCATCCCACTTCCATTCTATCAAGTACTCTGATAGATCAGCAGTTTTGATTTGAAAGTCTGGTCCAAGCTCCTCTATGGGATACGCCAGAAAGAAAGGATAGGGTTCTAAGCTTTCCTGCTGAGCGTGAGCTTGAAGATGAAGAAAAAAGTGGGGGGAGGGGGTCCAGTTTGCAGTAAGGCGCTGAGCCACATGGGCTTCGGGAAGGGAAAAGGCCTCTGCTAAAGCTCTAATAACGAGACCCTGAGCCACCCCCACGCGCATAGCACCTAAAAGCAGCTTGTGAAAGAGGAAGGCCTCCCAAAAGCTGAGCTTCTGCCAATAGCCGTAAAGCCATTCTCTCTGCTTGTCTTCCGGAAAACGAGCCGCTTGCGGGAGCTCCACTTCCGCAAGCCAAGGAAGAGGTGGTAAGTTGCCCGTTGGATTTTGACGATTGGGGAGAAGGAGAGCAATGGTCTCCGACAGATCGCCTACATGACGGTAAGATTCTTCTATGATCTCAAGGGGTAGATTGAGGTAGGCAGAGAGCCAGAGTCGGAGCTTTTGAGGAGAAACAAAGCGTTTGGCGTGTTTGCCCCGAAGAAGC
Organism: Bacteroidia bacterium; assembly: GCA_025062295.1. Taxonomy (GTDB): domain Bacteria; phylum Bacteroidota; class Bacteroidia; order SpSt-205; family SpSt-205; genus SpSt-205. Next base: position 3,855 of record JANXAJ010000010.1, on the reverse strand, counting down.
TCAACAACCCAAGCGGCTTCATGAGGGTCCGCAGTCTGAAAATATTCTTGAAGAGCCCGTAGCTTATGGGTCTGACTTTGCGTCTGCTCGAGAGCTTGGTACAGCGCAATAAAGCGCTCCATCCGCTGTTTGAGAAGGATTTATGCGTGCGCTAAAGCAAAAGCGATGTTTAGCTATCCAGTCATATATTCTATCTCGCCACCTCAAGGGAATGGCTGAGAGAAGAGCGGCCAAAAAGGGGTGCCCAGCCCTATGCAGAAATAGACGAATGGCTTCTGTTTTTACCCAGCATTTGCCTCCTTCCTCATAGATAATAGCATTGACAGGAAGGGGAAGGGCTTTCAAATCTGAGAAATCAGCGGGCACCCATTCTACGGAGGCGGAAGAAAAAACCTCCTGCCCTAGCTGTGCTATGCGACAGCAGAAAGAGCAATTTTTGTCGTAGTACAGCCGTCCCATTAGCAGACAAAACAAAAATCTGGCTACTTTGTGATATGCAGCCTTTAGTGGGGGTTGTCATGGGTAGTGCCAGCGATGCGGAGGTGATGGATGCCGCTAAAGCAGTCTTAGAGGAATTTAGTGTGCCCTATGAATACACCATTGTCTCAGCTCACCGAACACCTGACAGGCTCTGGGCCTATGGCAAGAAGGCAGCAGATCGGGGTCTCAAGGTCATCATCGCTGGAGCAGGAGGAGCGGCTCACTTGCCCGGTATGCTTGCTGCTCTCACAACCTTACCAGTGATTGGTGTGCCGATTCGCTCCACCCAGTCTCTGGGTGGATTAGATTCGCTTCTCTCTATTGTTCAGATGCCGAAAGGGATCCCAGTTGCCACTGTAGCCGTGAATAACGCCGCCAACGCAGCCCTCTTAGCTGTGCGAATACTGTCTATCTACCATCCCCAATGGCATGATCGCCTTATAGCCTACCAGGAGAAACTCTATCATGAAGCCCTAAACCCCCTCAGGGAAAGCGCAGGACGGTTTGATGTGATTGCTTTATAATTGTGAAAGAAAAGCAGAACTCAAGGATAATATACTGCTTATTATCCCGCGCATAGTTTCAGGAAAACATAGATGATGGGTCGACTCTGGAGAGGCCTTTGTTTCCAGATAGCGTCAGATTAGCTCCGAGAAAAGGTAGAAAAATTTCCAAACTAAGAGGGGTTATGTTATGAGCCAGTGGAATGGACTGATGTTTTAGCTAAGGTGCAAGCTTATCTCTCAAATAGCAAGAGCAATCAATAGCTCTGCCGCCTTTTGGTAATACTCCCAAGACAAGTTTGTCTGCTAAAGGCAAGGCAACCGACGACTTCTCTTCTCATCTCAAGCGCTCGCTTATCTGTCTCAGAACCTCAGCTAATGCCTCTTTACAAGCCACAGCTTGAATGCGCTCTTCCAAACTCTCTCTAACCTCACTCAAGTAAGCCTCAGCTCGTGGTCGGAGCTCATATTTTTCATAAAGCTTGAGACCAAACATCCGTCTCTCCTCAGGAGAAAGAGAAAGATTATCAAGAACTTGACGCTCCGAGGGTGAAGCTCTCTCCCACAACCAGAGCCAGAGAAAGGTCTTTTTACCTTCTGCAATGTCCCCTCCCTTTACCTTTCCGGTTGCCTCTCCAAAAGCATCCAGATAATCATCTTGGAGTTGGAAGAATCGCCCCAGTCCCTCACCCACTTCCCTGAGTTTCTGAGCCTCTGAGAGGGGAACTCCCGCTAAGATACCCCCTGCTTCAAGAGCCGCTCCAAGAAGCGCTCCAGTTTTCTCTGTAATCATCTTTAGGTAGATCTCCATGGAAGCCTCAGCCGTTGGACGCTCACTCATCTCTAAATCCAAAAGCTGACCATAACACACTCGAAGGGCAGCATGACAAAGCACCTCTCCAATCTGCTTACACACTTCAGGCGGCAGGGAAGTTAATTGCTGGTAGGCGCTGATTAGAAAGGCATCACCAATAAGTATAGCTACATTTTCATTTGTTTGCCGATAAAGAGTAGGAAGTCCGCGTCTGATCTGAGATTTATCCATTATATCATCATGTATGAGCGTAAAGGTGTGAAATAGTTCTATAGCATGAAGAAGTGGGAGCACCTCTTCCCACTTTGCTCTTCCACCAGCATAGAAAGTATAGCTAAGCCAGGCTAAAAATGGGCGCAGTCGCTTTCCCCCACCTGAGAGCGCATAAGACATCCACTGCTCCCACTGACCCAAGGCTGTCCAACGCAGACTTAGGAGCTCCTTTTCATATCTGCCAAAATCCCACACTTTACGAAAGTAAAATCTTTCACCGCTCTTTCCTCTACCTTTGCCTAATGCCCCGCAGAGCTATCATCCTTGTCCTCGTAGTCTGGCTCTTTTTCATGTCAATCATGGGACTCGTAACTTTTCCTAACCACTATAACTTTAGAACCTTTGGAGATCTCGCATACATTTCGCAAGTTTTAGAAAACCATTCAAAGGGATATTTTGTCCCGAAATATCTAAGTTCAAGCAACTTCTACGGCGAGGAAGGATGGGTAGTTGTACCCCATGCAGCCCCGACCTATCACTTGGCTTTACCTTTTTATTGGATAGGAGGGGTATGGGGAGCTTTAGTTTATCAATGGTTGCTGGTAGGGCTTGGCGGACTAGGCTTATTTCTCTACGCTAAGCATCGGCTAAAAGACTGGCGAGCAGGGCTCCTGAGTATGATACATTACTTCGGAATGTGGGGCCTTGTTAGTTTATTAGCTTTTGATTGGCATGAGGTCCTCATTTGGATTCCCTTTGTACTTTACGGCATAGAGCAGAGAAAATGGTGGATAGCCTTTCTCACTTGGCTTTTCTTCATTGGCTCAAAAGAATCAGCTGCTTTGTGGGGGGTATGGATAGCTCTCATCCTTGTATTTGTATATAAAGCTCCCGAGGAGCGAAGATTTCTCTTAGTGGCAGGGGGCATAGCAGCCCTATGGTTCGCCATAGCCTACTTTCTGTACAAACCAGATATCCCTGCTCACAGTCGAATGAATTTATATAGCTATCTGGGGGCAGACGACCCTATAGCTGCCCTTCAGTCTGGTCAAGTACCCCCCTTCTCTTTCAAACGCATTGTAAGAACCCTTCTTCTGCGTCCACAGCTTGTATGGACCCTTCTGTGGGAATCTCCCTACCCCGACGGGGTCGGTATCAAGTCAGAACTGCACTGGAGCGTACTATGGTCAGGTGGATGGGCATTTGTTTTCCAGCCTCTCTTCCTCCTTCTCCTCCTACCCGTATATATGTACAAACTGCTGGCTTCTGATTATATGATATGGGGAACCCTTTACCATTATAGCGTAGAATTTGCGGTTATTTTACCGATTGCTGTGCTATGGGCAGCCCAACGCTGGAAAGGCAATTGGAGATGTTGGACTCTCTTGGCAGCAGGAGCATTAGGGGCTCACATTATGGGATTTTCCCTACTGGAGAAGCGTGTCTCCAAATGGTATGAAGCTGAACGCCACCGATGGTATGCCCCTCAGCACTACCACTCTCCCTACAACTACTCAAAAATTCATGAAGGCCTCAGGCTTATCCCTCCTCAAGCCTCTGTAAGTGCTGTATCTCGGTTAATCTCTCACATTCCCCCGCGCTGGGAGTATTATCACTTCCCTGCAGGTTTGAGCAAGGTAGAGTACATCGCTCTTTTGCGAGAAGACCCTAACCCATGGCCTGTAGGAAGTGCAAAACTTATTCAGTTTATAGACTCCTTAGAAAAGTCACCTTCTTGGGAAAAAATATGGGATAAAGACAAGCTCGTTGTCTTTCATCGCAGGAGCAGCTGAGACGATAGGGGGGTATTGTAGGTGGACTTTTCCCTTAGGTGTGGCGGCGGCA